>NZ_JAKFEL010000086.1:0-12922 GCF_036675695.1 Aeromicrobium sp.
ACGCCAATCCATGTGGACACTCCTTCCCGTTCGGTTGCGCCGTGGGCAGGCCGGTCTGACCCGTTCCAAGGCTGAGGCTCCATGTTTTCAAGGTTTCAACTGCATTACAAGGGTAAGGACCCTTGCGAATTGTTGAGTTGGGTCACACTTTCGTAGGCTGGCGCAGTGACACCCCCAGAACCGCTCAAGAAGTCGGCTCGAACGCTGCTCGGCATTGCCGCCGTCGTGGTCGCAGTGGAGGCCCTCGCGTACATCGTCCTGGCCGTGCTCGACCTGGCAGATGTGTCGCGCGAGCGGCTCGGACTGGGCGTCGGAGCTGGTCTCCTGCTCGCCATCTACGGCATCGGTCAGGCGTTCGCAGCCTGGCGGGTGTCTCAGGGTGAGTCCTGGGCGCGCAGCCCACTCGTCGTCACTCACCTGATCCAGCTGCTGCTCGCGTGGAACCTGCGCAACGAAGACACCGCGTGGCTGGCAATCGTGATGGGCGTGTGCGCCGTCGTGGTGCTGAGCTGCCTGCTTGCTCCTCCAGTCACCCGGGCGTTGGGACGTGACATACCGGTTGTGAGAGACTGAGAACCGGGCACGACCTGCACAAACCACCCCTTCGGTGCGGGTGCCCATGAGCGGCCAACTGCCGCATCGGCGATCTGATCGGTCCCGTCACTAGTTTTCAACTTCCCGAGGCATTCAATGGTTGCGACAGATATCGACGTGCATACACCGGCGCCGGACCCCGAAGACCCCATTTTTGCGCTGCATCGCGGCGGCAAGATGGCGATCGCGGCGACCGTACCGCTGAACAATGCCGACGATCTCGCCAAGTCCTACACACCGGGCGTCGCCCAGGTGTGCGAGGCCATTGCAGCTGACCCCGAGGTCGCTCACGAATACACCTGGGTGTCCAACACTGTCGCGGTCGTCACCGACGGCACCGCGGTGCTCGGCCTCGGTGACATCGGTCCCGCAGCTTCTATGCCGGTCATGGAAGGCAAGGCGGTGCTGTTCAAGCAGTTCGGCGGCGTCGACGCGATCCCGATCGCCCTGGCGACGACTGATCCTGACGAGATCGTCGAGACCATCGTGCGACTTGCTCCGTCGTTCGGCGGGATCAACCTCGAAGACATCTCCAGCCCACGCTGCTTCGAGATCGAGCGCCGTCTGATCGAGCGCCTCGACATCCCTGTCTTCCACGACGACCAGCACGGTACGGCGGTTGTGGTCCTGGCGGCACTGTTCAACGCGTTGCGGGTCACCGATCGCTACATCGAGGACGTCAAGGTCGTCATCTCGGGTGCGGGCGCGGCCGGAGTGGCGATCACCAAGATCCTCAAGACAGCAGGCGTCCACAAGATAGCGGTCGTCGATCGCAGCGGAGTCGTGCACTCGAGCCGCGGCCAGCTCGACGAGGTCAAGCAGTGGCTCGCCGACGAGACAGCGGACTGGGCACGTCCCGGCTCCGTGTCGGACGCACTGTCCGGCGCAGACGTCTTCATCGGCGTCTCCGGCGGCACCGTTCCTGAGGAAGCCGTCGCGTCGATGGCACCTGACGCGATCGTGTTCGCACTCGCCAACCCGCATCCCGAGGTTCATCCCGACATCGCCAACAAGTACGCACGAGTGGTCGCGACCGGTCGTTCGGACTTCCCCAATCAGATCAACAACGTGCTGGTCTTCCCCGGGATTTTCCGTGGCGCGCTCGACGTGCGTGCAACGCGGATCTCGGAAGGTATGAAGCTCGCCGCAGCTCAGGCCATTGCCGATCTCGTGGGTGACGACCTCACCGAGTCGTTCATCATCCCGTCGCCGTTCGACCCGCGAGTCGCTGCGACGGTGGCGCGTGCCGTCACCGACACTGCACGGCGCGAGGGTCTTGCGCGTCGGCCATACTGACGCCCCAACGCACTCAACGTCCCGAGGAGCTGGATGTTCGCCGTCTATGCAGACCAGATCAACCCCGACGCGCCCTTGGATGGCCTCGTCGTAGGGGATCGCCCCGAACCCGAGGTGCCCGACGGGTGGACGACCGTCACGGTCAAGGCTGCCTCGATCAATCACCACGATGTATGGAGTCTGCGTGGGGTCGGCCTGCCGGCCGATCGCCTTCCGATGATCCTTGGATGCGACGCGGCCGGTCTCGATGAGGACGGCAATGAGGTCCTCGTGCATGCCGTCATCAGCGACCCGTCGTGGCGCGGCGACGAGACACTTGATCCCAAGCGTTCGCTGCTCTCAGAACGTCACCAGGGCACGTTCGCCGAACGAGTCACGGTGCCGAAGCGCAACGTCGTCGCCAAGCCTGAGGGTCTTTCATTCGCCGAAGCCGCGTGCCTGCCGACGGCCTGGCTGACGGCGTACCGGATGTTGTTCACGCAGTCAGGACTCAAGCAGGGCGGCACAGTGCTGGTTCAGGGCGCGGGAGGCGGTGTCGCGACGGCAGCCATCACGTTGGCGCGTGCAGCGGGATTCCGCGTCTACGCGACCAGTCGCGACGAGGACAAGCGCAATCGTGCGGTCGAGATCGGAGCACACGAAGCGTTCGAGTCCGGCGCCCGACTGCCGTCGAAGGTCGACGCCGTCATCGAGACGGTCGGAGCGGCCACCTGGTCGCACTCCGTCAAGTCGATGCGTCCCGGCGGAACGATCGTGATTGCTGGTGCGACCTCGGGTGATGCCCCGTCACATGCGGAGCTGACCAGGATCTTCTTCCAGCAGATGCGTGTTCACGGCTCGACCATGGGCACCCGCGATGAGCTTCACGCGTTGGCGCAGTTCATGGATGTCACCGGCACCAGGCCACTGATCGACCGTGAGCTTCCGATGGCTGATGCTGCCGAGGGCCTCGCATCGGTCATCGACGGAAGCGTCTTCGGCAAGATCGTCCTGACGCTCTAGTCGTCGGCGAGGGTGTGCCTCAGGTAGCGCATGGGTGCATCGAGGTACGCCTTCCAGTGGTGAACCAGCTCAAGGTCACTCCACTCGGCATCGCGCATTCCCCAGTCTCCGACCTCGATGATGCGAGCACCTGGCATCGATGCGAGTACGGGCGAGTGTGTGGCGCACAGAACTTGCCCACCCGACGCGGCGATGTCGTGGAGCACTCGGATCAGAGTCAGTGTCGATCGGAAGGAGAGCGCAGCCTCAGGCTCGTCGAGACAATAGAAGCTCGGTGAGTCGAACTTGCGGTTGAGCACCTCGAGAAAGGACTCGCCGTGACTCATCGCGTGATAGTCGGTGTCGTTGGGACCGCGATGCTCGTCCATGTAGGTGTACCAGCCGTGCATGGTCTCGGCCCGCAGGAAGAAGCCCCAGCGACCTGTCCCGATGCCGCGTTGAATCTGCAGGTCGCGATGGAGCGGCGACTCGGTGGTCCGTGTCTCGTGACGGCCGTGGGCGCTTCCGCCTTCTGGCGACAGTCCGTAGGCGACGGCTATCGCTTCGACGAGCGTCGACTTGCCCGATCCGTTCTCGCCGACGAGGAAGGTGACGCCTGCCCCCAGGTCTAGACCGTTTTTCAGCAGCTGCTCAACAGCCGGGATCGTCAGAGGCCACTCGCCGGCGGCCAGTTCGGCTTCGGAACTACGCGAAACGCGTACTACGGGCGGCTGGTCGAAGTTCACTGACTCAGCCTGTCAGGCGAGTATGACTATTCGTCCTCGTCATCCAACCTGGCCAACCACGTGGCCAGGCGCTCGACGGGAATCTCGAAGTCGGGGTTGAGATCGACGAAGGTGCTCAGCTGCTCCGCGAGCCAGGCGAAGGTGATTTGCTCGTCACCTCGCCTGCTCTGAAGCTCTTCTATCCCGCGGTCGGTGAAGTACATCAGACGATCAGGCGAATGCCTGCGCCATCAGCGCCTCGAACTCCTCGATGTGGCGTGCGTGCGAACCGACAGACGGAGCTGACGATGCCGGACGCGACACCCGCGACAGCGGAAGGCCGTCGAACTCGCCCATGAAGTTGAGGGCGATGTGCGGCCACGGACCCTGGTTGGCGGGCTCGTCCTGGACCCAGCGGATCTCGCGCGCGTTGGGGAACTTGGCGATCTCGGCGTTGAGCTCGGCCGTCGGGCGCGGGTAGATCTGCTCGAGTCGCACGATCGCCGTACGCGATGCCTCGTGCTCACGCTTGGCGCGCTCGGCGAACAGGTCCCAGGCGATCTTGCCGGAGCAGACCAGAACGCGTTCGACCGATGCGGTGTTGACCGAGTCGTCACCGATCACCGGACGGAACGTGCCGCTGGTGAAGTCCTCGGGCTGCGAGGTCGCAGCCTTGTTGCGGAGCATCGACTTCGGCGTGAAGACGATCAGCGGACGATGCTCGGTCTCGAGGTTCTGGCGACGCAGCAGGTGGAAGTACGACGCAGGCGTCGAGGGCTGTGCGATCGTCATCGCGTTGTCAGCGCACAGCTCGAGGAAACGCTCGATGCGTGCCGACGAGTGGTCGGGCCCCTGACCTTCGTAGCCGTGCGGCAGCAGCAGCACGACACCGGACTTCTGACCCCACTTGGTCTGGCCGGAGGAGATGTACTCGTCAACGACGGACTGGGCGCCGTTGATGAAGTCACCGAACTGCGCCTCCCAGATCGTGAGTGCCTCAGGACGTGCGACCGAGTAGCCGTACTCGAAGCCGAGCGCGGCGTACTCGCTCAGCAGCGAGTCGTAGACGTAGAACGTGGCCTGGTCATCGGTCACGTTGGTCAGCGGCGTCCACTCGTTTGCGTTGACGCGATCGATGATCGTCGCGAACCGCGAGGCGAACGTGCCGCGCCGCGTGTCCTGGCCGGAGATGCGTACGGGGCGGCCATCCGCGAGCAGCGAGCCCATCGCGATGATCTCTCCGGTGCCCCAGTCGATCGGGCCGGCGGTGATCGACGCGGCACGACGCTGGAGCTGTGGGAGCACCTTGGGGTGAACCGTGAAACCCTCGGGCACGTTGGTGTAGGAATCCGCGATCGCCTTGAGCATCTCGGGTGTGACGGCCGTGACGAGCTCGCCGGAGTGCTCAGGCTTCTCGGGGTAGTCGGGGGTACGCGAGTAGCCGGGATCGGACGCGGCTTCCTTGACCTCGGCAAAGTTGCGCTCGAGCTGTGCCTGGTAGTCGGTCAGGGCTGCTTCGGCCTCTTCGAGCGTGATGTCGCCACGTCCGACCAGAGCCTCGGTGTAGAGCTTGCGCACCGACTTCTTGTTCTCGATCGTGTCGTACATCAGTGGCTGCGTGAAGCTGGGGTCGTCACCCTCGTTGTGCCCACGGCGGCGGTAGCAGACGAGGTCGATGACGATGTCCTTGTGGAACGTGCGGCGGTATTCGTAGGCCAGGTGTGCCACCCGGATGCAGGCTTCGGGATCATCGCCGTTGACGTGGAAGATCGGCGCCTGGATCATGCGCGCGACGTCGGTGCAGTACTGCGACGAACGCGAGGAGGACGGCGAGGTGGTGAAGCCGACCTGGTTGTTGACGATCAGGTGGATCGTGCCGCCCGTACGGTAGCCGCGCAGCAGAGAGAGGTTGAGCGTCTCGGCGACGACTCCCTGTCCTGCGAACGCCGCATCGCCGTGCACCAGAACTGGGAGCACGGGGTACTCGATGCCGCGGTTGAGGCGGTCCTGCTTGGCGCGGGTGATGCCTTCGAGCACGGGGTCGACGACCTCGAGGTGTGACGGGTTGGCCGCGACGGAGACCTTGATCTTGTCGCCGGCACCGGAGGTGAACTCACCCTCGACGCCCAGGTGGTACTTCACGTCACCGGAACCCTGGACCGTACGGGGGTCGATGTTGCCCTCGAACTCGCGGAACACCTGGCTGGCGTGCTTGCCGGCGATGTTGACGAGCACGTTCAGGCGCCCGCGGTGGGCCATACCGATGCAGACCTCGTCAAGAGCGTCGCTTGCTGCTGCTTCGCAGATCTCGTCGAGTACGGGGACCGTGGTCTCGCCGCCTTCGAGGCTGAACCGCTTCTGGCCGACGAACTTGGTCTGCAGGAAAGTCTCGAACGCCTCGGCCTGGTTGAGCTTCTGCAGGATGCGCAACTGCTCTTCGCGCGGCGGCTTGGTGTGCGGGCGCTCGATGCGCTCCTGGAACCAGGCGCGTTCGGCAGGGTCGTCGATGTGCATGTACTCGAGTCCGATGGTGCGGGAGTACGAGTCGCGCAGGATGCCGAGGATCTCGCGCAGCTTCATGAACCGCTTGCCGTTGCCGAACGATCCCGTGGCGAACTCGCGGTCGAGGTCCCACAGCGTCAGCCCGTGGCTCGCAGTGTCGAGATCGGGGTGGCTGCGGGCGTGGTTCTCGAGGGGGTTGGTGTCAGCCATCAGATGGCCGCGGACCCGGAACGCGTGGATGAGCTCCAGAACACGAGCCTGCTTGTGCACCTCGTCGTCATGGCTGACCGCGATGTCCTGTGCCCAGCGGATGGGCTCGTACGGGATCTTGAGTGCACGGAAGATGTTGTCGTAGAACTCGTCTTCGCCGAGCAGAAGTCCGTGGACCTTCTTGAGGAACTCACCGGACTGCGCACCCTGGATGACGCGGTGGTCGTAGGTCGACGTCAGCGTCATCATCTTCGAGATCGCCATCTGCGCGAGCGTGTGCTCGGAGGCGCCCTGGAACTCGGGCGGGTATTCCATCGAGCCGACGCCGACGATGACGCCCTGGCCCTGCATGAGGCGAGGGATCGAGTGGTTGGTGCCAATGCCGCCGGGGTTGGTCAGGCTGACCGTGGTGCCCTGGAAGTCTGCGACTTCGAGCTTGTTGTTGCGCGCCTTGGTGACCATCGTTTCGTACGCGGCCCAGAACTGGGCGAACGTCAGGGTCTCGGCGGCCTTGATCGACGGGACAAGGAGCGTACGGCTGCCGTCGGGCTTCTGCAGGTCGATCGCGAGACCGAAGTTGACGTGCTCGGGCTTGAGCTGGTTGGGCTTGCCGTCGACGATCTCGTAGCCGGTGTTCATCGCCGGCATGGACTTGATCGCCTGGACGATCGCCCAGCCGATGAGGTGTGTGAACGAGACTTTGCCACCACGCGCACGCGCCAGGTGGTTGTTGATCACGACGCGGTTGTCGAACAGCAGCTTGACGGGCATTGAGCGGACGCTGGTCGCGGTCGGGACTGCGAGGCTGGCATCCATGTTCTGGACGGTTCGAGCGGCTGCACCCTTGAGCACGGTCTTGCCGACGTCGCCGGGTCCGACCTTCGCGGTTGCTGGCGACTCGGGGGTCGCTGCCGGAGCCGCTGGCTTCGCCTCGGCAGGCTTCGCGGGAGCTGCGGCCTTCTCGGCCGCAGGTTCGGTGGGAATGGCCGGGGCGGGTGTGGCTGCCGGGGCTGCGGGGGCTGCGGGGGCATCGGCTGGCTTGGCCACCGGCGCCTCAGGCGTCACGCTGGCAACAGCGGCGGCCTTCGGCGTGTTGCCGTTGGTCGACGGCGGAGGGCCATCCTTGAAAAATGTCGCCCAGGTCGGATCGACCGAAGTCGGGTCCTCCTGAAAGCGTTCGTACATTTCCTCTACGAGCCACTGATTCGTTCCAAAATCAGGGGTTGTGTGGTCTGGTGAGGAGTTGGCCACTGCCTCGATCGCCTCTTCCGGCTAAGTGCTGAAACGCATGTGAAAACTTCGCTTACAAGGGTAACGCGCAGGCCTAGTGCGTCGTACGGCGGTTGGCCCGCGTCGTCACCCACATTTCAGATTGCCATGGCGATGGCTCGTTCGGGCGTGTTCTGGCGAGTTTTGGTCGCTGTGCTCAGTCGTTGATCTGAAGCTGGGGCTCGCGCTCGACAAAGCGGCCGAATGCCTGCGCTTCAGCTTCCAGCGCCCGCTTGATCGCTGGAGTCACCCGGGGAGAGCAGCGCACGGTGATCGCGACCGCTTTGGACGTGAAGGTGCGGGTCCACATTCCGGCGAGCTGCCCGCCGACCACCAGCAGCCCGGCGCCGCGCATCATCTCGTCGACCGTGCCGTCGAATCGCTCGTAGTCCCCGGGGTCGCGGGCGTAGGAGATGTACTCGTCGAAGTTCGACAAGAGCATCGCCGGAGGATGCTCTGCGTCGACGAGCTCGTCGTGCGACCAGTAGGTCTCACCGTCGATGTCGGTGGGACGAAGCTCGCCGAGCTCAATCGCCCGTCGACTTTCGGTCAGCGTGAGGCTGGACCACCACGCGAGGTCCTTGTCGCGTATCGGCCCGTGACCACGAGCGTAGCGTCTGGCGATGAGAGCAAGCAGCTCGTCCCGTGGCTGTTCAGGAGGTGCGGCGACGATGGAGTCAAGGAGTACGTACGTGTGCTGCTTGCCGCGCATCGGACCGTTGATGACCAGCGCCTCAATCTCGGCGTTCATCGCCATGTGAATCAGGTGGCCGGTCGGGTCCACTCCCGCTTCGGAGAGCGCGATCCCCAGCTCAGAGCGTGTACGCGGCCCGTCCGAAAGAGCCTCGACGATGACCTCGGCGCTTCGTTCGAGCTTGGCCGGCGAGAGGCCGATCGTGTTGTTGCTCGACGACATCATCTGCCGGATGCGAGGGGCTGTGACGGCCAGCAGCCAATGGATGTCCGACGGGTCGACGAAATGCCAGGTCGGTCGCAGCACGTGCGTGCGCAAGAAGTCACCTTGCGCGAAGGCTGCATCCAGGTCGGACTTCGTCAGTCCCCCCGTTCGTCTGGCGACAGCCCACAACCCCATGTCGTGAAGCTGCGACTGAACACAACCGAGATGTCGTACGACGTCGATCGCCGTGTCGAATCGTGGAACGTCGAGCCCTTGCGCGTGAAGGCGACCCGAGATCGAGGGCTTCACGCCGCGTCAGGCCGTGATGAGTGCGGCGTCCAGTGTGATCGGTACGCCGGTCAACGCCTTGCTGATCGGGCAGTTGATCTTGGCTGCCTCAGCTGCCTCGAGGAAGGCCGCATTGTCGATTCCTTCGACCTCAGCGCGTACGACCAGCTCGATGCCCGTGAGGCCCAGGCCGGCCGCACTCATGCCGACGGAGACGTGAGCCGTCACGTCCATCGAGTGCGGGGTCGCATTGACCTTGCCGAGGGCTGCAGCCAATGACATGGCGTAGCACGCCGAATGGGCTGCCCCGACGAGCTCTTCGGGATTGGTGACGCCCCCGCCATCTTCCGATGCGCGCTTGGGGAAGGAGACGTCGAACGTGCCGAGTCCGGAGCTGGTGAGCTCAACCTGGCCGGAACCGTCCTGCAGTCCGCCGTCCCAGGCGGTGCGGGCTGTGCGTGTGGGCATCGTGTTGCCTCTCGTCGAAGGTGTGGAACTGACGCTACCGCGCGCCCGTGACAGACACATTCGGTGAATCCCTTGCCAACGAACCTCGAGCAGGACACAATCTGAACACAAACGTACGCAGATTGGGAGTTGGCATGACCACGACCGCCGTCACAAGAGTCCCTCAGATCCACAAGGGGGTCTTCGGTGCCGCTCTGCTCGCCGGCACTGCCAACGTGATCATGCAGCTGTCGTGGCCTGGTGTCGGTTACGGCGTCAAGGAGAGCAGGGTTTTGTCCGGACGCATCGACCTGCACCCAATCAAGCGACAACGCACAACCCTGACGTATCTCTCGGTCGTCGCGTACGGGACGGACGAGGAGCGCGATGCCTACAAGGCCGCGGTCGACACCTCGCACAATCAGGTCTTCAACGACGAGACCAGTGAGAGCCCGGTCAAGTACCACGGTATGAATCCCGAGCTCCAGCTGTGGGTCGCAGCCTGCATCTACTACGGCGTCGAGGACGTCTACCGGCAGTTCATTGGCGGGATTGATCCTGCCGACCGTGAGGCGGTCTATCAACACTCGGCAAAGCTCGGTACGACCCTGCAGGTACGCGAGTCGATGTGGCCCGCGACCCGTGAGGAGTTCGAGGAGTATTGGGAGAAGGCGCTCGAGCAGGTCCACATTGACGACCGCATCCGCGCGTACCTGATGGAGGTCGTCCGGTTCGAGCACCTTCCACTCAAGCTCGGCAAGCTCTTCGCGACGTTCAACACCTTCGTCACGACCGGGTTCCTGCCACCGCGATTCCGCGAAGAGATGCAGCTGACCTGGACGCTGCGCCAGCAGAAGAGGTTCGACCGGCTGATGAAGGTCGTCGGCTTCGTGACGCGGCACAGTCCCCGCATCCTGCGGGAGTTCCCGTTCAACTTCTACATGGCTGACTTCCGTCGCCGCGTGCGCAAGGGCAAGCCGCTCGTCTGACCGCTATGTGGTGATGTGCGGGTATTCAGCGGGGCGGTTCTGGAAGGCCAGGATCTCCGGGTTCTGCACGACGCCGTTGCGAATCTCGATTGCGCGGCGAAGGGTCTCGTCTGCATCCCACGCCTTCTCACCGGCGAGAACCTTGGACACATACGGCAGCAGTGCCTGGCTGATCTCCCAGGTCGCGGAGTTCCAGAGGTATGAAGGGCTGTGGTCGACGGCGTAGTAGAGCACGCCATTGCCAACCGTGAACGTCGGTTCTTCGAAGCTGGTCGGCTTGGCCCACTCGAAGCCCATGCCCTCATCGCAAGAGACGTCCACGATGATCGTGCCGGAGGCCAGCGTCGGCAGGTCGACATTCATCAGGAATGACACGGGGGAGTTGGGGTTCTGCAGCACACAGTTGACGATCACGTCGTGCTCGGCCAGCAGCGCCGGCATCGGAACCCACTGCTGGTCAATGAAGGCACGGCTCTCGGCTGGTGAGTCTGCGGGGTCGAAGTGCACGATCCGAGCAGAGTGAATCGGCGCGCTCACTGCTGCCACGCCTCGCTGCGTGAAGATGTCGACGTCGTGGATCCCGTGTGCGCTGAGTGCGGTGACAGCGCCGCGAGCTGTGGCCCCGAACCCGATCACGGCGGCGCTGAGTCGGCGACCGTAGTTGCCGGTCAGACCCGCGATCTCCATCGCGTGCAGGACCGAGCAGTAGCCGGCGAGCTCATTGTTCTTGTGGAACACGTGCAGCAGGAAGTTGCCGTCACCGCTCCAGTGATTCATGACTTCCCACGCGATGAGGGTCAGCTTGCGGTCGATCGCGGCCTGGGTGAGCGCGGTGTCCTGAACGCAGTGCGGCCAGCCCCAGAGGATCTGCCCTTCGCGCATCTCGAGGAGATCTGAAGGCTGGGGCTTGGTCAGCAGGATCACGTCGCAGCGTTCGATCAGCTCGGTGCGCGAAAGCATTCCGCCAACGAGTGGGCGGAGCTCGTCGTCGGAGTAGCCGAAGTTCGTGCCGTACCCCTCTTCAAGGAATACGTGTGGGCGTACGGCTTTGCTGAGTCGGTCCAGGTGCCGCGGGTGGATCGGCAGCCGGCGCTCGTTTTCCTTGGCGGTGTGGGCGATGACGCCGAGAGCGAGCTTGATCATGGTGTGTCCGTCGTAGGTCTTTCGACAGGGGAACCGCTGCTCGGTGGGAGCTGACGCCCTTGGTGAAGATTACACGTGCGAGATGCTCAGTCGGCGATACGCAGATGGGCCGCAGCGCGTCGGGCGCGGGCGCGAGCCGCGTCGACATCCTCGCCCAGAGCGAGCGTCACTGCCATGCGCCGTCGCCCGGACACGGCAGGCTTGCCGAACAGCCGCAGAGTCGTGTCGGGTTCGGCAACCGCGTCATCGACGCCGGTAATCCGGGGTGCGTCGATCTCGCCCTCAAGGAGGACCGCGCACGACGCCGCTGGTCCGCGCGTGCGGATGTTGGGGATCGGCAATCCCAGGACGGCCCGAACGTGCAGAGCGAACTCTGAGAGATCCTGCGACACGAGTGTTACGAGCCCGGTGTCGTGGGGTCGCGGGGAGAGCTCGGAGAAGATGACCTCGTCGCCCCGGATGAACAGCTCGACCCCGAAGAGTCCTCGACCGGTCTTGCCGCAGAGATTCTCGACGACGGCAGCTGAGACCTGTTGTGCGCGGTCCAGCACGGCAGGACCGAGTGTCTGTGGCTGCCACGACTCGCGGTAGTCACCGTCGACCTGGACGTGTCCGATGGGTGAGCAGAACGAAATGACGTCAGGTCCGCCGCCCGTGCCGGCGTGCTTGACCGTGAGGAGCGTGATCTCCTCGTCGAAGTCGACGAATCCCTCGATGATCACGCGACCTGCGCCGGCGCGGCCGCCGTCCTGTGCGTACTCCCAGGCCGTGGCGGCGTCGGCCAGCTCACGGACCACCGACTGGCCCTTGCCCGACGAGGACATCACCGGCTTGACGACGCAGGGCGTGCCAACGTCCTCGACGGCAGCCTTGAGCTCGGCAAGCGAGTCGGCGAAGCGGTATGGCGAGGTCGGCAGACCGAGCTCTTCGGCGGCGAGCCGCCGGATGCCTTCGCGATCCATCGTGAGCCGGGTGGCGCGGGCAGTCGGCACGACGGTCACGCCCTCGGCCTCGAGCTCCAGGAGGGTAGGCGTGTGGATCGCCTCGATCTCCGGGATCACCCAGTGCGGACGCTCCTGCTCGACGACGGCTCGGATGGCTATGGGATCGAGCATGTCGATGACATGGCTGCGGTGTGCGACCTGCATCGCCGGTGCGTTGGCGTATCGGTCGACCGCAATGGTCTCGATCCCGAGGCGCTGGAGCTCGATCACGACTTCCTTGCCGAGCTCTCCGGCGCCGAGGAGGAGCACGCGCGTCGCGTCGGCCGACAGGGGCGTCCCGATGATCGTCACGACCGAAAGTGTAGGTGCGTCCAGCAGGACTTCGTCGGCCGTGCGGTGGATGGTGGTGCCCCCGGCAGGATTCGAACCTGCGCTTCCGCCTCCGGAGGGCGGCGCTCTATCCCCTGAGCTACGGGGGCCCGCTAGACAATCTGAAATCCGACTGCGTCGGTCGGGCCAACTGCCGTGTGAGCCTATCGCACGGGGGCTACCGTGAATCCCGTGCCCAGAGTGCTCGTCGTCGACGACACCGCCTCGATTCGCTTCCTCATCCGGACCAACTTGGAGCTCGCCGGA
>NZ_JAKFEL010000098.1:0-12845 GCF_036675695.1 Aeromicrobium sp.
CGGACGCGATCCGTTCGGTGAGCCGACACGTGAACCGATGGACCCGATCTACGCCCTCGAGAAGCTCAAGGAGATCGGCTCGTACGGCGTCAACTTCCACGACGACGACCTGATCCCGTTCGGTTCCGACGAAAAGAGCCGCGACGCGATCATCGAGCGATGGAAGAAGGGTCTCGCCGAAACCGGCCTCGTCGTGACAACGGCTACGACCAACCTGTTCGGGCATCCCGTGTTCAAGGACGGCGGCTTCACGTCGAACGATCGTGAGATCCGCCGCTTCGCCATCCGCAAGGTCATGCGCAACATTGACCTCGCCGCAGAGCTTGGCGCGAAGGTCTACGTCTGCTGGGGCGGCCGCGAGGGTGCCGAGTCTGGCGCCGCCAAGGACGTTGCAGCCGCACTCGATCGCTACCGCGAGGCATTCAACGTCCTCGGCGAGTTCGTCCACGACAAGGGCTACGACATCAAGTTCGCCATCGAGCCCAAGCCCAACGAGCCCCGCGGTGACATCCTGTTGCCGACGATCGGTCACGCCCTCGCGTTCATCGAGACCCTCGACCGCAAGGAAGGCGTTGGCGTCAACCCGGAAATCGGGCACGAGGAGATGGCAGGCCTCAACGCAGCGCACGGCTACGCGCAGGCGATGTGGCAGGGCAAGCTCTTCCACATCGACCTCAACGGCCAGAGCGGACCGCGCTACGACCAGGACTTCCGCTTCGGTGCAGGCAACTCACGCGGTGCGTTCTGGGTGGTCGACACCTTGCTCGCTGGCGGGTACGACGGACCGGTGCACTTCGACTTCAAGACCCCGCGTACTGAAGACGACAACGGCGTTTGGGTTGCCGCCGAGGCCTGCATGACCAACTACCTGATCCTGCGCGAGAAGGCGATCGCGTTCCGTGCAGATCCTGAGGTCCAGGCCGCACTCGTCGCAGCCAAGCTCCCCGAGCTCGCGAAGCCGACCTTGAACGAAGGCGAGACCTGGAGCGAGCTGGAGTCATCGACTGGACCGTCGGCGGACGAGCTCGCTGCGTACGGTGCAGGCTTTGAGAAGCTCGACCAGCTTGCTCTCGAACACCTCTACGGAGTCCGCGGCTAGTGACGCCCACCCGCCCGGGCGGTACGGAGCACCTGCGCAGGCAGAACACTGCGCTGGTGCTTCGCTCCCTGCGTACCGAGGGCGCAGCCACTCGTACGGAGCTGGCGCGCCGCACCGGTCTGGCCAAGGCGACTATCGGCACGATCGTCGCCGAGCTCGGCACAGGCGGCGCCGTCAGCGAGGACCAGTCGGCTCCGTCGGGTCGTGGTCGGCCCGGACGGCCCGTGACACTCACCGGTGAGTCAATCATTGGTCTGGGCTTCGAGGTCAACGTCGACTACCTCGCTGCAGTCGCGCTGGATCTGGGTGGCAACGCCCGCATCTCGACGATTCGACAGGTCGAAAGCGCTGGACCGCCGTCCATCGGCGAAGTGATCAGCCTCGTCACCGAAACACGCGACTCCCTGATCGCAGCTGGTCACAGCATCGTTGGTGCCACAGTGGCCGTTCCCGGACTCGTGGCGCACGACAACCGCACGATCGCGTGGGCACCCAACCTCGGTTGGGACAATGTGGAGCTTGCCGCCCAGCTTGAGGCCGTTCTCGGCGGCGCGTGTCCCGTCACGGTCGACAACGATGCCAACTGTGCGGCACTTGCTGAAGCCGCTCACGGTGTCTCGATCGACGTCCCGAACTCGCTCTACATCACCGGAACGGTTGGAATCGGAGCCGGGATCGTCCACGACAACCTCCTGCTTCGTGGCGGCGCTGGCTTCGCCGGCGAGGTCGGCCACATGCCGATCGGCAATCATTCGCGCGTGTGCGGCTGCGGACGCCTCGGCTGCTGGGAGACCTCCGTCGGCCTCCGCGCGATGCTCGCCGCCGTCGGCATGGAAGAGGAGAGCACACCGCTGCAGACCGCCGTCGCTGTCGCCGCGCGAGCCGCCCACGACGCCCAGACCCGCGCCGCGCTCACGACCCTCGGTCACGACCTCGGCACCGGCCTCGCCGCCCTGGCAGCGGTCCTCGATCCTGCCGCCATCGTCCTCGGCGGCTACTTCGTACCGCTCGGCGCGTATGTCGTCCCGGCCGCTGGCGCCGTCCTCGCCGAGCGTCTGCCCTCAGCCTCGATTCACCTGCCGCAGATCCGCCTGAGCTCGCTGGGGATCCACGCCGCCGCACTGGGCGCGGCAGAGCGATCCCTCTCAGGGGTCTATGCCGGCACCGTGGTGCTGTGACCCCTTCCTTTGCCCTCCGTTCCACTGCGGCCCCACTGGACGGCGCGACATAATCGGTCCGTGGCTGCGCTCCGGGTGATGCTGGTCGACGACGCGCCTCTCGTCCGCGAGGGGATCGCGCGGCTGCTGCGAGACGACGGCGTCGATGTGGTCGCCCAGCGTGCCGATGCCGTCGGCCTCATCGCTGCACTTGAGGATGCCCACCCGGACGTCGTGATCCTGGACGTACGAATGCCACCGACTTACACCACCGAAGGCCTGGATGCCGCCGTGGAGATCAAGGCACAACACCCCGAAATCGGGGTTCTGGTGCTCTCCCAGTACGTCGAGACACGTCATGCTGTGGACCTGCTCATGGGAGCCCCCAGCGGCGTCGGCTACCTGCTCAAGGAGCGCGTCACCGCTCACTCAGATCTGGTCGATGCCATCATCCGCGTTGCCGGGGGTGGCACCGTGATCGACCCCGAGGTGGTGCGAAAGGTCCTGGAGACACCGCGCTGGTCCGACCCACTCGACCGGTTGACCGTCCGAGAGCACGAAGTCCTCGCGCTCGTCGCCGAGGGCCACTCCAACACAGCTATCGCGGACATGCTCGCCACCAGCGCGCGGACAATCGAGTCCCATACGAGCCGGATTTTCGCCAAGCTGGACCTGGACGTCACCTCGAGCACACATCGCCGAGTGCTGGCCGTGCTCGCGCACCTGCGAGCAAATGCCAGGTGACCGATCGTCAGCGCAAGGGCGAGAGTCCGCCAGGGAGAACGGGTGCGGCGATGGCGTTGAAGCGACGTCGACGCAGTCCGTCCTCGGCCGCGACGATCGCCAGCAGCTCCTCGAGCTCCTCGCGAGCAATCCCCAGGGCATCGACCGAACGCTCCAGACGATTGAGCTCGTCTGGGGTCAGGGGTCCATCGCTGGAGCACATGCGTATGGCGCAATAGACCTCTCCGCGGGCGACCTGGGGAAACTCGGGTAGAACCTTCAGGTCATCGAATGTGTCGGAGTCGTCATATGCAGCGATCGCCTCGATCACCCAGCCGGCGCCAC
Source organism: Aeromicrobium sp. (assembly GCF_036675695.1). Lineage (GTDB taxonomy): Bacteria > Actinomycetota > Actinomycetes > Propionibacteriales > Nocardioidaceae > Aeromicrobium. The sequence continues at coordinate 3,325 of NZ_JAKFEL010000098.1, forward strand.
GTGCGGCCGTGTGATAGCCGATCAGCCATTCCCGCTCACGCTCGGTGATCCGTGCGTTCCCTCCAGCGATCAGCATGGTGGCTTTCGCCGACATCAGGTTGTCCTCGTCGGTGATCTGGTCGCCGGCTTCACCGGGCATCTCCCAGTTCTCCTGCACGAACCACCGCAGGGCGACCCTCCGCTGCTGCTCGGTATCGGTCAGCACGGTCTGGGCGAGCGGTATGTCGACGGTCACCGTGGTGCCACATTCGGGTGGGCTGTCGATCTCGAATTCGCCTCCGAGGGCGCCGATTCGGTCGGCAAGACCCTGCAATCCAGAGCCCTGTGATTGCTTTGCTCCCCCGATTCCGTCATCGATCACCGTCGCGCGAAGAGTTTCGTCCACCACTCGCGCCCGCACCGTCACGCGTGAAGCGACTGCGTGCTTGTTGGCGTTGGTGAGCGCTTCCGTGACTAGGTAGTAGGCAGCGACTTCAACGACTTCGGGGAGCCGGTCGGGCAGGTCGACGTGGAGATCCACCGGTACTCCGGGGCGCTCGGCCAGGGACTCGAGTGCACCCCGGAGACCGGTGTCGCCAACGATCGCCGGGAGGATGCCTCGGGTCAGCTCACGCAGCTCGGCGATCGCATCGCTGAGCTCGTGGGCGGCATCGTCCAGCAGGGCCGTGAGCTCGGGGTCGCCGGCGGCTCGTCGGCTCGCCAGCCGGAACATCAGGGCGAGCCCCACCAACCGTTGCTGCGCGCCGTCATGAAGATTGCGTTCCAGCCGCTGGAGCGCGCGGTCGCCGACGTCGATGATGCGGGTCCGCGAGGCCTGCGCTTCCAAGAGCTCGGCCCGAAGTTGTGCCTTGAGACGTTCATTGTCGAGGGCCAGGGAGGCAGCGTCGACCGCAGCGCGCAATCGCTTCGGATGTCGGAGGAGGCGAGGATCGTGGGCAAGACCCGCTATCGGTTTTCCGCCGCGATCAATCGGAGTGAAAGCCCGACACCCGTCCGGGCCCGGACGGGCCGTCTGCTCACCGAGCCCACTGATCCAGCCGCCGCGGCCGACCTGGGTGTAGACGATCTCGAGGTCCGGGTCAGCGAGAGCCCTTCGAAGCGCGTCGCGGACCGTGTCGTCGGGGCCGCCCGTACCGAGGCCAGCCAGCGCATGCACGAGTCGCTCGTCAGCGGCCCGGGCGAGGACGATCCAGGCTGCCAGGGTCAGAGGGGCCGCGACGACGATGAACTGCGACCAGAGCTCGTACGGTTGGTCGAGGTCGAACAGGGCGAGCGTGGCGACTGCGAGCACTGTCGCGGCGATCAAGCCAATTCGCAGCGCTCGGTCCATCAGGCCAGGAGCTCGTCGATCGCGGCAAGCGAGAGCTCGTCCTTGCGGATGTACCCGGCAGCCACACCATCAGCCAACAGGCGTCCATGATCCACGTCGAGAGTTGAGATCAGGATCACCACGGTTTCACCGACCTTCCCGCGCATTCGCCGAGCGACCTCCACGCCGTCGATCCAGGGCATTCGGATATCGATCAGAACGGCGTCAGGATACCAATCCTGAACCGACGCAAGGGCGCTTGCGCCGGATCCGACCTCGGCAAGCACCTCGACGCCTTCAGCCTCGAGCGCCCGGCGGGCCGTCGCCCGGAACCGCGGCTCGTTGTCGACAAGTACGACCCGCAGTGGCATGGACCAACCCTGTCATCGACCATCCCGGGATGGATCCGTGCTGGCACGGACGACATGCCTTCGTGTGACACATAGCGTCGGTGCCACTCCCTCCCGAAATGGACACATCATGGGCACTCCCAAGACCCTCATGTCGGCCCGCAAACGCGTCGCAATCAACCTCAGTCGACTACTGGTCCTCGGCAGCGCCGTGTCCGCGCTCGTGCTGGCGAATCCCGGGGCCGCCAGCGCCAGCACGACCAACTTCGCGCACTGGGTCGACTACGAGACCGGGAACCAGACCGTCAGTGTCGTGGTCGGCGACTTCAACGGCGACGGTGACCCAGATGTCGCTGCCACCGGCAGCACAGTCTCCGTAAACCTCGGCGGCCCCGGCGGGTCGTTCGGTCCTGCGGCCCACTTCGAAGGCGGCTTCGAGCTCCGATCGATCGCGATCGGCGACTTCAATGCCGACGACAACCCGGACCTCGTCGTCGCCGATGAGTATGGCGACACGGTGTCCGTCCTGCTCGGGAGCCCTGACGGGACGTTCGGGGATCCGACCTACTACCCGGTGGACGTGACCCCGACTGCGGTGGCGGTGGGCGACTTCAACGGCGACGGTGATCCCGACCTCGCGGTCACCAGCGGCGTCAACGACACCATGTCGATCCTGCTTGGTGGACCCGGCGGCACCTTCGGCCCCAAGACGTCGTTCCAGGCCGGGTTCAGTAGCCCTCTGTCGGTCGCGGTCGGTGACTTCAACAGCGACACCGACCCCGACCTTGCTGTCGGCGACGTCGCCGGCAACGTCCACGTCCTGCTCGGCGGTCCGGCCGCGACGTTCGGCCCCGCGACCGTCTACTCGATCGGGGAGGCGCAGGAATTCAACAGCATGAGGATTGCGCTCGGTGACTTCAACGGCGACTCCGACCCCGACATGGCGGTCGTCGAGACGGGCCGCGCTGTCTGGACCCTGCTCGGCGCGAGCGGCGGAACCTTCACGACACCACTGGGTTACGTCATCCCCCACGCGACAGACGTCACGGTCGGGGACTTCAACGACGACTCCCGCGCGGACCTCGCGATCTCCGAGAATGTCGGCAAGCTCGACGTGCTCCATGGCAGAGGCGACGGCACGTTCGTCAATCTCACCCAGTTCCCCACAGGCGGCGGCTCAACGGCGGTGGCAGCGGGAGACTTCGACGCGGACGGCCGAACCGATGTCGTGCTGACGAATGAGCAGAGCCCCGGACGGAGGGGAGGCATCTCTGTGCTGCTGAACCCGCAGGACATCACTCCGCCGAACACCACCATCACCGGCGGCCCGACCGGGCCGATCAACCAACCGCCGACGTTCACGTTCACGTCGTCCGAGCCCGGATCGACGTTCGCGTGCCGCGTCGACGACGCCGACTTCAGCACCTGCTCGTCTCCCCGCTCGCCGGCGGGGTTGGCCGACGGTCTTCACACGTTCGAAGTGCGGGCGACCGACGCCTCGGGCAACGTCGACCCGACGCCCGCGATCCGTACGTTCACGGTCGACACGGCAGCGCCGGTCACCACCATCACCGGCGGTCCCGAGGGTTCGACCAGCGACAACACTCCCACCTTCACCTTCGTCGCCTCGGAACCAGGATCGACGTTCGAGTGCGGCTTCAACGGCGCCTTCTCCGAGTGCACCTCTCCGTTCACGAGTGGCGGGATAGGCGACGGGGACCACACGTTCCAGGTGCGCGCGACGGATGCTGCCGGCAACGTGGAGGCGAGTGCGGCCAGTCGGTCATTCACGCTCGACCGGAACCCACCGACCACGTCGATCACCTCTGGTCCCAGCGGTTGGACCGGCGACAGCACGCCGACGTTCGGCTTCACCTCGCCTGACTCCGATGTGACGTACGAGTGCCGCGTCGACGATGCGGCGTTCGAGGCATGTCCGAATCCGCACACCACCACTGAACTCGACGACGGCGAGCACGTCTTCGAGGTACGAGCCGTCGATTCCACCGGCAATATCGACCCCATTCCGGCTGCCGCGGCCTTCACCGTCGACACGGTCGCCCCGGACACCACGATCAGCTCCGGACCTACAGGGCTCATCAGCGACAGCACGCCCACCTTCGGCTGGAACTTCGCGGACGGCGCGATGGCGCACGAGTGCCGCGTCGACACCCAGCCGTTCACAACGTGCACATCACCTGAGACGACGGACGCCTTGAGCGACGGCCAGCACACGTTCGAGCTGCGGGCGATCGACGGCGCGGGCAACGTCGACCCGACGCCGGCCAGTCGCACATTCACGGTCGACACCGAAGGGCTCGTCACGGGAATCACCTCAGGCCCCAGCGGCCTCACCAATGACCCCACGCCGACGTTCAGCTTCTCGACATCGGAGCCGGACAGCATCTTCGAGTGCAAGGTGTCCGGTGGTTTCCAGCCCTGCTCCTCGCCCTACACCTCCCCTGCCCTGTCCGATGGCGAGCACACGTTCCAGGTACGTTCGATCGACTCGCTGGGCAACTTCGAGTCCCCGGCGGTCAGCCGCACGTTCACTGTCGACACGACCGCCCCGGACACGACGATCAACACCGGACCCACTGGCACGATCGATGACCCAACGCCGACGTTCGGTTTCAGCTCGCCGGAGGCGGGAGCGACGCTTGAGTGTCGCGTCGACAATGCCAACTTCGGACCGTGCACGTCCCCGTACACGACAGCGTTGCTGGCCAACGGCAGTCACACCTTCCAGGCACGCGCGACCGACGCGGCGGGCAACACCGACCCGACGCCCGCCAGCCGTGCATTCACGGTCAACGTCGACCACACCGCGCCGAACACCCACATCGACTCCGGCCCGGCGAACCTCAGCAACGAGGTGGACTCGACGTTCGCCTTCTCCGCGAATGAGGCGGCGACGTTCGAGTGCAAGCTCGACACGGGCTCCTTCGCCTCGTGTGAGTCAGGCGACTCGTTCGGGCCACTCGATGAGGGCAGCCACACGTTCTCCGTGCGAGCGACGGATCTGGCTGGAAATGTCGACCCTTCCCCCGCCACCAGTGCGTGGATCGTCGACACCACGCCTCCCGAGACGACTATCACCAGCGGTCCGGGCTCCCTCGCCCTGTTGTCGATCAAGGCGACATTCGGACTCAGCTCGTCTGAAGGCGGCTCAACATTCCAGTGCCGGCTCGATGGCGGCGCGTGGGAGGCGTGCACCAGTCCACGGGTCTACACCGGCGTGAAGCTGGGCAACCACACCTTCGCGGTGCGCGCGATCGACCCTGCTGGCAACACCGACCCGACGCCGGCGGAGGCGACCTGGTTCACGCTCGGCCTGCTCAACCTCTGAGCCACGGCCCGCACATCTGGACACTAATCACGCGTTGGAGCCGTCAGTGTCGCAGATCGCGAGTCAGCTTGCGAGGACACTCTCGACGTCGTGGCACGCGCTGGCAAGGCACGCGACTGGGTCGCTGAGAAGTGCGCCGAATGCTAGTTCAGCGGCGCCCAAGAGCACCGAATCACCGCCCAGACCAGGGACACTCACCTTCACAAGCTCTCGCGGCGCCGTCAGTGCATGCGCGCCCAGCCCATCGTTCACGTCCTCGCTGACAAGCGGGTAGAGAGCGCGCAGGTATCCGCCCAGCACAACCACTCGCGGGTTGAGCAGGTTGACCGCAGCGGCGAGCCCACGTCCCAGATTGCGTCCAACAGCGCGCAGTTCGGGTGGGGCCTCCTTGACGCCCTCGAGGAACTCCCCGAGCGCAGCGACTCGATCGGGCGGGCAACCCACCGCGAGCGCGATCGCCGGAGCACCGATCTCGGTCTCCCAGCATCCGCGACTGCCGCAATGACACAACTTGCCGTCGGGCGTGAACGGCAGGTGGCCGATCTCGCCCGCATAGCCGCCGGATCCTTCAAGCGGCCTGCCACCAACGATCACGCCAGCACCGACACCGACTTCGCCAGACAGGTAGATCAAGTCGTCGACGCCGACACCCGCACCCCGAAGGTGCTCAGCGAGCGCGCCGAGGTCGGCATCGTTGCCAAGTACCGGTCGCCCGGGCGTCGCAATGCGCTCCGCGAGGATCTCCGCAAACGGCACGTCGAGCCAGCCGAGGTTGGGCGCAAACCGTACGAGACCATCCTCCGCACGGATGATGCCCGGAACGCTGACGCCGATTCCGACCAACGCCGCGTCGTCCTTGACGTCCTTGACGACCAGCCGCATCAGCTCGACGACTGAGTCACCGATTGCCTGCGGATCATGCGACGACGGGATCGGACCCGTCGCCCGAGCCTCGACGGCGCCCCCGATTCCAACCCGCGCGACCGTCAGCCCGTCGACGCGCACATCCGTGGCGAGCACGTACGCACCAGCGCGCGTGCGTACGTCAACTGACGGCCGACCAGCGCTGATGCGCGTGCCAGACGGCTTGACCTGTTCGGCAAGCCCCAACGACTCGAGCTCGGTGACCAGCCCCGCGATGGTGCTGCGGTTGAGACCCATCCGAGCCGTCAGCTCGGCGCGCGAGATACGCCCTGCGCGGTGCACATGACCCAGAACAGTGCCCAGGTTGTGACGCCGCACGTCCTCCTGGTTTGTTCCGACGCCCGAGCGTCCCGCGGAGGGCATGCGTATCAGCCGAGACCTGTTGCGGACCGCCGCCTGCGCGAGATCGCATCAACGCTTGCGGCCAGCAGAAGGACGCCACCGGTCACGAGGAAAGTGATGTACGACTTCTGGGCCAGCAAACCAAGGCCGTTTGCGATCGTCGCGATCACGAGACCACCGATGACCGCGTCGCTGGCCTTGCCCTTGCCGCCGAACAAGCTCGTGCCGCCGATGACAGCTGCGCCGACGGCGAACAGCAGTGTGTAGCTGCCGCCCGACGAGGTCGAGACCTTGCCGACATACGACGCCTGGACGATTCCGCTCAGCGCCGCCATCGACGAGCAGATGATGAACACCGAGATGCGGATGCGGTCGACGTTGATGCCAGCTCGACGGGCGGCTTCGGGATTGCCGCCGACGGCATAGACGTGCCGGCCCCAGCTCGTACGCCCGAGCATGAACGTCCAGAAGATCAACAGCACGATGACCATCGGCAGGACATATGGAATGCCCTTGATGGGGAAGGTCGGGTTGACGCTGCGGTTCTGGTTGAGAACGTAGGTCACGACGAGCAGCACGATGCCGACGACAGCGATCTGCACGGCGACGAGGGCCAATGGCTGGTGTTGCAGGCCGAGCGAGACCTTGCGCCGGTGCTGCCGCAGCCTCAACGCGGTGAGCACAGCGATGATCACGCCGGCGGATATCCAGCCTGCCGCCACGCTCATGTTGTTGTTGGCAATGCCACTGATGACATCCTGGTCGATGCGGACGGAGCCGCCCTCCCCGATCAGCCAGAGCGCCACGCCCTGCAGGGCGAGGAAGTACGCCAGCGTCACGACGAACGACGGAATGCCGAGCTTCGCCACGAGGAGACCGATGGACAACCCGATCGCCGCTCCAAAGAACAGCGCCGCGAGCACCGCGATGACCCAATTCTGGTTCTGCTCCACCATCAGGACGCCCATGACGCATGCGGACACGCCGCCCGCAAAGCCGGCCGACAGGTCGATCTCGCCCAGAAGCAGGACCATGACGAGCCCCATCGCGAGGATGATGATCGAGCCAGACTGGGTGATCAGGTTTGCCAGGTTGAGGTTCGACAGGAACTTGTCGTTGGCGAGGTTGAACACGATGAACAGAACGACGAGACCCGCGATCGAGGGCAGAGCGCCCATGTCGCCGCCTCGCACACGGGTGATGTAAGCGCGGACGGACTCGCCCAGCGTGTTGGACTGGGTGAGGTCTGAAGCGAAGCCAGCCTCTTCTGCGTCAGTGACGATGTCGGTCATGAAGTCACAGCCTTCGTGGCGGGGCCGGCAATGCCAGCGGACTGTCCGGTCGTGATGAGCTCGACAACCTGCGTCGAGGTCACATCCTTGGTGGCGACGTCGGCGGCGACGCGCCCGAGGTAGAGGGCAGTGATTCGGTCAGCGACCTCGAAGACGTCGGTGAGGTTGTGCGAGATCAACAGCACCCCCACGCCGGAGTCGGCGAGGCGACGCACGAGGTCGAGCACCTGGCGGGTCTGCGCGACTCCCAGAGCGGCTGTCGGCTCGTCGAGGAGAACGATCTTGGAGTTCCACAGCACCGACTTCGCGATCGCCACGGTCTGCCGCTGGCCGCCTGACAGGCTCGCGACGCTCTGGCGCACGGACTTGACGGTGCGGACCGACAGCGACGTCAATGCCTCGCGGGCTTTGGACTCCATCGTTGTCTCGTCGAGGATGAGGCCGTTCTTCTTCTCGCGGCCGAGGAACATGTTCTCGACGATGTCGAGGTTTTCGCATAGTGCAAGGTCCTGGTAGACGACCTCGATGCCGAGCGCGGCGGCGTCTTTGGCGCTGGTGACGTGCTGGGGCTTGCCCTCGAAGAGATACTCGCCCGAATCGGCTGGATAGATGCCCGCGATGGCCTTGACCAGCGTGGATTTGCCGGCGCCGTTGTCACCGACGAGGGCGGTGACTTGACCGGGATAGATGGCGAGGTCGACGTCGTGGAGGACGTGGGCGACGCCGAAGCTCTTGTTGATTCCGCGCAGATGAAGGATCGGCGACTTTTCACTCATGACGTACCTTCCGAGAGTGCAGTGTTCGTGACGTGGCGATGCTACTCACAGCGTTGGGTGTGGTCTTCCGGAATCCCGGAAGACCACACCCGTTGCTGTTAGCTGATGCCAGCGTCAGCGCACAGCTTGGCGAAGTCGCCAGTGCACACGTCCGAGGCCTTCATGTCGCCAGCCTCGATCGGAGCCCCGACATTGGACTTGTCGACAGCAACCGGATCGAGCAGAACTGCCGGCACATCACGCTTGCCGGTGTCGTCCTTGACGGTTCCAGTTGTCTCCGGCTCGTCACCGTTGACCATCGCGATTGCTGCAGCAGCAAGCGCGCCAGCCTGGCCCGTTGCCGACTTCGCGATCGTCATGCACTGGTCACCAGTCAGGATGTTCTGCAGACCCTCGATCGTTGCGTCCTGGCCGGTCACGGGAACCTTGCCGTTCTGGCCGTTCTTCTTCAGGATCGAGATGACACCGCCGGCGAGGCCGTCGTTGGCGGCGTACACACCGTCAACCTTGCCGTCGACCTTGGTGTAGAGCTGCTCGAAGATCGTCACAGCCTGCTCGTTGTCCCAGTCCGGAACAGCCTGCTCGGCAACGTTCTTGTAAGTCGAGATCTTGTCGAGAACGCTGTGCGCACCCTCCGAGAACAACGTGGCGTTGTTGTCAGTCGGTGACCCGTTCAGGTAGATGATGTCGGCGTCCTTCTCTCCAAGGCACTTCGCGAGACCTTCACCCTGTAGGGCGCCAACCTTCGCGTTGTCATAGGAGATGTAGACATCGGCCGAGCCACCAAGGGTGAGGCGGTCGTAGTCGATGGTCTTGACGCCCTGCTTCTTGGCCTTCTCCTCGATGGCCGCACCCGAGTCTGAGTCAAGGTTGACGATAGCGAGGACGGTCACGCCGCCGGTGATCATGCCATCGGCGATGGTCGCCATCTTGTCCGCGTCGCCCTCGGCGTTCTGGATGTCGTAGTCGACCCCAGCTGCCTTGAATGCCTTCTCGAGAGCCGGACGGTCAGCGGATTCCCACCGAACCGAGGACTTCGTGTCGGGAAGGATGACACCGATCTTGCCCTTCTTCGCGTCGCCGTCGCCGTCGCCAGCGCTGTCCGAGCCGCCACAGCCAGCGAGCGCGAGGGTCGCACCCATGACTGTCGCAAGTACCAGATTGCGTGTCCGCTTCACA
>NZ_JAKFEL010000225.1:0-57026 GCF_036675695.1 Aeromicrobium sp.
TTGACGGTGCGTGCGGTGGCGCCAACTCCGATCACGGCGATGACGATTGCGCTGATAGCGGTGATGATCATTGCTGGCCTCCTTCAAAGGCTTGGTGGACTTCGTACTCTCAGTATGATCCTCCAAACCATCAAGCACAATCTAACAAAACTACACCTAACATGTAGTCTGGCTACATGGACGTCAAAAGGCTTGAGCTCCTGCGTGAATTGGCCGAGAGGGGCACTGTCGGTGCCGTTGCCGACGTGACAGGAGTCACTCCGTCGGCGGTCTCGCAACAGCTGAAAGTGCTGGAGAAGGAGGCAGGAGTGGCCCTCCTCGAGCCATCCGGCCGAGGGGTTGCGCTGACCGCCGCTGGGCGAGCACTCGCTCAGACGGCCACCGACATCGCGGTCGCGATCGCCAAGGCAGAGTCTGAGTGGCGCGAGTTCATGGAGCAGCCGGCTGGCGACGTCACCCTCACGACGTTCGCCAGTGGCGGCGAGATGCTCTTGCCGGGTTTGTTGACCCGTCTTGCTGACGAGCCACACATCAACCTCATCTGCACTGATCAGGACGTGACGAAGTTCGACTTCGCCGATCTGACGCCGGACTACGACATCGTGATCGCCGATTCGCCCACGACGTCGGCGAGCTGGCACGAGCGGGGTCTGCAGGTCATTCCCCTGATGAGCGAACCGCTCGACGTGGCGTTGCCGGAGGATCACCGGCTGGCTACCAAGGCGAGCTTGTCGCCCAAGGACGTCGTGGGCGAGACGTGGATCGGAGTTCCGCACGATTTCCCGTTCGACCGGGTGCTGAGCCAGGTGGTCGCCTCCACCGGCGAACCCGTACGCATCGCCCAGCGGCTAGCAGACAACGGCATCGTCGAGTCGATGGTGGCCGCTGGTCACGGCATAGCGATCCTGCCCCGGTTCACGACTCGAGAGCACGGGAATGGTCTGGTCACGCGGCCGCTTGTCGGTATCCGGGCCAAGCGCGAGATCTCTGCCTTGCTCCGACCGGACCGGTTCGAGCGGCCGTCAGTACGTTTCGTGGTCCAGGCGCTGCGCGACGAAGCCAGAGCTGTCTCGGACGCCCACCACGCGGTCTAGAGCGCCTTGGTCATGTAGACGCTCCACGGATCTTCGGCGTAGTCGGCGAACGGGCCGCAGACCTCGAAGCCGTGGCGTGCGTACAGGCGAAGGGCGGGCTGGAATGGTTCGTTGCTGCCCGTCTCTAGGCTCACCCGTGAGTAGCCGCGACGCTTCGCCTCACCAAGGAGGTGCTCGAGCACGAGTCCACCGATGCCCTGGCCCTTCACCTCGTCGATCGTGCGCATCGACTTGACCTCGCCGTGCGTCGCGTCGATCTCCTTGAGCGCGCCGCATCCGACAACGCGATCGTCTGACCACACGGACCAGAACGTGACGTCGGGCTCGCGAAGCCGGTCGACCGGCATGGCGTGCACGCTGCAGGCGGGCGAGTGCAGCGAAAGGTCAGCGAGGTGCTCTTCAAGCAACGCTCGCACGTCGGGACCGGTCAGGTCGTCCTCGCGGATCGTGAACTCCATCAGGCCTGCTTCACGTCCGAGCCGTCGAGGCGAGGGTCGATGACGATCTTGGCGTGGGTCTCCGGATCGCCGAGAGCGGTGAATGCGTTGGCGACGCCATCCAGTCCGACCCGTCCGGTCAACATTGCCGACGGGTCGAGTTTTCCCTCCGCCAGCGCGTGCAGCGTGTCCCTGAACTCCAGCGGCGTGTAGCCGATGACGAAGCGCAGGTCGATCTCCTTGTTGATTGCCATCGATGGGCGGATCTGGTCGCCGCCCATGCAGACGCCGACCACGACAATGCGCGAGAACATCGGCGCGCCCGCCATGATGCTGTCGATCATCCCGGGATTGCCAACGCACTCGAAGATGACCGGTGCCTTGGGGTTGGTCGCGCCGATCTTGTCGGCAGCACGCCAGGCGTGCCACCAGCCGACCGGCAGCTTGGACATCTGGTCGATCGCATCCATGGCCGCGCCCAGGGTGTCCGGCACGGTGGTGAAGTGCTTGTGGTCCTTGGCAGTCGCGAACGGTGAACCCTCCGTCGGATCAACGACGCTGGTCGCTCCGACCTTGGAGGCGAGCGCCCGGCGTCCGGGTGACGGGTCGCTGGCGATGATCGTACGTACGCCGCGGGACTTCAGGATGGTGATGACGGCGAGACCGACTGGACCGCAGCCCACCACGACGGCGACGTCCTTCTTGGACACTTCTCCGCGAGCGACGGCGTGCCAGCCGACTGCCATCGGCTCGGTCAGCACTGCGACATCGGGGGACAGGCCGTTGGGGACCTTGAGCGTGAGGTTCTCCTGGGTGAGCAGGTGCTCGGCGTACGCGCCGGGTGCCTTCGCAGACAGTCCGAGAGTGTCGACGCTGCCGGGGTTGCGCAGCAGCGGAAGGGAGACGACCGGCGTACCGACTGCCAGCTTCTTGCGACTGCCGGGTCCATGCTCGGCGATCACGCCGTAGAGCTCATGGCCGAACACGATGTTCTGGTCTGACCGCATGAAGTCGTCGTACCCGGACTCGACCATCACCTTGCCGAGCTCGTCGCCGTGGACGCGAGCGTGGAGGTCGGATCCGCAGATGCCGCAGCGTTGAACCTCAACGAGCAGCTGCCCCTTGGCGGGTACAGGGGTGTCGATGTCGGCAACCGAGAGGTTGCCCTGATGACAGATGACAGCGCGCATGTCGACCATTCAAGCGGAGTCGAGTCCCTCGTACGGCCGCATGGGTTAGTTTTCTCTCGTGCTTCTCTCAGACCGCGACATCCTGGCCGAGATCGACGCTGGGCGCATTGCCCTCGACCCCTTCGACCCGGGGATGATCCAGCCGTCGAGCATTGACGTGCGTCTCGACAAGTTCTTCCGCGTCTTCGACAACCACAAGTACCCGCACATTGATCCAGCCGTCGATCAAAGCGACCTGACGCGCGAAGTCGAGGTGGGCACCGACGAGGCGTTCATCCTGCATCCGGGCGAGTTCGTGCTCGGGTCCACCTACGAGCTGGTCACGCTCCCTGATGACATCGCCGCGCGGCTCGAGGGGAAGTCGTCCCTGGGCCGCCTCGGCCTGATGACCCACTCGACGGCGGGCTTCATTGACCCCGGATTCTCGGGTCACGTGACCCTTGAGCTCGCGAACGTGGCGACGCTGCCCATCAAGCTCTACCCCGGCATGAAGATCGGCCAGGTCTGCTACTTCCGGCTGACGTCGCCGGCGGAGAACCCGTACGGATCGGCGAAGTACGGTTCGCGCTACCAAGGCCAGCGCGGCCCGACGGCCTCGCGCTCGCACGCGAACTTCCACCGCACCGAGATCTAATGTCGCTGCCGCTCGACATCTCACCTGCAGTTCAAGCTGCTCTCGATGCTGGCCAACCCGTCGTTGCGCTTGAGTCGACGATCATCTCCCACGGTCTACCGCGCCCGGACAATCTCGAGGCGGCGCGGACGTTCGAGGCGATCCTCACGGGCATGGGTGTCGCGCCAGCGACGATCGCCGTGCTCGACGGTCGACTCAAGGCGGGGCTGACCGACGAAGAGCTCGAACGCATCGCATCAGAGGACATCCCCAAGCTCAGTGTGCGCGATCTGCCGATCGCCCTCGCCCGGAAGGGAAGCGGGGCGACAACTGTCGCTGCGACCTCATACATCGCGAACCTTGCTGGCATCCGCGTCTTCGCGACAGGCGGTCTCGGCGGCGTGCACCGTGGCGCATCCGAGACGTTCGACGAGTCAGCCGACCTGACGGTGCTCTCGGAGGTGCCGATCACCGTCGTCTCTGCAGGTGTGAAATCGATCCTCGACATACCCGCGACCCTCGAGCGGCTCGAGTCCCTGAGCGTGATCGTGCTCGGATATGGCACGGACAGGTTTCCAAGCTTCTGGCTCACCGACTCCGGCGAGCGACTCGACTGGTCAGTGGCCGACGCAACCGGTGTCGCTGAGGTGATGGCATCGCGCGATGCGCTGGGCCAGAGCGCTGCGATCCTCGTCGCCAACCCGCTCCCCGAGTCTGAACAGCTCGACCCGGACGTGCACGACAAGGCGCTCACCGAAGCACTGCGCCTCGCCGACGAGCAAGGACTCTCCGGCAAGGAGGTCACCCCGTTCCTGCTCCTGACGATCGTGGAGCTGACCGGCGGCAAGAGCCTTGCCGTCAACCTCAAGATCGCCGAGAACAACATCCGTGTTGCCGGAGAGATCGCACTGTCCTGGGTGTTGCGATGATCCTCGTCGTCGGTGACGTGGTCGACGACATCGGCGTACGACCCCTCGGCACGATCAACGCCGCCAGTGACACCGAGTCCGAGATCCGTATGACGCCCGGCGGATCCGCGGCGAACGTGGCTGCCTGGCTCGGTCATCTTGGCTCGTACGCGCGCTTCGTGGGCAAGGCCGGTGCCGACGGTGTCGTCCGCCATGTCGACGCGCTCTCCGCCCACGGCGTTGATGCGCGCATCGCCGCGGACAGCGAGCTGCCGACGGCGACGATCGTTCTCACCCTCGACGCAGCTGCGGATCGCACGATGTATGTCGACCGGGCCGCCAACACGACGTTGAAGGCGACCGATCTGCCCACCGACATCTGGAACGAGATCGAGTGGCTGCACTTGACGGGCTACTCGTTCTTCGATGCCGGGGTGCGTCCGATCGTCGTCGAACTGATGGCGGAGGCGCGTCGCCGCAGCATCGGCATCAGCGTCGATCCGAGCTCGCTGGGATTCCTCCACGTCGCCGGTCGTGATGAGTTCCTGTCCTGGGTCGTGGACGCCGATCTGTTGTTCCCCAACGACGACGAGCAACGGTTCCTTCAGCTGGAGAGCAATGCTGTCGTCACGCGAGGGTCGGACGGTGCAACGTTCGGCGACCATTCGGTCGCGGCATCACCGACCGACGTCGTCGACACGACGGGCGCAGGCGATGCGTTCTGCGCCGGATTCCTCAGTGTGTGGACCAAGCGCCGGGAAGCCGACGAGGCTTTGGCGGCCGGCGCAAAGGCTGCCGCCGAGTGCGTGGCCGTACGCGGAGCCCGACCCGTCAGAGCTCGCTGAGCCGCGGCGGGTCGGCGCCCGGCCGAGAGCAGGTGATCGCCGCCGCCGCGACTGAGAACTCTGCGAGATCGGTGAGCTCGGTGTCGTCGAGCTGATCGCCAGCCGGCCACGAGTACGCAGCGCACCACGAGAGCATGGCCGCCATGAACGAGTCGCCGGCACCAATGGTGTCGACGACGGCGACTGAGGGAGCGTCGGCCCCGCCAACCTCGCGACCGCCCGCGACGACTGCCCCGGCTCCGCCGAGCGTGATCGCGACTAGCTTGCCCTCGCCGGCGAGCCGCCTCGCGAGGTCCTCGGGCGCCTCCTCCGGGAACAGCACAGCCGCGTCTTCATCGCTCATCTTCACGATCCGCGCGTAGGGGATGACCGTCTCGAACACCTCGCGCCAGAACGCCGGGTCAGGCTCGACCGCCAGACGGACGTTGGGGTCGTACGACACCGCGAGCCCCATCGCATCCGCCGTGGCGATGAGCTCGGCGACGCGATGGGCTCCCGGCATCAGCGCGGCTCCGAGCGAACCGATGTGCACGGCCTCGAACACGGCCGGATCGGGCATGGCCTCCGGATCCCACGTCAGGTCGAACTCGTACGACGCACTGCCGTCCTCGGCGATCGTCGCAGTGGCGGAGGACGTTCGCTCCAGCACTGGATCGAGCAGCGCGAGGTTGGCGCCGGACTCGGCCAGGTGACGCTGCAGGATCGTGCCGTGGGAGTCATTGCCGATCTGCGTCGCCAGCACGGTCGGGCACTCGAGTCGGGAGAGGCCGACGGCGACGTTGAACGGCGATCCTCCGGGATGCGGGTAGCCGTCGACGATGTCGACGAGTGCCTCGCCGATGACCAGAATCGTCATCCGGCCAGCCGCTCAATCGTCTTTGCCGGGCACGGGGCCAGCGGCAGGCTGGGCAGTGTTACGGCATTGAAGGCGTGATAGGCGTCGGGCTTGCCCTGCCACGTACGGGACGACGGCCCCATCGTCGGCGAGAGCTCATGCACCCAGCCCTGCTCGGTGACGAAGTGCTCGTCGATCTCAGACCACCAGCGCGCCGCCAACCCTTCGTAGAGTGCATCGTCGGTGTAGTTGTGGAGCGCCTCGGCGGCAAGGACTGCCTCGGCGATGACCCAGTGGAAGCGTTCTTCGACGACTGGCGAGCCGTGCCAGTCCGTCGTGTAGGGGATGCCGGGCGCGTCGTCGTCGACGGCATCGGCCACTGCCTGCTCGAACAACCCTTCCGCTGCCTCCTGCATCCATGGCCGGGGTTCGTCGAGGCTGGCAGCAAGCTGAATGATCAGTCGAGCCCATTCGAATGCATGGCCTGGCGTCGCGCCGAACGGGCGGAATGGGTCCGATGGCTTCTCGACGTTGTAGTTGGCCATCGGCGTCCAGTCGTGGTCGTAGTGCTCAGGTATGCGCCAATGGTGCCCGCGCGCATGGATGCCGATCACCCGCTCGCAGATCGCCAGCGCCCGCTGCCGCCACGCATCCTCGCCCGTGGCGTCTGCGGCGAAGAGGTAGGCCTCGACGCTGTGCATGTTGCTGTTGGCTCCGCGATAGCCATCGAGCTCGGTCCAGTCCTCGTTCCACTCCTCGCGGCATCGCCCGGCATCTGCGTCCCAGAATCTCGTACGGTGCACCAGCGTCGCCTCGTCGAGCAGCGCGTCTGCGCCTTCGGCGCCGGCAGCCGACGCCGCGCACGCTGACAGCAGCACGAACGCGTGCTCGTAGCAGAACTTGGCGGTCTGCGCCGGAGCGCCGGTCGCATCGATCTCGGAGTACCAGCCGCCGTTCACGTCGTCGTGAAATGCCGCAAGTGCCCGAACGCCGTGCTCCGCGAGCTCCAGGTTCTCCCCGGTCCCAGAGCCCGTCGAAGGGCCTCCGGCGAGGTGGGCGAGCGAGAAGACGTAAGTCATGCGGGCCGTGATCCAGAGCTGCAGATTGGCGTCTGCGTCGAGGCCGCCATCGTTGTCGAGCCAGCCGAAGCCTCCACCGTCGATCTTCGATCGTCGGGCGAACGAGAGAATCGCCCGGCGCTGCTCGTCACGCCATTGCTCACTGCCGGGGACCATGTCACCAACCTACCCACCCAGTAGGGGTGCGTTCAGGGTCGATCAGGGGCGCTCACCGATGTTCTCTCGCGCTCGATCCGACGACGCTGGACGCATGACTCCAACCCGAATCAGCACCGTAGACAACGCCGGGCGGCGATCAGCATGATCCGCGCCCAGGGACTCACCAAGACTTATGGCGACAAGGTTGCCGTCAACGGCATCGACTTCACCGTCGAGCCCGGCCGCGTCACCGGCTTCCTCGGCCCGAACGGTGCAGGCAAGTCCACGACGATGCGGATGATCCTCGGCCTCGATGCGCCGACCAGCGGCACCGTTTCGGTCAACGGCCACCGCTACACAGCCTCACCCGCTCCGCTGCGTGAGATCGGCGCGCTGCTCGAAGCGCACGCGATCCACCCCGGCCGCTCAGCGCGAGACCACCTCCGTTGGCTGGCTGCGAGCAACGGCATCCCGACGACCCGCGTCGGGGAAGTGCTCGAGCTCGTCGGCCTCGACTCGGTGGCTGGTCAGCGCGCCGGCCGCTTCTCGCTCGGTATGGGCCAGCGCCTTGGCATCGCGGCTGCGCTGATCGGCGATCCGCCGGTGGTCGTGCTCGACGAGCCGGTCAACGGCCTGGACCCTGAGGGCATCCGCTGGGTGCGGTCACTCGCCCGGGAGCTCGCCGACGAAGGACGCACGGTCTTCATCTCGAGCCACCTGATGTCGGAGATGGCGCTCATGGCCGACCACCTGATCGTCATCGGCCGCGGCTCGATCCTCGCCGACTGCTCGATGCACGAGTTCATGGCAGAGCATGCGGCGTCGTATGTACGCGTCAAGGCACCCAAGCTGCCCGACGTCGCGACTCTGCTCACGACCAAGGGACTCGAAGTCACCCACACCGACGATGAGCTGCGCGTACAGGGGCTCGACGCCCCCGCGATCGGCGAGCTCATCGGCACCAACGGCCTGCTCCTTCACGAGCTCTCCGTCGTACGGTCCTCACTCGAGGACGCATTCATGACGCTGACGGCCGACAGCGTGGAGTACCACGCGAAGGCCGCCGAAGAGATCAAGGCAGGTTCGCGATGAACACCAACACTCTTCAGGCGGTGACCGCCCAGGAGGTCGAACCGGCAGGCTTTGGCAAGACGTTGAGGGCCGAGTGGATCAAGCTCTGGTCCGTGCGCTCGACCTGGTGGACACTTCTGACCCTCGTGGTGATCGGTGTCGCGGGAACTACGCTGATCTGTTGGGGCAATGCCGACTGGCTCGCCAGCGCGGATGCTGACGAGTCGCCTGGCTCGTTCCTCACCTGGGGAATGATGATCGCCCAGATCTGCGCCGTGATCATCGGCGTGCTGGCGGTGACCTCGGAGTACGGCACGGGCATGATCCGTACGACGTTGGCCGCTGTGCCAGCTCGCGGTCGCGTGCTCGCGGCCAAGGGCATCATCATCTCGTCCGTCCTCATGGTGGTCGGCACGCTGACCGCGCTCGGGGGCTACTTCGGGGGTAACTACTTCCTCGATCGCGAGGGAATCGGCATGGCGCTCGAAGGTGATGTCGCTCGCGCGATGTACGGCAGCGGGCTGTTCCTCGCCGGCCTGGCTCTGTTCTCGTTGGCGATCGGCTTCCTGGTCCGGCACACGGCAGCGGCGATCTCGATCGTCCTGGGCCTGGTGTTCGTCGTCGGCAACATGGCGCTGCTGATCCCTGGCTCGTTCGGCGACTGGGTGGTCAAGCTGATGCCCGGCAACGCGGGCGGATCGCTGGCGACACCGGTCTCGTTCAACCCGGACCTGCTTGATGCGTGGGCAGGCTTCGGAGTATTCGCGGCCGAGACGGCTGCACTGCTCGGTCTCGCCTGGTTCCTGCTCCGCAGGAGGGATGCCTGAACTGAGTACGACGAAGGGCCCGGTCTCTGGTGAGACCGGGCCGTTTCGTCGTGGGGACTACTTGACGATCGGCAGCGTGAGCACCTGCCCCGTCGTGCCGGTCGTGATCGTCACGGGGTTGGGGATCAGACCACCGCGGTAGTTGGTCGAGCCGCCGGCCACGATGAGCTTGAGTGTGTGGCCCTTGGCGAACTGGTGCACGATTCCGGGCAGCGTGACCGTGAACGGCTTCGATACGTCGGGCACTCGTACAGGTGCGACCAGGTTGCGGATGATCGTGGCCTTGCCGGTTGCGTCGACATCAGCGATCTTGACGAACAGGACCAGCGAGCCGTAGGTGCCAGCGGTCTGGGTGGCCTGGGCCAGGGCGGCGTTGACCTTGATCGTGAGCTTGGGCTGGCCAACCACGTTGGTGGCGTTCGTCAGCGTCGGAGTCGACCATGAGGCGGAGGTGCCCGGGAGGTCGATCTCGGGCAGCGGGAGGGCAGTGACATCAGTGGGATCTGTCGAGGTGGGGAGCCCTGCCGGCGGGGTGAGGAACGACTGTGTCCCGCTCGCGATACCCGTGCTCGAGGTTGTGAGCTTGGTGCCGGAGAGGTAGTACTTCGTCGCTGTGCCGACGGGGTACGACGTCGCGGTTCCGTACGCCGGGGTCGCGATACCGGTGTACTTGACCCAGTTGCGGAAGTACGAGAACTCCGGACCCGTGCTGACCGACGAACCCTTGAGGTAGTGATCGAACCAGTTGGCGACGCTCTTGGAGAGGTGCTCTGAGGCCGGATTGGGATTGCCGATGGTGAGCTCGCCCGGTGCAGAAGGACCGGAGTGGCCGCCGTTGTACCAAATCATCTTGGTTGGCGTGCCCTGCTTCTGAAGTGCTTGGTAGTTGGCGACTCCCTCGTTGATGTTGAAGAGGGTGTCGCTCAGGCCCTGGATGATCAGCGTCGGGATCTTGATCTTCTTGAAGTAGCTCGACACCGAGGCGTGACGCAGGTTCGCGGTGGTGCTGGCGTCAACCGTGCCGAGCACGCCTGCGGTCGCGACAGCCGGGCAGACGAACGTCGCGTAGTTCGGGCAGGGAATCAATCGTGAAGGATCAACCTGGGCGTTCTGCAGGCCGTTGACGATTCCGAGCCCGGTGAAGCCGAGGGCCCAGATCAGCTTGGCTGCGCCGGGTGTTGAGGTCTGGACTCCCGAGATCTGCGAGGTGTTGTTGGGCGACAGTGAGTACGAGAGGTCGCTCCACGTGATGATCGGGATGATCGTGTCGATGCGAGGGTCGACGCTGGCGGCGGCGAACTGGATCTGGCCACCGTACGAACCGCCCACCATGCCGACGCGTGGATCGTTGGCGACCTTCACTCCAAGGTGGTTCGTCGCGTCAAGCCGCACGACGCCCAACTTCTTCGCGGGTGTGGTGTGGGCAGCGTCGGTGAACGCGATGCCAGTCTTGCCACCGAGGTAGCTGACGAGCTGACTTGCGGCCTTGCCGTCCCAGTCAGGGTCATCCAGGGTGATCTTGCAGCCCGAGCCGCCGAATCCCAGGCCTGAGTAGGACAGCACCGCGTATCCGCGCGACGCAAAGGTCTTGCCGAGGCCCGCTTGGTCGCTCTTGGAGCCGCCGAAGCCGTTGGTCGTCAAGATCGCCGGGACTTTCTTGGTGCTGCTGGCGCTCTTCGGGAGGTAGAGGTCGCCGACAATGCTGCACGGCACGTCGTTGGCCGGGCCGACCAAGACCTTGAAGTGCAGCGCCTGCACCGTGTAGACCGGGTCAGCGGCCTGGGCCGGCTGGACGAGGGCTGTTGCGGCGAGGCCAACTCCGAGGAGGGCCAGAAGGTACGAGCGAGCTGAACGCATGGTGCTCCTTGGCTGACAAGTGGGACATATGTCCTACTTCGAAGTAACAACGACGCAAATGTCGCGCAGGTCACGATTTTCGGCAGCGGAGTGCGTCAGTGGTGAAGTCTGCGGGAGATTTCCGCTGCGGTTGCGGCCACTGGCTCGGCAAGACCGTCGGCGGGAGTGCGCGCCTCCCAGGTGACAGCAACCGCGGCGTGGATCGTCCCCGCCGTGATGGGTGCGGCGATCGACGCAAAGCCAGCGGTCACTTCGCCGTCCTCGGTGGCGAACCCACGCTGGCGCGTCGCGGAGAGCAGCCGCCGAAGCTCGCTCAAGCTGCTGGGACCGGTACCCGTGCGTGAGGTGAAGGAAGCCTTGTCGGGGTAGAGCGCGCGTACCTGTGCGGCCGGCAAAGACGCCAGGATCGCGCGACCTGAAGCAGTGAGGTGAGCGGGAAGTCGTACGCCGACGTCGGTCACCAGCGGTGGCCTCCCGGGCGCCCGCTCCTCGATGACGTAGAGCACATCGGCGCCTTGGAGGACGACCAGGTGGGCGGACTGGCCGACCTGATCGACGAGTCGCGCCAACGGGAGGCGGGCCAGTCGAGCGAGTGGCTCCTGCCGGGCAAAGCCGTGGCCGACTTCCCATGCAGCGATGCCGAGGCCCCAGGTTCGGTCGTCGGGATAGTGGATGACGAATCCTTCGTCGGTCATCGCACTGAGCAGGTGATAGGTCGACGATCGCGGTTGGTCGACGGCCGCGGCGATGCGGGCGGCCGATACGGGGACGGGCTGCGAGGACAGGAACCGGAGCACGCGCAGGGTTGTTGTCGCTGCGGGAACCGGTCTGGTCATGCTCACAGTGTCTCGTATCCGAGACGGGTTTGTCGCGCAGCCCATAGCGCCGAAGTGCACTCGTGGAGTCCTATGGAGCATGGCCAACGATGTATATGAGCACTGTGTGGTGGGAGTCGGCGCCGTGTCGCCGGAAGATGTCGTACGTGTGGCGCGCGAGGGCACGCTCGTCGAGCTGAGCGCCGAAGCGCGCCAGGCAATCGCGAGGTCGCGGGCGGTCATCGAGGAGATGGCTGCATCGGACGCGCCGGTCTATGGCGTCTCGACTGGGTTCGGCGCGCTGGCCACGCGGCACATTGAGCCCGAGCTGCGGACGCAGCTGCAGAAGAGCCTGATCCGTTCGCACGCGGCTGGCACCGGACCGCGCGTCGAGAACGAGGTTGTCCGCGCACTCATGCTGCTGCGCCTGTCGACGTTGGCCTCGGGTCACACCGGCGTGCGCGTCGAGACAGCCGAGGCGTATGCGTCGATGCTCAATGCCGGTCTGACACCACTCGTCCACGAGTACGGCAGCCTCGGCTGCTCAGGCGACCTGGCTCCGCTGGCGCATTGTGCGCTCGCGGTGATGGGGGAGGGTCAGGTCGAGGATCACGGAGTCGTCCGTCCCGCGGGTGAGGCGCTGGCGTCCTACGGTCTCGCCCCGATCGAGCTCGCGGAGAAGGAAGGGCTCGCACTGATCAACGGCACCGACGGCATGCTCGGGATGTTGGTGCTGGCGCTGCACGATCTACGCCAGCTGCTCGACACCGCTGACCTCGCTGCTGCCATGAGCATTGAAGGGCTGATGGGTACGGATCGCGTGCTCGCCGCCGACCTGCAGGCTCTACGTCCGCACCCGGGGCAGGCCGAGTCGGCCGCCCACATGGCTTCGCTGCTCGCCGGGTCGCCGATCGTCGCGAGCCATCGCGTCGGCGATGGACGCGTGCAGGATGCGTACTCGCTGCGTTGTGCGCCGCAGGTGCACGGTGCCGCGCGCGACACCCTCGAACATGCCGCGACGGTTGCGGGCCGCGAGCTCGCATCGGCGATCGACAACCCGTCAGTTCTCGACGACGGACGCATCGAGTCGCACGGCAACTTCCACGGTGCGCCGCTCGCGTACGTGCTCGACTTCCTCGCGATCCCGGTCGCCGATGTCGCCAGCATGAGCGAACGTCGTACCGACCGCTTCCTCGATGCGTCGCGCAACCAGGGACTGCCGCCGTTTCTCGCCGACGATCCCGGCGTCGACTCGGGTCATATGATCGCGCAGTACACGCAGGCGGCGATGGTCTCGGAGCTCAAGCGGCTGGCGGCACCGGCAAGCGTCGACTCGATCCCGTCGAGCGCGATGCAGGAGGACCACGTGTCGATGGGCTGGTCGGCGGCACGCAAGCTACGTACGTCCGTCGATCTGCTCACCCGCGTGCTCGCGATCGAGATCTACACCGCTGCTCGCGGTATCGACCTGCGAGCGCCACTCAAGCCCGGCCCGGCGACCGGCGCCGTCATCGCGCTCTTGCGTACGCGGGTCGACGGTCCCGGCCCTGACCGTTTCCTCGCCCCTGACATCGAGGCCGCCACCGAGCTCGTACGCTCTGGCGCCCTCCTCGCAGCAGCCCACCTCTCAACCCATGGACAAGGGGAGATCTGACATGAACCGACCGACTGTTCGCGCGGCCCGCGGCACCACTCTCACTGCGAAGTCGTGGCAGACCGAGGCGCCGATGCGCATGTTGATGAACAACCTGGATCCCGAGGTCGCGGAGCGCCCCGAGGACCTGGTCGTCTACGGCGGCACCGGCAAGGCAGCCCGCAGCTGGGAGGCGTACGACGCGATCGTCCGCACCCTCGAGACCCTCGCCGATGACGAGACGTTGCTGGTGCAGTCGGGCAAGCCGGTGGGTGTGTTCCGCACGCACGAGTGGGCGCCGCGGGTGCTGATCGCGAACTCGAACCTCGTTGGTGACTGGGCGACGTGGCCGGAGTTCCGCAAGCTCGAGGCCGAGGGTTTGACGATGTACGGGCAGATGACCGCCGGCTCGTGGATCTACATCGGCACGCAGGGAATCCTGCAGGGTACGTACGAGACGTTCGGCGCTGTTGCTCGCAAGAGGTTCGCGGGCTCGCTCGCCGGGACATTGACCCTGACCGCTGGCGCCGGTGGCATGGGCGGCGCGCAGCCGCTGGCCGTGACGATGAACGACGGCGTTGCTCTGGTCGTCGACGTCGACGAGACGCGGCTGGAGCGACGGGTGAAGCACGGCTACCTCGACGAGTACTGGACTGATCTGGACCAGGCCGTGGAGCGCGCCGTCGAGGCCAAGAACGAGAGTCGCGCACTTTCGGTCGGCGTGCTCGGCAATGCCGCGACGATCTTCCCCGAGCTGCTCGAGCGCGGTACGCCGATCGACATCGTGACCGACCAGACCAGCGCCCACGATCCGCTGAGCTATCTGCCTGAGGGCATCAGCGTCGAGGACTGGCACGCTGAGGCCGCCCGTGATCCCGAGGGCTTCACGCTCAAGGCGAGGGAGTCGATGGCCAAGCACGTACGCGCAATGGTCGGCTTCATGGACGCCGGCGCCGAGGTCTTCGACTACGGCAACTCGATCCGCGAAGAGGCTCGCCTCGGCGGGTTCGAGCGGGCGTTTGAGTTCCCCGGGTTCGTGCCGGCGTACATCCGGCCGCTGTTCTGCGAAGGCAAGGGACCGTTCCGCTGGGCAGCGCTCTCGGGTGACCCGGCCGACATCGCGGCGACGGACCGGGCGATCCTCGAGCTGTTTCCGGAGGACGAGCACCTCGCGCGCTGGATCACGAAGGCACAGGAGAAGGTGCACTTCGAAGGTCTGCCGGCCCGCATCTGCTGGCTCGGGTACCAGGAGCGTCACCTCGCCGGTCTGCGATTCAACGAGATGGTTGCGTCAGGTGAGCTGAGCGCTCCTGTCGTGATCGGCCGTGATCACCTCGATTCCGGGTCGGTGGCGTCGCCGTACCGCGAGACTGAGGCCATGGCTGACGGTTCCGATGCGATTGCCGACTGGCCGCTGCTCAACGCTTTGCTCAACACCGCGTCGGGCGCCACCTGGGTGTCGATCCACCACGGTGGTGGCGTCGGCATCGGTCGCTCGATCCACGCCGGCCAGGTCATCGTCGCCGACGGCACGCCGTTGGCGGCACAGAAGATCGAGCGCGTGCTGGTCAACGACCCCGGAACAGGAGTCATGCGCCATGTCGATGCGGGATATGAGCGCGCAGCCGAAGTGGCGAAGGAGCGGGGCCTGCGCGTCCCGATGAGCGAATGACTCTCGCCGACCTCGCCGACATCGGGCGCGATCCATCGACTGGCGGCTATCGCCGATACGCATGGAACGACGCCGACATGGCACTGCGCGAATGGTTTGCCGGAGAAGCGGCGGCGCGCGGCATGGAGCTCGTCGAGGACGGCAATGGCAACCAGTTCGCCTGGTGGGGCAGTGCTGGATCCTTGGGAGGCAGCGATGCACTCCTGATCGGTTCGCACCTCGACTCCGTACCGGATGGTGGCGCGTACGACGGACCGCTCGGCGTCGTCTCATCATTCGCGGCCGTCGACCGGCTCAAGGCGGAGGGCCTGGACCCGAACCGACCGATCGTGATCGGCAACTTCGCCGACGAGGAGGGTGCGCGCTTCGGTATCGCCTGCGCTGGATCGCAGCTGATCACCGGAGCTCTCACTGCCGACCGTGCGCTGGCCCAGAAGGATCGCGACGGCCTCACCATGGCTGAGGTGCTCAAGGCTCGCGGCCGAGACCCTCACGCTGTCGGAACGACGGACCTGCTCGATCAGATCGGCACGTTCGTAGAGCTGCATGTCGAGCAGGGCCGCTCGCTCGTCCACACCGGCGACGCCGTCGGTGTTGCTTCGGCGATCTGGCCGCACGGGCGCTGGCGGCTCGACTTCTGTGGCGAGGCGAATCACGCCGGTGCGACAGTCATGGAGGATCGTCGCGATCCGATGCAGGCCTACGCTGCGACTGTGCTCGCGTCTCGCCGCCTGGCCTCTGATGCTGGTGCGCGCGCGACCTTTGGCCGGATCGAGGTCGAGCCCGGCGGTACCAACGCCATACCGTCGCGAGTGCGGGCGTGGCTGGATGCCCGGGCTGCCGACGAAGGCACGTTGGATCGACTTGTCGACAATGTGATCGCTGCGGCGCAGGCCGAGGCCGGACTCGATGGCACGACGGTCGAGCTGACCACCGAGTCCGTGAGCCCAGCGGTCGAGTTCGATGCGGTCCTGCGTGACCGTCTTGCGACGCTGCTCGATGCTCCCGTGCTGCCGACCGGCGCCGGCCACGACGCCGGCGTACTGAGTGCGCACCTCCCGACGGCGATGCTGTTCGTGCGCAATCCGACTGGCATCTCGCACTCTCCCGCCGAGTTCGCCGAGGACGCTGATTGTGAAGCCGGCATCGTTGCCCTGACCGCGGTCGTACGTGAGCTGGCCACATGACAACTGTCCCGGCATTCGCGAACTGCCACAGCCACGTGTTTCACCGCGCGTTGCGTGGGCGGGTGACGGGGGCCGACAGCTTCTGGAGCTGGCGCGACCAGATGTACCAGCTCGCCGGCGTTCTCGACCCGGACCTGCTGTTCGAGCTGGCGCGGGCTACGTACGCCGAGATGAACCTCGCCGGGATCCGCAGCGTCGGTGAGTTTCACTACGTCCACCACCAGCCCACCGGAAAGCCCTATGACGAGCCGAACGCGATGGGAGAAGCGCTGATCGCGGCGGCACGCGAAGCCGACATACGGATCACGTTGCTCGACACGTGCTACCTCGCGGCTGGTTTCGGCAAGGCGCCCGAAGGCGTGCAGAAGCGATTCAGTGATGGCGACTCCGACGCCTGGGCGACTCGCGTCGAGTCGCTGGCCACCAAGTACGCCGACGAGGACGACGTCGTCATCGGCGCTGCGATCCACTCCGTACGGGCTGTGCCCCGCAGTCAGCTCCGCACGGTGGCTGTGGCCCTGCCCGAGGCGCCGCTGCACGTGCACGTCTCCGAACAGCCGATGGAAAACGCCGAATGCATCGCCGCAACGGGTCTGACGCCGGTCGCGCTGCTCGCCGAAGCGGGCGTCTTGTCGCCACGCACAACCGCCGTGCACGCCACGCATCTGACCACTGACGACATCGCGATGCTTGGAACCGCCCGCTCTTACGTGTGCTTCTGCCCGACCACCGAGGCGGAGCTCGCCGATGGCATCGGCCCGAGCGTGGCGTTGCGCGACGCCGGCGCGAGGCTGACACTCGGCTCCGACAGCAATACCGTGATCGACATGTTCGCCGAAGCGCGTGCCGTCGAGATGCACGAGAGGTTGTCGACCGGCGAACGCGGCTCGTGGACCGCTGATCAGCTGTGGTTGGCGGCAACGACTACGGGACACGAGTCCCTGGGTTTCGTCGTACCCGACACGATCGACATCGCCGACACGATTCGTACGGCCGGCGCCGATGAGCTCCTCTGGGCTGCCACGGCAGCCGACGTGGAAGGCGATCCGACCGATGTCGCCGAGCTGCTCGAGTCGGCGATCGACGCGTGCTGGAGTCGTGTATGACCGCCCTTCTGGTGACCAACATCGGAGAGCTGGTGACGTGGGACGACGACCGACCGATCCTGAACGACGCCGCCTTCGTCGTCGACGGTGGCAAGATCGCCTGGTTCGGACAGCGCAACGAGGCTCCTTCTGCCGATGCCGTACGCGATGTCGGCGGTGCGGCCGTCATCCCCGGATTCGTCGACTCGCACACGCACCTGGTGTTTGCTGGCGACCGATCAGCGGAGTTCGAGGCGCGGATGACAGGGCAGCCGTACGAAGCCGGCGGAATTCGAACGACGGTCGCCGCTACACGGGCGGCCACCGACGAACATCTCGCCGCCAACGTCGCGCGACATCTCGCCGAGATGCGCGCGCAAGGCACAACCACGGTCGAGATCAAGAGCGGTTACGGGCTGACGACCCATGACGAAGCCAGATCCCTGGCGATCGCGCAGCAGTTCACACAGGAAACGACATTCCTCGGCGCCCATGTCGTCCCCGCCGAAACCGAAATCGCGGCGTACGTCGAGCTCGTCACCGGAGAGATGCTCGAGCGGTGCGCCCCGTACGCGCGATGGATCGACGTGTTCTGCGAGGACGGCGCATTCGGCGCCGACGAGTCACGCGCCGTGCTCGAAGCTGGCATCGCTGCGGGACTGCTGCCTCGGATCCATGCCAACCAGCTCGGCCTCGGCCCGGGCGTGCGGCTTGCCGCAGAGCTCGGTGCGCCCGCCGATCACTGCACCTTCCTGTCCGACGCAGACATCGCCGCCGTGGTCGAGTCGGGCATCGTCATTGGGTTGCTGCCCGGAGTGGAGTTCTCGACCAGGCAGCCCTATCCGGACGCCCGCAAGCTGCTTGATGCGGGTGTGACGGTGTCGCTCGCGACGGACTGCAACCCCGGCAGCTCCTACACGTCGTCGATGCCGTTCTGCATCGCCGTGGCCGTGCGCGACATGAATATGAGCCCACGCGAGGCACTGTGGTCGGCGACCAAGGGTGGCGCGGCTTCGCTGCGTATCGACGACGTGGGGCATCTGGGAGTCGGCGCGAAGGCAGACTTCGCCGTGCTCAACGCTCCGTCGTACGTCCACCTCGCGTACCGACCGGGGGTCCCGCTCGTCGTCGGCTAGCGGGTGCCGTCGACGTACAGCCACGACCCGTTCTCGCGGATGAAGCGGCTGACCTCATGTTGGCTGCCGGCTCCATCGGGGGAGCGGTAGTACGCCTCGAACTCCACGACGCCGGTCGTCTCGAACGGTGTCCCGCCGCTGGTGGTAATGATGTCGAGGCGATACCAACGGCGCTCGGCGTCAAGCTCCAGCTCGGCCGGCCGAGTGCTCGGGTGCCAGCTCGCGAGCAGGTAGTCGGGGTCGCCGACCGCGAAGGCGCTGAACCGCGATCGCATGAGCTGCTCTGCAGACTGCGCGGCGGCCGCACCGGAGTGCAGCCGCCCGCAACAGTCTTCGTACGTGAGCCCGCTGAGGCACGGACACCTGGTCATGAGCTCGTGTGGTCCTTGCTGTAGGACTTGAGCGCCCAGACGTACCCGATCGCGGCGATGACCAAGCACCAGACGATGGCGTAGATCCAGTCGTTCCCGATCGGCGTTCCGGCGAGCAGGCCGCGAATGGTCTCGATCATCGGCGTGAACGGCTGGTTCTCGGAGAACCAGCGCACTCCAGCAGGCATCCCGTCGGTGGGCGCGAATCCACTACCGAAGAACGGCAGCAGCATCAGCGGCATCGGCAGGTTGCTGGCGCCCTCGACCGTCTTGCACCACATGCCCATGGCGACGGACAGCCAGGTCAGCGCGAACGTGATCAGTGCGATCATGCCGATGACGCCAAGCCATTCCAACGGATTGGCGTTGGGGCGATAGCCGATCGCGAGCGCAGTGACGACGACGACCGTGATGCCGATCGCGGTCTGGATGAGGCTGCCGAGCACGTGACCCGTCAACACTGCAGCCCGCGAGATCGCCATGGTCCGGAATCGGGCGATGATGCCCTCGGTCTTGTCCATCGCGACCGCGATCGCGGTGCCTTGTGCGCCGCCGGCAATGCCCATCACGAGGATGCCGGGGATGACGTACTTAAGGTAGTCGCCGCGACCGCCACCTCCGCCGAGGCCTGCGCCCAAGGTGTCACCGAGGACGAAGACGAACAGCAGAAGGAAGACGATCGGGATGGCCGCCACGATCAGCGTCAATGACGGGTAGCGCTTGGCGTGCAACAGGTTGCGACGCAGCATCGTCCGTGAATCAGTGAGGGTGTGGGTGAGAGTGCTCATGACTGTTCGCCTTTCGGTGCGGAGCCCGTCAGGGCAAAGAAGACATCGTCGAGGTCAGGGGTGTTGATCGTGAGGTTCTCGACCTCCACGCCTGTCTTGTCGAGCTGATCGAGGATTGATCTCAGCGAGCGAACGCTGCCGTCGCTCTCGATGTCGAGGGTGAGAGCGTCGGTGTCCGATGTCGCGCCGTCGATCGCCGTGCCAGCCGAGCTCAGAGCGTCAGCGTCCGCGAACTGGAGTGTGACGTGACCACCGGGGATGAGTCGCTTGAGCTCAGCCGGCGTACCTTCGGCAACGATCTTGCCCCCGTCGAGCAGGGCAATCCGGTCTGCGAGTTCGTCCGCCTCGTCGAGGTACTGAGTCGTGAGGAAGATCGTCACGCCCTCGGCGACCAGCTTGCGCACGATCTGCCACATGGTGTGACGACTGCGCGGATCGAGACCTGTCGTTGGCTCATCGAGGAAGATGATGCGAGGGCTACCGACCAGCGTCATCGCGAGGTCAAGGCGGCGCTTCATGCCGCCCGAGTAGGTCGCCAAGTGCTTTGAGCCGGCCTCGACGAGGTCGAACTGCTCGAGCAGCTCCGCAATGCGTACGGTGCCCGCCTCCCTGCCGAGGTGGCGTAGATCGGTCATCAGGCGAAGGTTCTCCTCGCCCGTCAGCAAGTTGTCGACCGCCGAGAACTGTCCGGTCACGCCGATCACCCCTCGTACGCTGTCGGGATCCTTGGCGACGTCGTGACCGCCGACGGTGGCCGAGCCGCCATCGCCATTGATCAGTGTCGAGAGGATCTGCACGGCGGTCGTCTTGCCGGCACCGTTGGGACCGAGAAGGGCGAATACGGTGCCCTCCTCGACCTCAAGATCGATGCCGTCGAGGACGAGCTTGTCGCCGTACGACTTGCGTAGACCAGTGGCAGTGATTGCATTCATGCTGGTTCCCCTCAGACTGACGCCGCGGAGCGGCGGATCGTGATGTCGCCGAACGAGGTGCGTCCGCGCACTTCGACGGTGTCGCCGGACGGCGGAGGGCCATCGGTGGCCGACATCGAGTTGCGCACGTCGCCGAAGGACGAGCTGACGTCGAGCCAGGCAGCCGTTCCCTCGCGGATCCCGACCTCCAGGTTGCCGGCGGCGGTCGCGAGCGTGACGGTGCCGCGTGCCACGTTGGCGGCCAGGATGTTGCCGTTGGCCGTCTTTGCATCGACCGAGGCGTCAGCGCTGTCGATGGTGATGTCGCCGTTGGACGAACGTACGTGCAGGTCGCCACCGATCGCGCCGAGCTTGGTCGTGCCGTTCGAGTTCTTGACCTGCGCCTTGCCGGTCACGTTGCGTACGGTCAGGTCGCCGGACGATGTGTGAATCTCGGCTGGTCCATCAACCTCCTCGACGCTGATGTCGCCGAACGACGACCGGGCCACGAGGGCGGCTGAGTGGTCGACTTCGATGTTGCCCATCGCGCTCTTGAGGCGCACGCTGCCGAAGTGCCCTTCGGCGACGAAGTTGCCCATGGCCGAGTCGCCGTGAAGCGTCGATCCGGTCGGCAGCTCGATCGTCACGTCGATGGAGTTTGAGTTGCCGCGGAAGGACGTGAAGTGCTTCCAGCCCTTGGGGGCCATGACCTCAAGCTTGCCGTCGGCGAACTCAACGCGAGTTCCCTCGGCCTGCTTGACGTCGGTGGGGTTCGCCGGGTTGGTCGGACGCACCTCGACGACAGTGTCCGTGCGGTCGCTCGCGATGAATCGCGCGCTTCCGACGGCGACATCGATCGTCACGTTGATGGGTTGAGGTGTTTCGAAGGTGGTCATGCGCTGCTCCTGAAGTTCGTGGGTGGTCATCAGTTGACCCACCCGCTGAGTCGGTTGCCGCCTGTGATGGTGGTGGTCCGCTTGGTCGGCTCGATGGCTGCCGAGATGGCGCGCACCAGCCAGGTGTTGACCGAAAGGCCTTCACGATTGGCTGCCTCTTCGACTCGGCCCTTGAGCTGGTCGGGGAGGCGGAGGGTCGTACGGGTGGTGCTGGTGTCGTCAGATGCTTCGGCGACGGGTGCCGCCGGCAGCGCGTCCTCGAAGGAGGCGTTGCTCGGTGCCGGCGTCACGACGAACTCGGGATCGCGTCCGCGAAGGCGTACGTCGACCGAGCCTGGCGCGAGC
Organism: Aeromicrobium sp.; assembly: GCF_036675695.1. GTDB lineage: Bacteria > Actinomycetota > Actinomycetes > Propionibacteriales > Nocardioidaceae > Aeromicrobium. Next base: position 21,734 of record NZ_JAKFEL010000225.1, read on the forward strand.
TCACTGGTGATCTCGCTCGCCGCTGCCGACAGGGCATCGAGCAGGACGAGACGTGCCGTCGACTCGAGGGCCTGGGTCTCCTCGCCGCCACTTTTTGAGCGAGCACTGTCGGCGGCGACGAGCATCGCCTGGCGGATCTCGTCGACATACTGTGAAAGGTTCATGACACCACTATGACACCACTCTGGCGTCAGACGCAAGTCAAAGTGATGTCATACGTGTTCAAACCCCTGCTACGGCAGACAAAAACGGGCCCAGCAATGTGCTGGACCCGTTCGGGAAGGTGGAGCGGACGGCTGGATTTGAACCAACGTCTTCGACCAGGAAGGCCGACGTTCTGCAATTGAACTACGTCCGCAAGTAGATGATCTAGGGCTTTGTCTCGTCGTCCTTGTCGGTGGCAACGCCGCCTTCTTCGACCCATTCCTCGATGGCGTCTTCATCGGTGGCCTGGCCGTGGGTGTCGACGTCAGCGGCGTGAGTTGCCACCTCGCTCAGATCCGCACCGCTGGGGTTGGCATCGCTCAATGGAGCGGAGTCTTCAGAGACAGGGTCGGCAGTCGAAGGCGCATCCTCGACCGCGACGATCTCGCCCTCGGTGTTCACGGCTCCGACATTGGCCCAAGCGGCTTCTTCCTTGTCGCCGGCCGGCACGTCGGGTGTCTCGTCCTTCGCCGTCTCAGGGTCTCCACCGGCAGCAGCCTCGGCGGCAGCGTCAGCTGCGGGAGCAGCGTCCTCAGTCTTCGAGATCGACTCGGGATCGGCCTCGTCCTCGGCGTCGGGCTCAGCCTCCGTAGCCTTCTCGGTCACAGCAGCAGCCGTCGCGGCTTCGGCCTCGGCGACGACGGCGTCGTCGTCCGCCTTGGAGGGCTTGGGTGTCGCGCGCTTCACGCCAGCGAGCAGCATCTGTGCGACGTCGAGGACCTCGACCTCTTCGCGTGCATTGCCCTCGCTCTGCTCGGCGGTCAGGCCGTCCGACAGCATGACGCGGCAGAACGGGCAGGCAACTGCAATCTGGTCGGCGCCCGTTGCGACGGCTTCCTTCGTGCGGTTGACGTTGATGCGTGTGCCGATGGTCTCTTCCATCCACATCTGCGCACCACCGGCGCCACAGCAGAACGACTTCTCCGAGTTGCGGGGCATCTCGGTGAACTCGGCTCCGGGGATGACGCTGAGCAGCTCGCGCGGCGGTTCGTAGACCTTGTTGTGACGACCGATGAAGCAGGGGTCGTGGTACGTGATCTTCTTCTTCTCGGTCTCCGCGTCAGGTGCCAGTGGGGTCAGCTTGCCTTCGCGTACGAGGCGGTTCAGCAGCTGCGTGTGGTGGACGACCTCGAGCTCGACGCCGAACTCGGCGTACTCGTTCTTGAGCGTGTTGAAGCAGTGGGCGCAGGTGGAGACGACCTTCTTGACCTTGGTCTCCTTGAAGACCTCGGCGTTCTGCATCGCCAGCTGTTGGAACACCATCTCGTTGCCGGCGCGACGGGCCGGGTCACCCGTGCAGGTCTCGCCATCGCCGAGGACCGCGAAGGTCACTCCGGCCATGTCGAGGAGCTCGGCAACGGCCTGCGTCGTCTTCTTGGCGCGGTCTTCGTATGCGCCGGCGCAGCCGACCCAGAACAGCCAGTCGACCTCGTCGAGGTCTTCGACATCGACGCCGACCTGCTTGACCTCGAAGTCGAGGTTCTTGGCCCAGTCCATACGGCCCTTGGGGTCCATGCCCCACGGATTGCCCTTGCGCTCGAGGCCCTTGAAGATGTTGGTCAGCTCGGCGGGGAAGTTCGACTCGACGATGACCTGGTAGCGGCGCATGTCCATGATGTGATCGACGTGCTCGATGTCGACCGGGCACTGCTCGACGCAGGCGCCACAGGAGACGCAGGACCACAGGACGTCGGGGTCGATGACCGCGCCGCCTGTCGGATGCCACGCATCGCCCTCGGTCGGACCGACCAGCGCACGCTCTGCCTCAGCCTTGACCTTGTCGGGCAGCGCATCGCGCTTCTCGTCGCTGTCGGCGAGCGTGTAGGGAGCCTTGGCGAACGCGTGATCGCGCAGACCCATGATCAGGAGCTTGGGGCTGAGCGGCTTCTCGGTGTTCCACGCGGGGCACTGGCTCTGACAACGACCGCACTCGGTGCAGGTTGCGAAGTCGAGCATGCCCTTCCAGCTGAAATCCTCGACCTTGCCGACGCCGAGCTTCTCGAAGTCCTCTTCCTCGAGGTCCTCCATCGTCTCCGGGTCGAGGGGCTTGCCGTTGATCATGATCGGCTTGATCGAGCCGAGGGCGTTGGGGCGGCGGCTGAACAGCACGTTGAGTGGCGCCAGGAAGATGTGGAGGTGCTTGGAGTTGAGCACCTGGATCAGGAACACCAGCATGATGCCGATGTGGAGCAGCAGGCCGACGTGCTCGAGCACTTCGTTGGTGTCGTGGCTGAAGCCATCGAGCCAGCCGCCGACGATGTGTGAGGCGAAGGCGCCGTTGCCGTACGGGAACTGGCCGGTGTTCACGCCGGCGCCGCGGAACATGAGCATCGACGCGACGACGAGGACGATCATCCCGAGGACGATCCAAGCACCGCCGAGGTGTGAGTACGAGAAGCGCGACTTGCGGCCCATGCGTGATGGGGCGTTCTTGATGCGGATGATGGCGAACGTGGCGAGGCCGACCAGCGCCATGACGGCGATGAAGTCCTGGAGGAAGCCGAGCGCGTCCCACCTGCCGACGATCGGGATGGCGAAGCCGGGCTTGAACAGCGATCCGTAGGCCTCGAGGTAGACCGTCGCGAGGATCAGGAAGGCCCAGAAGACGAAGAAGTGTGCTGCGCCGGGGATGGACCACTTGAGGAGCTTCTTCTGACCGAAGACCTCGACGACCTGCGTCTTGATGGACGAGCCGATTCGGCTGGTCACGCCCTCGACACGATCGGGGGCCGGCTGTCCGCTGGTGATCAGCTTGAAGAGGAAGAAGACCCGCTTGCCTGCGATCGGCAAGATGATCGCATTCATCAACAGTCCCAGCACCAGCACAACGGACATCAGACACTCCTACCTGCAGGGATTGCTCTTAAGTTCGACCTGAGACTACCCGTGATCCTGTCCGGCGGCAGCGTCATGGTCGTGTGACCTCTGTGATGCAAGGCAAGCCTTGGCTTCTTTCGCAATGAGGTCCAGAGGTCAGCGATCGGCCTTCATGTCAGTCCCGGCCACTTCGCTGCGTACGGGGATGACCGGGATCGCGATCAGCGGGAACAGGGCCACAAGGCCGAACGCCCACGCGTAGCCGTGGCCGGTGATGATGGCGCCGATCAATGGGGGCACGGCGGCTGAGGCAAGGAACTGGCCGGTGTTCTGCGTGCCCATCGCCCGGCCGGACCAGTAGGGACCGCCGATCTCGGCGACGGACGTAAAGGCGAGGCCGTTGTCGGCGACGGTGATGACCGAGGCGATGACGATGAGCGTCACCGCAAGCACTGTGCCCTCGAGCAGTCCGAGCGCCAGCATCGACGCTGCTGCTGCGATCGCAACGGTACGCATGGGGCCGAGTCGGTTGCCGACGCGATCCGACCATGCGCCGGCGGCGATACGACTTGCCGCGCCGAGCAGCTGGGTCGCTCCGACGAGCAGGGTGGCCTCGAAGATCGACCAGCCTCGCTCGTCGATCAGCCACACCAGCGCGAACGTCCACACCGTGACCTGAGGGATGACCAGCAGCATCGACGCCGCGTGGATCCGCCACAGCCGCAGATCGCGCGTGTATGGATTGACGAGATGACCGAGCCCTTCGGCCTCGGAGCGGGAAGGTCGTGGCGGGTCGACGATCGCTGCACCGGCGAGCAAGCCAGCGAAGCAGCAGAGCGCCGCGATCACCAGCAGGGTCGTACGCAGCCCTTCAGCATCGGCGAGGTTGGGAACGATCAGCACGGCGATGCCGACGCCGAGCGGAGATGAGGTCTGCCGAATGCCCATCGCGGTTCCACGGCGGTGCGGCGGGAACCAGCCGACGACGACGCGGCCGCTCGCTGAGTTGGTGCAGGCGCCGCCCATGCCGCCGAGCAGGAGGAAGATGCCGATCCAGACGTACGACGTGCTGAGAGCTGCGGCGGCCGACGCCGCAGTGAGCAGCGCGAGGCCGATCGTCATGGAAGTTCGCTCGCCGATGCGGTCGACGATCGCGCCCCAGGCGATCAGCGTGAGTGTTGTTCCGACCAACGGCGCCGAGGCGATGAACCCGGCTTCGACGAGCGACAGTCCTTGGACGAGGTGCAGGTAAGGAATGAGGAACGGTGCCGCGTTGACGTAGACCGTGGCGGCAATCTGCGCGGTCATCCCGACCGCCAGCATCAGCCAGCGGTTGGGCGCCGCGGGAGTCAGAGGTACTTCTTCATGCCGACGTGGCTCGGCACATAGCCGAGCCCTTCATAGAACGCGTGCGCCCGCGTGCGTTCCTTGTTGGATGTCAGCTGTATGCGAGCGGCTCCGCGCTTGCGCGCCTCACCCTCGATCGACTCCATCAGCAAAGCGCCAATGCCGCGGCCGCGCATGTCCAGCGCAGTTCGCACTGCCTCGACCTGGCAGTAGAGCCCGCCGTCCGCAGCGAGAACCCGCATCCAGGTGACTTGGGCGGTGCACACGATCTGGCCATCGAGCTCACCGACGAGGAGGTCCTGGTTGACGTCGGCGTCGATCTCGTCGAACGCTGCTCGCTGATTGGCGCTGACCTCGGAGGGCTCATCGTAGTAGTGCATCGAGTCCTGCGCCTGCAGCTCAAGGATCTCCTCGAGGTCCTCGGGCAAGGCGCGGCGGACGAGCAACGAGGTCATCGCGGCAGCGCACCCACCGACGCGAGAGCCTCCCTGAGAAGTGAACCGCGGCCGCCCTCCATCTCGTCGAGCAGCTCAGAGCTGGCTGCCTCCTCGGGTGTCAGCCAGGTCAGCTCGAGTGCATCCTGTCGAGGATTGCACTCGCCGGTGACCGGCACGATGTACGCGAGTGAGACTGCGTGCTGACGCTCGTCATAGAGAGGTGTGACTCCGGGCAGCGGGAAGTACTCAGCCACCGAGAACGGCACGGTGCTCGCGGGGAGCTGCGGGAATGCAGTCGGGCCGAGGTCCTTGAGCAGATTGCGGATCAGAGCCTCACGTACCGACTCTCCGTGCATGACGCGACCCGAGACAAGCGTGCGAGTCATGACGCCTGTCGTGGAAGAGCCGCGCAACAGGATGCCAATGCTCTCGACCTGACCGAGCGCGTCGACGCGTACGGGAACGGCTTCGACGTACAGGATCGGCACCCGCGCCCGTGTCTCGTCCAGCGCGAACTCCGGGAGCCAACCCGGGTTGGGATCAGGTGTGCGAACTGACATGGGCCCATTGTGGCCCACGCCCTCTACTAGCTGCTGCCGGACGCGGCCGCGGAGGTTGCAGCAACAATGCCGGCGGTGATGGCGGCCTGTGCAGCCTGGATCGCCTTGCGTACGCCCTCGGTGGTCCAGTCGCCCTCGGCAAGAACTTTGGCGCGCGCCTTGGCCACCTTGCGGTCGGGCTTGTCGACGAAGACCTTGACCATGTCGGACGCGGCCAGCAGCCCGATCAGAGGCCCGGTCTCCGCGTCGACCGGCAGGTCGTGCAGGAGCGAGCTGCGGATGCGCGTGAGCAGGTCATTGCGTCGGGCGGTGTCGATGACGTCGTGTCGCGTCAGCGGGAAGATGCCGAGCGCCTTCGTGGGACGGGGACGTACGGCTCCCTTGTCCGCGAGCGATTCATAGACCAGCTTGCGGCCATTCTTGCCGAGTCGGGTCACGGCGGTCTGCGGCTTCTGCCGGCCCTTGTTGCGGATGCGGGCGAAGGCCTGCTCGGTGAGCTCATCGCCGACCGGCGCGTGTTCAGCGACGACGACCCGGGCCTTTCGCCCTTCGCCCTCCACCGTGAGACGTCCGGCCGTCACCAGGTCCAGCATGAACGCGCCACCGAACACGGGATCGGCTTGCGGTGAGGCGATCAGCGGCTTGCCGCTCACAGGTTCTGTCGCGATCAGCAGGAAATCCTCCGCGGTACTCATAAGTGCCACGCTAACGCGGTCGGTGGCAGCATGGGCGCGTGATCAACGGCGGTGTCTCGTTCTGGTGGCATCAGGTCGGGGCCCCTGCGCCGCGGCCGTCCCTTGATGCCGATCTGGAGTGCGATGTCTGCATCGTCGGTGGAGGACTCACGGGCCTCTGGACGGCGTACTACCTCTCGGCGCTCGACCCCACGCTCGACATCGTGGTGCTGGAGGCGGAGTTTGCCGGGTTCGGAGCATCCGGGCGCAACGGCGGCTGGCTGTCGGCCGAGCTGTCGGGGAGCAAAAAGCGGTACGCCGAGACGCACGGCCGGGAGTGTGTACAAGCGCTTGTGTCTTCCATGGAGTTGGCGGTCGACGAGGTCATCGAGATCTGCCGCGCCGAAGGCATCGACGCCGACATCGTCAAGCCTGGCGTCCTATATGTCGCGCGCTCCGCAGCGCAGCTCGCCCGCATGCGTAAAGGGTTGGCGAGCGACGCTGCATGGGGGATCGGCGAGGACCACCAGGTGGAGTTGACCGCCGCCGAGCTTCGCACCCGGATCAATGTCGAGGGTGCGGTCGGCGCAACGTACAGCCCACACTGCGCTCGCGTGCAGCCGGCGAAGCTTGTGGCGGGAGTCGCGGCTGCCGTCGAGCGTCGCGGCGTGCGGATCTTCGAACGTACGCGCGCGACCCGCATCGATCGCGGCATGGTGAAGACCGAGCGCGGCCAGGTAAGAGCCGCGCGGATACTGCGGTGCCTCGAGGGCTACACAGCAGGCATCCGCGGCCAAAGGCGAACGTGGCTGCCGATGAACTCCGCGATGATCGCTACCGAGCCGCTGCCGGAAGCGGTGTGGGACAGGATCGGGTGGCAAGGCGCTGAACTGATCGGCGACAACGCGAACGCGTATTGCTATGCGCAGCGCACCGCCGATGGACGGATCGCACTCGGCGGCCGCGGTATTCCCTACCGGTTCGGATCGCGTACCGACGTCGACGGCCAGACGCAGGACTGGACCGTCGAATCGTTGACCGGGATTCTGCACAGTTTGTTTCCCGCCAGCCGAGGGTCGCAGATCGACCACGCTTGGTGCGGCGTTCTCGGAGTGCCGCGCGACTGGTGCGCGAGTGTCACCTTCGATCCGTCGACGGGACTCGGCTGGGCCGGTGGCTATGTCGGCAGCGGCCTCACCACGACGCACCTGGCCGGGCGTACGCTCGCCGATCTCGTGCTCGGCCGCGACTCGGACCTGGTCCGCCTGCCATGGGTCAACCGCGACGTACGCCGCTGGGAGCCCGAGCCGTTCCGCTGGCTGGGCGTGAGGGCGATGTACGGGCTCTACCGCGAGGCCGACCGGCGCGAGGACAAGGGACTCGAGCACCCAAGCAGGTTGGCCAGGATCGGCGACAAGCTCACGGGGCGGTAGCTCAGGAGGTCATGTCTTCGAGCGACTGTGCCGGCACGTCCAGCTCGCGCATCCGCATCTCGTACATCCGGTGATAGCGCCTGGCCTCGCCGTGGCGTCGGGCTTCGGCAAGCACCCAGATCAACGCCTCATACGTTGGCTCGTCGTGGGGGTCGTACGAGATCAGTCGGGCAAACCAGGCGACGGAGCGTTCTGGAACACTCGTCTTGGCGAGGGCGAAGGCGAGGACGCGCACGACATCGCTGCCGAGCGCGTCCACCTCGTCGCGGGCCTCGGCGGCCCAGTCCTCATAGAGGTCGTCCGCGAGGAAGTCGCCCGTATGCATCGCCGCCGCCGCTTCGAGCATCTCGATGGCGCCAGGATCCTTGGCCGAATGCGCTGCGATGGACTCGGCAGCCGCACCCTTGAACTCGACGACGTCGATCGACGTGTTGTCGATGTCGAGCCGGAGGCTGGCGCGATCGGCGACGATGAAGTAGTTGGTGTCGTACTGCTTGTCGGGATCGAGCACACGTTTGAGGTGTGACAACGCGACTGACAGCTTGCTGCCGGGATCGTCGTCATCAGGCCACAGCATGTCCGCGATCTCGTCGCGACGGATGCCGCTCGCGCCTCGGGCGGCGAGAATCTTGAGGATGTCGCGGGCTTTGCGTGATGGCCACTCCGACGTGGCGACGGGCTTCCCGGCCCGGTAGACCACGAACGTGCCCAGCGTGTGGATGCGTACGGGCACGTCGTCCTGGTCAGACCGCAAGGCCTGGAGTGGGCCCGCGATTCCGTAGGCGTCGTCCTGGACGCCGAGGGATCGGAGGGTGCTGCGAGCCAGGCGCTCGCCGAAGGGGGTGCCGAAGAGGTGAGCCTGGACGATCGCGTTGACCTGGGCGCGGATCGGGTTGCCGATCTCCTCCCAGATGGATGCCGCCTCGTGCAGGCGAGCCTCCGGATCCCCGACACCACCGGCGAGCACGGACAGCTCGAGAGACTCCGCCAGTGCGGCCCGCGCCTGCCGTCGCGAAGCCTCGTCGACGGCCTCTGCGGCGTACGAGATCGCGGACTCGGTGTCTCCATCGTGCAAGGCGATCCACCCTGCCGTCGTCAGCGCAGGGACGTTACCGGTGCCAAGCGGGATCTGCAGGAGACGTTTGGCAATCAGCCGTGCTTCCTCGGGATCGGTCGCGACGCTGATTAGTGCCGTACCGACGAGCGCGGGTACGAGGGTTTGCGTCTCGTTCTCCCGCTCGGCGACCGCCACGGCCTCGCGGTAGGCCATGGTCGCCTGGGCGGTGTTGCCTCGGGCCCGCTGGATGTCGGCGAGCACCTGCCATGCGGCGCCGATCATGGGCGAGTCGACGGAGTTCCAGAGCGCTCGCGCCGCCTCTACCTCGACGAGCGCTTCATCGAGCCGACCTAGGTTCAGCATCACGTCGGCGAGGTTGTGTCGGACCAGTGCTATCGACGACAGGTGGCCGGTTGCCTCAGCCAGACGCAACGAGTGCCCGAATTGCTCAAGCGACTCCTCGTACCGGGACTCGTCGAACAGCTGCGATCCCAAGTTGTTGTGCACCCGCGACGCCATCAGGTCCGCGCCAGCGGCGGTGGCGTGCTCGAGAGCGCGTTCGTGGGCGCGACGATCCCCGGCTGAGTCCGCGTGCATCGCCGCGAGCAGGGCGCGCGACTCCCAGGCCGCGGCAAGCGCAGCATCGTCACCGCTGGCTTCGGCCGCTTCGTAAGCCTCCGCCGTCAGCGACTCGCAAGCCTCCTGGTCCCCCGACCCCCAAGCACTGGATGCCCAGGCGGCGCAGAACTGTGCACGCTCGGCGTCGTCGAGCTCGGTTCGGTCGGCCTTCGTCAGGAAGTGGAAGGACCGTTCGGTATGTCCGAGGTAGCGGAGCCCGTACGCGGCACGCCACGCCAGGTTGGCCGGATAGGTGTCGTCGTCGCGGCGGACCGCATCGGCGAGGGTCTCCCACTGGCGAGCGGACAGCTGCTCGATCGGCACAGTCCCGAGCGAGCCGAACGCCTCCAAGATGGCGCCGACATTCGCCCCGGACGCAACCAGCCCGAGCAACTCACCAACGGGTGGCTGTTCGGGCTGTGCCATCGCGACTCCTGAGCTTCCCCGCCCACCCCAAATGCTAGTGGGCGAGGGCCCCCTCGTCAGCGGATGTCGTACTGGGTCTTGCGTGCTTCCTTGGCGTTCTCACCGACTCCGAGAGCGGCAATTCCGACGATTGCGGTGCAGAGCACCAGGAAGTACATCGAGGCGATCCAGTAGATGACGGTGCCGAGGGTGTCGGCCGGGTCGGACTTGACGACGGCGAAGACGACCAGGGCGGTGACGGCGAGTGCCAGGGTGGCGCCCGCTGCCTTGCGGAGGACGTTGGTGCTGAGGTGGAGGCTGGGTGTGTGGATGTTCTGGATGGTGGTCATTTCAGTTCTCCTCGGGTGGGGTGGTCGAGCTGGTGAGACCACCGTCGTCAACACCCCTTGAGAGAACCTTTCGATTGATTTGAGACTGGATTACGAGTGAATTTCGCGATTCCACTCCTCGTCGTCCCTTCGCCGATACGCTCGCAGACGGAGGGACTAGATGGAGGTCAGGAAATGGCTAGTCGTTTACCCGCAAAGTCCCTCAAAGTCACCGCGCCCGGCTTCGTTGCCACAGGCGCATCCATACCGGTCAAGGTGAGTGGCCTGAAGTGGCGCGAAGCGTTCACGATCAGCGTTGACGGAGCCACCCTGGCGACCGGCAAGGCTCCGTTGTTCTTCGCCGCCTCCGCGACCATCTCCCTCGGGGCTGCCGAGGGAGCGAAGACCATCGTCGCCACCGGCTCGGCCGAGAACCGCACGGGCAGCTGCTCGGTGACCATCGCCAAGGACGGCGGTGCGGCAGGCCTCACCAAGCGGATCTAAGTCCCGCCCCGGCTGGGCCCGTGGGGTCCAGTCGGGGGTAGGCTCGTGGTTACACGACAGGGGAGCACCACGCAGAGGTGCTGAGAGTGCGGATCCGCCGCAGACCCTTGAACCTGCACCGGTTAGTACCGGCGAAGGGAGTCAAAGATGAGTTCTGCAACCACGTCCACCAGAGGTTTCGATGTGCGTTATCGCACGATCGACCTCGTCACCATCGCCACCCTGGGTGTCGCCTTCGGCGTCATCTTCTGGGGTTGGGGCAAGCTGTACGAGCCGCTCAGCGGCGCGGCCATCTTCTCGTTCCCGCCCAGCTCGGGACTCCTGGCAGGCGTCTGGCTCATGGCCGGTGTCGTCGGCGGCCTGATCGTCCGCAAGCCCGGGGCCGCCTTTGCCACCGAATTCCTCGCGGCGGCTGTCTCGACGTTCATCATCGGCGGCACACAGTGGGGATTCAGCGTCTTCGCGTCCGGCTTCTGGCAGGGACTCGGCGCCGAGCTGATCTTCCTGCTGTTCTTCTACAAACGCTCCGGCGTTGTCGTCGCCGCCCTGGCTGGCCTCGCCGCGGCAACGTTCGCGTCCGTATATGAGTGGAACGCGTACTGGGTCGATTGGGACTGGGACTACAAGTTCGCCTACCTCGGCTTCTTCGGCCTGTCTGGCATCGTCGTCGCCGGTATCGGCGGCTTCTACCTCGTGCAGGCGCTGGCCAAAGCAGGCGTGCTCGATGCCTTCCCAGTCGGGCGCGAACAGGTCGACGACGTCTGATGAAGTCTGGTGAAGCCCAGTTCCGTGGCTTCACGTGGCGCCCACTCGGGCGACGCAATCCCGTGGTCGCCGGGCTCGATCTCACGATCGGGCCCGGCGAACGGGTGCTGCTGGTCGGACCGAGCGGTGCTGGCAAATCGACCCTTCTGTACGGCCTCGCGGGTGCGCTCGGCATCACGATCGCCGGCGAGCTCAGCGGCACGGCCGAAGTCGGCGGGCGGCTGGGCCTGCTCCTGCAGAATCCCACCGACGCCGTCGTCGCCGAGCGTATGGGCCGCGACGTCGCCTTTGGGCCGGAGAATGCGGGTCTCGATCGTGACCGGATCTGGTCCCGAGTGGATCTGGCCCTGGACTCTGTCGGCCTGACGTACCCGCGAAACCACTTCACATCGGCACTCTCGGGTGGTGAACAGCAGCGTCTCGCTCTCGCCGGCGTGCTCGCGATGCAACCGGATCTGCTGCTGCTCGATGAGCCGACGTCGATGCTCGACGCCTCGACCGCTGCCTCGGTTCGCGACGCGATCGTCGGCGCGGCAGGCAATCGCACCCTGGTCGTTGTCGAGCATCGCATCGAGCCGTGGCTTGAGCACGTCGACCGCGTGATCGTCCTGGGAGCTGGCGGCGTCGTCGTCAGTGACGGATCGGTGGCGGATTTCCTCGCCGGTTCCCAGCCAGGCGGCGTGTGGATGCCGGACATGCCGAAGCCGACACTGCTCGACGTACCGACTGCTCTCGTGGCACCGGCGGCGGATGCTCTGAGCATCTCGGCGACCGACGTCTCGGTCGAGCTGGTCACTCGTACGCTCCGCGGCACACAACGCACGAAGGCCCTCCACGACTTCACGACGACGCTCGAACCGGGCGCCGTCACCGCATTCACCGGCCCCAGCGGTGCTGGCAAGTCCACCGCAATCGCGGTGCTTGGAGGACTGCTCAAACCTGTGTCGGGGAAGGTGTCACCTGACCTTCGCCGCTGGCGCTCACCGCGGCTCGCCGAGTCCGTCGGGTGGATGCCACAGAATCCCGAGCACGGATTCCTCGCTTCCACGGTAGCCGACGAGGTCGCCAAGACCGGGCACAAGATCGGCCGCGCGGTGGATGTGGACGCGGTCCTCGAAGTGTTCGGCCTCGGTCACCTCGGTGGCGCCAATCCCTACCGGCTCTCCGGCGGTGAGCAACGCCGACTCGCGCTCGCGGCTGCCCTCGCGCACCGTCCCGGCGTGATGCTCCTTGACGAACCGACCGTCGGCCAGGATCCCGGCACCTGGGCTGCTGTCGTCGGATGGGTCACGGCTGCCAGCACGGCAGGCGCGACCGTCGCCGTGTCGACCCACGACGCCGACCTCCCGATCGATGCGGACCGACGCATGGCGGAAGGCCGACTCGTATGAGGCCAAAGAGATTGAGAACAGCGGTGCTCCGCCTCAATCCGCTGGTCCAACTCTCGGTCGGCCTCTTCTCGCTGCTCGGGTCGCTGTGGATCCGGAGCCTGCCGGTCGCGCTGATCGCCCTTGGCGCGTACGTGCTTGCGGCCGTCATCCTGCTCCCGGGATGGCGCTATCCGCTGGCGTGCCTCGGGTTCACCGCGATCGCCGCCGTGACGATCGTCTACTCGACGTGGCGACTCGGCGGCCACGACGAGAAGGAGGCGATCACCGCCGGTATTCGCATCGTCGTGCTCGCCTGGCCGGGCTCTGTGATGGCCGGATATGTCGACCCGTCCCGTCTCGCCGACTACCTCGCGCAGACGCTGCGCTTCCCGGCCCGGATGATCGCCGCGTTCGCCGCCGCACTCCAGCGGTTCACCGGATTCGGGCTGGCCTGGCAGCAGCTCGAGCGCGTGCGCTGGGTTCGCGGCTTCGGCCCCAAGCGCAATCCGATCGCCAACGGTCGCTATGCCGCCAACATCTCGTTCGCGCTTCTGGTTCAAGCGATGCGTGGTGCCTCAGCGTCGGCGATCGCCATGGACGCTCGCGGGTTTGCGACTGCGCATAACCGGACGTGGGCCGAGCCAGCACCGTGGACGCGCCTCGACATCGCCGGGCTCGTTATTGCCGTACTGCTCGGCGTCGTGGCGATCGTGGCCCGCTTTGTGATCTGACACGATGAGGCGGTGGAGACCGTGATCATCGTCTGCCTGGCCGGATCGGCCCTGATTCACCTGCTTCCGCTCGTCGGCGCACTTGGGCCCGCGCAGGTCGCCCGGATGTACGACGTGAAGGTCGATGGGCCTGACGTCACGGTGCTGCTGGTGCATCGCGCCGTCCTGTTCGGACTGCTCGGCGCCGCGCTGATCGCCGCGATCTTCTGCGACGACGCGCGCCCGTACGTGATCGGCGCGGTTCTATTCAGCGACGTCTCCTTCCTCGCGATTGCCGGGCGTAACCCGGGCATCAATGAGTCGATGCAGCGCGTCGTCCGTGCCGATGTCATCTCGATCGTGCTGCTGCTCGTCGCTGGATTCGTAGAGCTCGCGCGCTGAGGCTCTGGCGCGGGGCGCCGTTGCCGTACTAGGGTGCGAACTAAGCAAGCGCTTAGTTCAACGGATAGAGGTTTCGCATGGCCCGCGTGTTCAAGAGTCTCGACGAGTTCAAGGCAATCGCCGGTGAAGAGATCGGTGCGAGTGACTGGCACACGATCGACCAGGCGCAGATCAATGCGTTCGCTGACGCGACCGGAGACCAGCAGTGGATCCACGTCGACGTCGAGGCCGCGGCCAAGGGGCCGTTCGGTGGGCCCATCGCCCACGGCTACCTGACGCTCTCCCTTCTCCCTGTCCTCGCCGAGCAGATCTATGACATCCAGGGCCTGGCGTTCGGTATGAACTACGGCGCCAACAAGCTCCGTTTCCCGACGCCCGTGCCCGTCGACTCACGCGTACGTGGCGTCGCGACGCTCAAAGAGACCAATGAGATCGCGATCGGTACGCAAGCGATCATCAACTTCGTCATGGAGATCGAGGGAGTCGAGAAGCCGGCTCTTGTCGCCGAAGTCGTCTATGTGATGGCAGCAGCAAGCTGATGGACTTCGAATACGACGCCAAGACCGTCGAGATGATCGGCAAGATGGAAGCCTTCATGGACGAGGTTGTCTATCCAGCCGAGCCGCTCGCGCATGAGCAGATGCAGGCCGCCATCAAGGAAGACTCCTGGTCTCCGCCTGCTGTTCTCGAGGACCTCAAGGCCGAGGCGCGCAAGCGCGGGCTGTGGAACTTCTTCCTTCCCGGTGAGGATGGGGCCGGGCTGACCAATCTCCAGTACGCGCCGCTCGCCGAGATCACGGGCCGCAGCATTCAGCTCGCTCCGGCAGCCGTGAACTGTGCAGCGCCCGACACCGGCAACATGGAAGTGCTCCATATGTTCGGTACGCCCGAGCAGAAGGAGAAGTGGCTCAAGCCGCTGCTTGCGGGAGAGATCCGCTCGGCATTCGCCATGACCGAGCCGAAGGTGGCCTCGTCGGACGCCACCAACATCGAGACGTCGATCGTCAAGGACGGGGACGACTACGTCATCAACGGCCACAAGTGGTGGATCACCGGCGCGATGAACCCGAATGCCAAGATTTTCGTCGTCATGGGCAAGACCGACACATCGGCCGAGCGTCACCGCCAGCAGTCGATGATCCTGGTCGAGCGCGACGCCCCCGGCTTCGACATCAAGCGCGGCATGCACGTGTTCGGCTACAACGATCGCGACCACGGTGGTCACGCCGAGATCGAGTTCCACGACGTACGCGTGCCGGCCAGCAACCTGATCGGCGCCGAGGGAGAGGGCTTCGCCATCGCCCAGGCCCGCCTCGGGCCCGGCCGCATCCACCACTGCATGCGCTCACTCGGCATCGCAGAGCGTGCCGTCGAGATGATGTGCCAGCGCGCGTCGGAGCGGGTTGCCTTCGGCAAGCCGATCGCCGACCAGGGCGTCGTCCGTGACTGGATCGCCGAGTCGCGCGTCAAGATCGAACAGCTCCGACTGCTCGTGCTCAAGACCGCCTGGCTGATGGACAAGGCCGGCAACCGCGGAGCGCACACCGAGATCCAGGCGATCAAGATCGCCACACCGGAGACCGTCGGCTGGATTCTCGACAAGGCGATCCAGGTGCACGGTGCAGGTGGCCTGAGCCAGGACTTCCCGCTGGCCGAGTGGTTCGCCGGTATGCGCACGTTGCGCTTCGCCGATGGTCCTGATGAGGTGCACAAGAACTCATTGGCGCGCGCCGAGCTCAAGAAGCACCGCTGACGATGGACGCATCGACCGCCAACGCAGTCGTCACCGGCGCCGCCAGTGGCATCGGCGAGGCGATCGCGCAGCGGCTGCTGGAGGCAGGCGGGTCAGTCGTGATCGGCGATCTCGACGCGTCTCGCCTTGAGACCACGGCAACGCGCCTCGACGCTGACCATCCCGGCCGTGTTGCTCATGTCGCCGGCGATGCATCGGACCCCGAGCACGTCGCCGCACTGATCGCCGCAGCCGGCGACCTGGTCAACCTGTTCGTCGCCAACGCCGGGGTCTTCCGCGGCTTCGGTCTCGAGGCGACGGACGAGGAGTGGGCCAGCTCGTGGGACGTCAACGTCATGGCGCACGTCCATGCTGCGCGAGCGCTCGTGCCGCAGTGGCTCGAGAATGGCGGCGGCTGCTTCGTCAGTACTGCGTCAGCCGCCGGCCTGCTCACCCAGCTCGGCTCACCGACGTACTCGACCAGCAAGCACGCCGCGGTCGGTTTCGCCGAATGGTTGGCGGCGACGTACGGCGATCTTGGTGTCCAGGTCTGCTGCTTGTGCCCGATGGGCGTACGCACTGACATGCTGCTCGGCGGCGAGAGCACCGCCAGCGACGACGGCAAGCTCGGTATGAAGTCTGTGACCAGCGCGGGCGAAACCCTCGATCCGCTTGCGGTCGCCGATGTGCTGCTCGACGCGATCGAGGACGGACGGTTCTTCGCACTGCCACACGCCGATGTCGGCACGATGTACGCCCGCAAAGCCGCCGACCCCGATCACTGGATCGGCGGCATGCAGCGCTTTCGCGCTTCTCTTGAGGGCTGAGCACAGCCGGTTCGAGGAGGGCCCGCCCCGCTCAGCCCCCCCGAGGCTGAGCGGAGTCGGAGACTAGGAGCCGCTCAGCGCGCGGCCGAACTCTGCTTCCTTGCGCGAATCCCCCTTCACCCCGGAGCTGTCCAGGTTGAGGGCGACGCTTCCGGTGGTCTTGGGACCACCGGTCATGATCGAGAGCTGGTGGAACTGACCGGTCGCGTTTTTCGTCCCGATCTTTTCGCGAGGTGCCCCGATAATGAGGCTGCCCTGGGTCTTGCTCTGCACGTTCGCGATCGAGATCGCTCTGCCGAACACGTCTTGAAGCTCTGCCGTCCCTGCCACGCCTGAGGAGTCCTGGTGGTAGCGGGCGCCACCTTCTCCAGCAGTGGTCAGACCCGTCGGGCCGCCGAGCAGGATGATGACCGAGCCAGCGCCGAGCTTCCCGTTGATCGTGTCGTATGGAACTCCGATCGCGAGGTCGTCGGTCGGGCCGGCATCCAGCTTGCCCATGGCCAGAGAGGCACCGAACGAGTCGTCCTCGCCCGGGGTGCCGACGACACCAGTCATGCTCTGGTCCCACGTCTTCACGCCGGCGGAGGTCAGTCCATCGGCCGAACCCTTCACGACCGCCACGGTGCCGCCGAGGTCGAGGTTCTTGGACGGCATGCCGGTCGCGAGGTCGTCGCGCCCGTCGGCGTCCACGTCGCCGGCAGCGATGATGTCGCCGAACACCCATCGCTCACCTTCGCCGTCGTGATCGGGAATGAAGTCGTCGACGCCCAGGTCCTCTCCGGAGAGCGGGCCCTGGCTCGGCACGAGACCGTCTGCGCCGGCTTCGACGATCTGCAGCTTGCCCTCGTCGAGACCGAAGGCCACCTCGTTGACGCCATTGCCGTCGAAGTCCCCGACGGCCATGGACTTGCCGACCTCGTACGCGTTCGCGCTGACTCCGGCGGTTGCCCGGTCGAGCACCGTCTTGTCAGCGGGATCGAGCCCGCCGGCGCCACCGTGGAGCACCGCGATGGTGCCGAGGCCGTCGGCACCGACCTTCGCGTACGGCACGGCGATCCCGAGGTCGGTCTTGCCGTCGTCGTTGAGGTCGGCCGCGGTCAGGATCGACCCGAACCCGGGGTCGGGCGGAGTGATCGGAGGTACGCCGAGGACCTGCTCGTTCGTGAACCGCGCGCTGCCGCTGGTCTTGAGTCCGGTCTTCGAACCGTAGAAGACGTAGATGACGCCAGCTGTGCCGTCTGAGTCCGCACCGACAGCCAGATCTGCGCAGCCGTCATCGTTGTAGTCGCCGAACGCCACCGCCGAGCCGAAGTTGTCGTAGTCCGCGCCCGTTCCCGCGACGCCGGGTGAACCCTGGTCGATGTACTGGTCGTCCAGCGCAGTGCCGGACGCACCGGCTGTCAAGCCGGAGGTGCGTCCGTAGAAGATGTGCACCGCTCCTTCGCCGTACGACCGTCCGGCCTCGCTGACCGCAACCTCTGCGCGGCCGTCGCCGTTGACGTCTCCTTCGACACCTGAGGTGCACACTGCCGCCGACGCGGGTGAAGCGAGGGCCAGCGTGAGTCCACCGACCATCAGGCTCCCGGCGGCAATCAAGCGCATAGACAGAGACTTCTGTTGCTTCATGGCGATCTCCTGGTTCGCGGTGCCCCCCATGGAGCCGCCGTCATACACAGAGATGCGCAGACGTTCCGGAAAGTTGCCGGCATCGACCATCAACTTCTGCAGCCCCTGCAGCCGGGTGATCTGATGGTGACATGCCCATCGTCAGCACCGAGCAGTCGTACGGGTCGATCACCAAGCTCCTGCACTGGCTGACCGTCGTGCTGCTGGTGGCTCAGTTCGTCCTCGGCTATGGCATGGAGTCGTTCGCTGAGGCGCTGTTCGAGGAGGACTCCCCGGGTCACGGCTCGGGTGGCGACCGCATCCGAGCAGGTGATGACCAGCTCGTGTTCGCGCACGCCTGGATCGGCGGCGCGATCCTCGTGCTGACTGTGGTCCGACTGCTGTGGCGGTGGGCGACACCGCTGCCGGAATGGTCTGAGCGACTGACCGACGCAAACCGGCTGGTCGAGGCGTGGGTCGAGAAGGTCCTTTACGCGACACTTTTCGTGATCCCGCTCAGCGGCCTCGGGCTCTTGTACTTCTCCGGCGAGGAGCGCGAGCTCGAGAACAGGGACGGATGGTTCCCGCCGTATGACGTCGTGAGCGATGATCTGACGCTGGGTATGCACATTGCTGGACACCTGGCCTTCTACCTGGCGGTGGTGGTGCATGTCGGGCTTTCCCTGCGTCGACGCACGCTGACCCGAATGCTCTGACACCTGTAAATCTCGGGTCTGCGCCCCGCATAGACTCGGTGCGTGAAGACTCGTTGGCAGATCGCTGCATTCCTGGCTGAGCTCGTGCTCCTGGCGTTGTTCGCCGTGGAGCTGGCCACGGACTGGAGCGAGGATGCGCTCCCCGGCATCAGGGTGCTCGCGGTCATCGCAGCGCTCGTGTTCGCCGGGTGCATGTACTACCACTGGGAGGCTGTCGAGAAGCGCGTGCCGGCAACGCATGCCGCAGCAGGTCTCGGTCTCGTTGGAGGTGCGCTGATGGCGTCTTCGGTGTTCACGTCCGGTCTCGACGTCGTCTTCCGCAGCACCCCGATGGCCGCGATCGGTATGAGCGCCATCGTCCTCTCGTACGTCCTGGCCCAGCTCAGCGTCTTCGAGCAGAGGAAATCATGATCGAGCTGCTCACCCCGACCCAGCTGGACGAGATGCGACCGGCCGGGAAGTTCGTCGGCGAGGTGCTCACGGCGTTGTCAGAGGCTGCCGACGTCGGAGTCAACCTGCTCGATCTCGATGCCTTGGCACACGACATGATCCGCAAGCGCGGTGCCGAGTCCTGCTACATCGACTACCACCCGTCCTTCGGTGCCATGCCATTCGGCAAGGTGCTCTGCACCTCGGTCAACGATGCGGTTCTGCACGGTCTGCCGCATGACTACAAGCTCAAGGACGGCGACCTCGCCAGCTTCGACTTTGCCGTGTCGGTCGACGGCTGGGTCTGCGACTCCGCGGTCAGCGTCACGGTTGGCACCCCGCGCGACGAGGACGTACAGCTCATCGCTCATGCGCAGGAAGCGCTGGATGCTGCGATCGCCGTCGCTCGTGCTGGCAACAAGGTCGGCGACATCTCAGCAGCAATCGGTGCGGTCGGGCGATCGCACGGGTTGCTGATCAACACCCAGTTCGGTGGTCATGGAGTGGGTCGCACGATGCACGGTGATCCGCACATTCCCAATGACGGTCGCGCCGGTCGCGGCTTCCCGCTGCAGCCGGGCCTCGTCATTGCGATCGAGCCGTGGTTCCTGCACTCGACTGACGAGATTGTCATGGACCCGGATGGTTGGACCATCCGCAGCGCAGACGGCTCGCGTGGGGCTCACGTCGAGCACACGATCGCGATCACCGACGGTGACCCGATCGTGATGACCGCTCGCGGCTAGAGCACCTCGTGGAGGCGGCGGACGTTGCCGTCCGGATCCTCGAACCAAGCGGCCTTCTCTGAGCCGAGCACGCTGACGCGGTCGACCGACGTGGGGTCGGGCAGTTCGTAGTCGGCGAACGCCACGCCGTTGCACCGGCGAGGGCGAACACCTCCTCCCACTTCCGCCCTGCGGCGACAGCCCGCATCTCAAGGATTTTGGCCGCGGACGCCGATCCGTCCCCATCGCTACTGGGCGAACTAGTCACAAATGGTCATTTTGGGCACTGAGAATGCGAATTCTTTTGCGCAGGATGTGCGGAGGGAGTGCAGATGCCCGCAAAGCTGCGGCGCGAATCTGATGTTTGAGGGAGCCAAGATGAACTTGCGAAGCTTTGTTGTCCTGCCTGCGGTGGCTGGGATCCTTGCGGCCGGCGCGCTGGTGGCGCCGACGGCGGCATCTGCCGAGCTACGAGCCGACAGAGACCTTTCGTACGACAACCCGCGCTATGAGGACAGCGCGGCGCTGGACGTGGAAGGAACAATCGAGACGACCGTCATCGACGGATTCGGCGAGGATGGCGGCGCGTCATACGAGTACGGCGTGCGCGTCGAGGACGGCGGCGTCATCCCGTTGCCGGCATCGTTCGGCAAGTCCGCTCCGAACGGTGGCGACTTCAAGGGCAAGCTCGCGGTGACTGGCGAGCTGGCGAACGACCTGCGAGATGAAGGTGTGGACGTGGCGCAGGGCGAGACGATTGATGCCGACAGCGCCGACGGCGAGACCGCGGTGGACCTTGCGTCTGAGCTGGAGACACCCGTGCCGGTGGTGAGCGCGACCGTAACCGAGCCTGTAGCCGAGGCCATGACGCCGAGTTCACACCGTCTGTACGTTGCCATCCTCAGCAATCGCGGCACTATGGCGGCGACCTCAGGGGCGATCACGGCCATGAGGAACTACTGGCTCACCGAGTCGGACGGTGCGATTACCGAGTTTCCCGTGGCATCAACCAAGACGTACGCATCGGCCGTCACCGCGACAGACAACTGCGGCTTGGCCGGAGGTCACAATGCGATCTGGGCCGAGGCGGCGGGCAAGTTCCCCGGCGTAGACTTCAGTGCTGGCGGCAACCACCTGATGGTGATGGTGCCTGGCGCCTGCAGCGGTGCCGCAGGTATCGGTACGGTCGGCACCTCGATCAACGGCGGCGGCAAGTCGATCATCTCGGCTGGAGCCAGCGCAACCCAGATCGGCGCCCACGAGCTCGGGCACAACTTCGGTCTAGGTCATGCCAACCTCGAGCGGTGTCTGTCGACGTGCTCGACGTTCAACTACTACAACGCCTACAGCGTCATGGGCTTCGCGATCAGCGCCTATGCACCGCCAGCTCTCTCAACGGTGGCTCGCAGATTCCTCCGACTCGGCGACACCACGAGTGACGTTGTTGTTCCTGGAGTGACCACTGTGGATCTGAAGCCACGATCAGACCCGGCAGGTCGGCGCGGGCTGCGGGTCGTCGATCCGCTCACCTCGGCCGAATTCTTCATCGAGTACCGCTCCGGAACGGGTCGGGATGCCTCGTCCTACTACGCCAAGGGAGGAGCGCTCTCCTCGTTCCGCTACTCGCCCGGAGTGGTCGTCACCCAATACACCTCGCAGAGTCCAGGTCGCCACACCAAGGTCTTGACCAGGCGCGTGAGCACCAGCGACTACGCGTACCTGTCCAGTGGTGCATCGTTCAGGAGCTCGTCTGGCGGCGTCCTCGTGAAAGTCAACTCGCTGAGTGGCTCCACGGGTGCACGAGTCACGGTCTCGCTGGTAGCCGGTCCGGTGTCACCGTCAGCTGTGCCCGAGATGGCGTTCGCGGACGGTGTTGCCCCGAGAAGTGGAAGCACCGTGACCGCGGTCGAGGGCACGTGGGACAGCGGAACGACGTTCACCTACCGGTGGCGTGTCGACGGTAACGCGATCTCGGGGGCGACTGGCCGGACGTACGTCGTTCCAGGCGCCTACTACAAGCGGAACCTGTCGGTGACGGTCACGGGCAGCAAGCCTGGCTTCCGCAGCACCTCGCACAGGTCGAGCTCAGTCCCGGTGCAGATCGGCACCCTCACGTCAGTGACGCCAAGGATCAGCGGCACGCTGAGGGTCGGCCGGACCCTGACGGCCATCCGCGGCGTGTGGACATCCGGCACTTCGTTCAAGTATCGCTGGTACGCCGACGGTGTGGCGATCACCGGGGCGACAAGCAAGTACTACACGATCTCGAGGTACAAGAGGGGCAAGCAGCTCTCGGTGCGAGTGACTGGTTACAAGTACGGGTTCACGACCACCAGCTTGATGTCCCCGCTGACCGCCAAGGTCGAATAGCCCGATCCGGCGGATCCGAGAGCCGTCCTCGCTGTCATGTCCCGCATCGCCGCGAGCATCACTCCGATCGCGATGACAGCTCGCGACTAGTGCACCTCGTGCGGCTAAGCGCATGTGTCAGACGCCCGAAATGGATTGAAATTGCAATGAGGTTGTATGCTCAAGTGGCTCGGGGTTCTACAGGGGATGTAGATGATGGTTTCGCCGATAATCGGTGGGAGTTGTCTGTACCAGGACGGCTGCTCGCCTCCGCGGTAGCCCGTGCGAGCCGCGCGACTCGCGCGTGTCGAGGTGTTCGCACGTGTGGCAGAACTATCTGCCAACCCCAATGAGTCCACGCTCCTTCTCCTGGGGGAAGTAGGGGTCGGTAAGACTCATTTGCTCGAACAGCTCCGTATGCACGCCACGGTGCCTGCAAGACTGATGCGCACCAACTCCGCCGAAGCCGACTACCCTCTCTCCGGGCTCGCGTCGTTCCTTTCGTCGCTGACCGACGTTCCAGGCTTGGCGGAGCTGGCCCTTCGAGCCCATGAACGCGACGGGATGTTCACGGCGGCCAAGGGTGTACTGAGTCAGATCCGGAGCCTCGGGCTCCCGCCGACGCTGGTGTTGATCGACGACATCGACCTGATGGATGCTGAGAGTCAGACCCTGCTGGGAATAATCGCCGGGCGACTCGGGGGGAGCGGGCTTCGGATTGTGGCGACAGCGACTGCAGTCCAAGCCGCGGGTCCGTTCGTGAGCATTCCAGTGGCGGAGTTGTCGCCCTTGAATCTGGAACAGCTGGTCGACATAGCCGCGGGTCGCATCGCGAACGGCGAGGAGTCCACACTGCGTATCGTCGCCGGCTACCTTGGCGGCAACCCGGGTCTCATGTTTGAGCAGCTTGCGCAGTTGGAACCAGATCAGCTCATCGGGTCGGCTCCGTTGGTTCTGCCGGTGCACCGGACTCCGTCGCTCGATCTCGTGACGCGGCCGACGATCTCGGCACTCGATCCGGTCGCCCGGAAGCTCCTAGAGACCGTCGCGTTGGCGCCGATGAGCCACTCGTCGGCGTTGATAGATCAGTATGCCCAAGCTGAGGACGCGATCGAGGACATGGTCGAAGCGGAGATCCTGGAGCGCAGGGGCGAGTACGTCTGCCTGGCAGATCCGCGCGTACGTACTCAGTTGAATTGGGACCTCGACTCGCGGCTTCGTCGCGAGTTGCACGCAGATATCGCTGTGAGGACCGAGCCATTTGATCGGCATTTGGCTGCTTGGCACCGCAGCTTCGGACATCACGGACACGAGTGCGTAGATGAGTTGCTCGCAGGCGCGATCTGGCTCGTTTCCCAACGCCAGATCGCCGCCGCAGTCGAATTCGCCGAACGTGCGTTGGGCCGAATGGTGCGTGCAGAACACCACGCGGTCTTTCTGATCCGCTTGTGCACGGGGCTGTTGCGGGTCGGCGAGATGAGACTTGCCGCTCGATACGTCGACCGTGCGGAACCAGATCGCGCTGTGCCGGGCCAGGTGCTCAGGTTGGCCACGGCCCAGCTGACTGCGCACCTGTTTGACGCAAGAACGATGGACGACGATCGGGTACAAACCCTCGTCCGCACGCACGCCGGATCCAATCAGGAAGCTGCCGGCCTGGTGCTTGTGCTCTCTGCCTTCCATCGAGCCGAGCGTTGGGAAATCGCCGAGGGCCGAGCGTTCATATCTTCGGCAGCCAACACCACGCCGGTCATCGACGTGACAATAGAGAAGCTTCAGGTGATGGCTGAGATCCTTGATGCCCTAGACGGCGTCCCGGCAGATCCGCGTGACATCGAATCGCGTGTTGAGCGAATTATGCGGGGAGAGGGTGGGCCTCCGTCGTTGCTCATCCTCCAGGGACGTCTCATGACGCATCGCGAGCGCTATGCCGAGGCCCGCACCATAGTCAGTGTCGCGCTTAACCACCCCATGACGCGGGGAAGGAAAGGAATATGGGGCGACCTCGCAACGTACTTGCAGGTCACGAATGAGATGGCCGCCAGCGAGTTCCGTCTTGGGCGTACTGCGATCGCGGACATGATCCTCCGGTCGCCGACCATCAGTCGCGACACTTCATTCCGGGCCCTCCTGGGTGCCTGGTTGTCCTATTCGCTGGACGAGCTGGACGTCGCCCAAACCATGCTCTCTTCCTGCCTCGGGCTTGCCCTTGAAGAGGTCGATCATGCAGCGTTTGCTCAAGCGCTGGCGCTTCGCGGGGCGATCGGGTTGGTGGAGGGCGACGCCGAGGCAGCAGTTGTGGATCTTCGTCGAGTGAGCGACCTGTCGACCCGATTCCGCAATCCGACATTGCTTCGGCACTGGGCCGACTATGTCGAGGCCTGCGTCATCACCGAACGGTTCGACGAGGCGAAGAGTGTCGTCGAGGCGCTGGAGTTGCGACTGGGCCACGGTGAGTCGCGATGGGGTCAACTGGCGCTGCAGCGCTGCCGCGCCTTGGTGGCGGTGGACCTGAACTCGGTTGAGCTGTTCACGACGTGCATCAAGGAGTTCGGCCGTGACGAGTCGCGATATGAGTTCGGCCGGACGCTGCTGTGTCTGGCAGACCGCCTGGCGGCGCTCGGTCTCGAGGGTGAGGGACGACGTGCCCGGATGGCTGCTGTCACTGCCTTTGAGACGTGTGGCGCAGTTCCGTGGTCCGCGCGTGCAAACCGGAGCGAATGGACTAGTCGAGCCTCGGAGGAAGTGCTGGACCAACCCGATCAGTTGGATCAGTTCGGTAGCGAGGAGCGCGAGGTAATCCGTCGGGTGATCGATGGTCAACGCACGCGCGAGATCGCCGGTGCCCTGTACATCTCAACACGCACCGTGGAGCTCCGTCTGACGTCGATCTATCGTGCTCTCGGAGTGGCTTCTCGCTCAGAGCTCGTCTCCCTGCTCACCTAGAACACCCGCCAAGGGACCGCACCCTCGTTGCGGTGCACCGCGAGACGTGGTGCGCCCCCGCATTCATCCCGCTTGTCGCTCCCGCATTCGTTGACCGGCGTCCGTCCTGGCACGCACGGTTGCTTCGAGGGCGCTGGATGAGATCTGGGTTCCCACCCCACCACTCCCACTCCCGCACCACGTGTGCCACGCAGTTCGCTGCGATAGCTGACCCGCATTTAACAGAAAGTGCGGCCCCACCACTCCACTCCCACTCCCGCACCATGTGTGCGCGGAGTTCGCTGCGAAAGCAAACCGCACTTAACAGAAAGTGCGCCCCCACCCTTGATGCGCCTGCAGGGATCCTGCGCGCATCTGAAGGAGATTCCCCAATGAAACGATTCATAGCTCATGCAACCGCTGCGTTGCTTGGCGTCGGGGGAGTGATCGCGGTCGCCGCTCCGGCGTCCGCCCACCACTCCACCGTGACGGCGAGCGTCGAGTGCGCTGGTGGAGGCAACTACACGATCAAGTGGCACGTCCAGAATTGGGACAGTGGCGCGGAGAACCTGACAGCAAAGGTCACGTCGTCATCGCGTGGAGTCGTCCCGGTCGACACCTCGTTCTCCGACGACGAGACCAAGACCTTCAACGAAACCGTCAGCAACCCCCAGAACCTCGGTCTCTCCGTCTCGTTGACGTGGTCGAACGGCGCCACCGGCACCAACAGCGGATCGGTCGGTACCGGTTCGTTCCCCGACTGCACCGAGGACGTCACTCCGACAGTTCCGTCAGTGTCAGCTCCGACGTGTCAGGCGAACGGTGCGCTCGTCGTCCCCGCCGACACGTCGTCGATCGGATACACCCAGTCCCCGTCGGGCTCTGGCCCAGGCGTGTACGACATCGACGCCACGGCAAAGGTCGGCTTCAACATCGTCGGTGCGAAGCACTGGACTCTCACTGTCCTGCCGAAGCTGACCGGTGATCAGTGCGATGAGGAAGTGGTGCCGACTTCACCGTCGGCCAACCCGCCGACGTGTCAGGCGAACGGCGCGCTCGTCGTCCCCGCAGACACGGCGTCAATTGACTACTCGCAGGACCCGGCGGGTTCGGGTCCTGGCACGTATGAGGTGAGTGCTGCCGCCAAGGTCGGCTACAAGATCACTGGGACCAAGGCGTGGTCGGTCGACGTTCTGCCGAAGCTGATTGGTGAGCAGTGCGATGTGGTCGCCACGCCGGTTGCTCCGAATGTCGTCGAGATCGACGAGTGTGGCGAGTACGGCAGCATCGCGTTCGCGACGACTGAGGGCGTGACCTATGCGCTCACGACGGGCAATGGCACGTCGGGCGTCTACTTCGTGACGGCCAGCGCGAACTCGGGTTACAAGTTTGCCGATGGTGCGCAGAGCGTGTTCAGCGGCAACCTTGGCACCCACACCGAGTGTGTGACGCCCGCCCTGCCGACGGCCTCACCGCCGACGTGTGAAACCGCTGGGGTTCTGACCGTTCCTGGCGACACGGTGTCGATCGACTACTCGCAGGATCCGGCGGGTTCGGGTCCTGGTACGTATGAGGTGACAGCCACAGCCAAGGCTGGGTACTCGATCACCGGACAGTCGGCGTGGACCGTCACGGTGGAGCCCAAGAAGACGGGCGTCGATTGCGACGAGGTCGTGACGGCAACAGCACCGTCGGTGTCAGAGCCGACGTGCGACCAGGACGGCTTGTTGACCGTTCCTGGCGACACGTCGTCGATCGACTACTCGCAGGATCCGGCGGGCTCGGGACCTGGCACGTACGACGTAGCCGCGACTGCCAAAGCCGGGTACACGCTGAACGGCACGAAGCAGTGGAGTCTGACGGTGCTACCGAAGCTGACCGGCGTGCAATGCGACGAAGTAGTGACGCCAGTCGCTCCCAATGTTGTCGCGATTGACGAGTGCAACGAGTTCGGCGCCATTACCTTCGCCAACACCGAAGGTGTGACCTATGCGGTGACATCGGGCAACGGCGTCACCGGCGCCTACACCGTGACCGCCACCGCCAAGTCGGGCTTCACGTTCGCCAATGGCGTGCAAACCGTGTTCAGCGGGAACCTCGGTGCACACCACACATGCGTGACAGCTCCGGTGCCAACTGAGGTCCAACCGACCTGCGAAGCGCCTGGATCCGTGGCCGTGCCTACGGCGACCGGTGTCACCTACGAGATCGAAGATCTCGGTGGTGGAATCTTCAAGGTCGTCGTCTCGGCCACAGAGGGCTACGAACTCGTCGGTCCGACCGAATGGACCATCGTCACTGAAGGCAAGCTGTCCGGGGACGTGTGCGACGAGTACGGTCCGACCGCTGCTCCGCAGGTCGTGTCGATCGACGAGTGCGGCGAGTTTGGATCGGTGACCTTCGTCGACACGGAGGTGGCCAACTACGCGCTGACCGTCGGCGACGGCAAGCAGGGCGCCTACGAAGTCACAGCGACACCAGCGCCCGGCTACCAGTTCGAGGATGGCGCGCAGACCGTGTTCAACGGTGACCTCGGCACGCACACCGATTGCGGCGCAGTGGATGCCGCAGATCTGGACGCTGGCCCGCTCCCCGACACGGGAGCAGCGACCAGCCTGTTGATGCTCCTCATGATCGGCAGCATGGTTGCCGTTGGTGCAGTGCTCATCGCGGCCAGCCGGCAGCCGGCAGTCGCAGATCAGCAAGTCGGCGGCCTTGATTGGGACCTGGCAGGTCTTCGGAACGGCCGTTCAGCAGCTCAGAGGCTCACCGCTTTCGTCAGCAGTGGGATTCGTTTCACGGGTGAATCTGGAGGTGATGCGCGGACTGGGACCGCCCATCGCAGGATCACTCAGATCGTCCGCAGGGGCACTCCTCCTGTGCGGCGGCGCCACCGTCGCGACTCAGCGAGATTTCGCGCTGACGAGTGACCGGTGACATGTGGGTCGGTCCCCTGGGCTGCCCGTGGCAGTGTGGGGGCGGCCTCCTCCGAGAGGGCCGTCCTCACACTGGTTCCCGCTGGGTGGGCTCGTGGAGGCAGAGGACATTCCGTCCGGATCCTCGATCGTGGTCATCACGGGTTCCATCGCAAGGGGTTCAGCTTGAGAGGCTGGGCCGGCGATCGGCCCATGGGGCGGCCGCCTCGACCTGGGCGCACAGGCTGAACAGTGCGCCGTCCTGTCCCGGCATCGCGGCGAGCATCACGCCGATCGGCAATCCTTCGGCGCTCCAGTGCAGCGGCAGGCTCGCGGCCGGCTGGCCGCTCATGTTGTAGAGCGCGGTGTACGGCGTGAACAGCAGCTCTCGGCGGTGATCCTCGATCGGATCGCCGGACTCGTTGAACCACTCGATGGGTTGGGGAGGCAGGGCAAGCGTCGGTGTGAGGAATGCGTCGTACGACTGGAGACCGGTGATGACCTCGCGAGTCGTCGCTTCGAGGAACTGCATCGCCTGGCTGAGCTCGATGGCCGACGCCGTGGCCCCTCGCCCACGCCAGTAGCGAGTGTTCGTACGCAGCGTCGCTTCAACCTCTGGAGGAAGGGGAACGCCCGCGATGCCACTCGACCAGATGATGTTGAACTGTGGCTCGAGTGCCTGGGGAAACGGATTGGGTATGTCGAGCACTTCGTGACCCAACGACTCCAGCAGCGTTCCCGCAGCGTCGAACGCAGCCAGCGCATCGGGGCCGGGCTCGATGCCATCGAGGTGCGTCGCCGACCAGCGAGCGATACGCAAGCGACCCGGCTCACGTCGCGACCACTCCGCGTACGGAACCGCAGGATCGGGGAGCGGGCGTATGTCACCGGGCATCGGGTGAGCCAGCACGTCCAGCAGCGCTGCGGCGTCGCGGACCGTACGAGTCAGCGGTCCGTCGACGGCGAGGCCGCTCCAGTCGCTGCCGAGCGGACCGGCGCTGACCCGACCGCGACTCGGCTTGAACCCGAAGATGCCGCAGGCGCTCGCCGGTATGCGGATGGATCCGCCACCGTCGCTGCCCTGCGCGAGCGGCACCAGACCGGCGGCCACCGCTGCCGCGGCTCCACCACTGGAGCCGCCGGCATTGCGCGAGGTGTCCCACGGTGTACGGGCTGGGCCGATGATGTCGTTGTCGGTATAAGACGAGAGGCCGAACTCCGGCGTGTTCGTCTTGCCCAGGCTGACGAAGCCCGCCTTCTCGATGAGGTCGACGACGTACGCGTTGACGGGAGGTACGAAGTCGCGCATCACGACAGATCCCATCGAGGTGGGTGTGTCGCGGGTGAAGGTGAGGTCCTTGATCGCGATCGGCACCCCGGTGAACGCCGGAGCGTCACCCTCGGCGAGCTTCGCGTCGGCGATCACCGCTCGCTCGAGCGCCTGCTCCGCCGTGACAATGATGAACGCCCCGAGCGCAGCCGAATGAGCGTCGATGCGGTCGAGGTGGTGTTCGACCAGCTCGACGGAAGAAGTGTCGCCCGCACGGAGCGCCTCGGACTGGGCAATCGCATCGAGCTCGTGCAGTTCGGCCACGAACTGAGAGTATGCGACTCGCGCCGACTTCCCGTTCTCCTGTCCGCTCTAGAATTGTCTGGTGGCCACGCCCAAAGTCCTTCTCTTCTATGCCTTCGCTCCGTTGGCGGACCCCGAGGCGATCCGGCTCTGGCAGCACACCCTCGCCGACTCGCTCGGCCTGCGCGGCCGCATCCTGATCTCGCGGCATGGCATCAACGCAACGCTCGGCGGCGATGTCATCGAGATGAAGAAGTACGTACGCGGCACCAAGGCATACGCGCCCTTCAAGGACATCGACTTCAAGTGGAGCGAGGGGCGTGCTCTTGAGGACGGTACGACCGCCGACTTCCCGCGGCTGAGCGTCAAGGTGCGCGACGAGCTCGTGACATTCGGTGCGCCCGACGAGATCGAAGTCGGCGACGAAGGCATCGTCGGCGGTGGCGCCAAGCTCTCGCCCGCCGAGCTGCACGCGCTGGTCGAGGCGAAGGACGTCGTGTTCTTCGACGGTCGCAACCAGATCGAGTCCGACGTCGGCCACTTCGCCGGCGCCGTACGACCTGGAGTCGAGACCACCCGCGAGTTCATCGCGCAGCTCGACAGCGGCGCATACGACCACCTCAAGGACCAGCCCGTCGTGACCTACTGCACCGGCGGCATCCGGTGCGAGGTGCTGACACCGCTGATGAAGAATCGCGGCTTCCAGGAGGTCTACCAGCTCGACGGCGGCATCGCGACGTACGGCGAGGCCTACGGAGACGACGGCCTGTGGGAGGGCTCGCTCTACGTGTTCGATGACCGCATCACGATGGACTTCTCCGACCACACCGCGCTGGTAGGCGCCTGCGATCGTTGCGAGACGCCATCGAACCACGTGGCCGATTGCGGTGATGCCTCGTGTGTTCGCCAGATGAATCGCTGTGAGTCGTGTCTTGTTTCCGACGTCATGTGCCATCAGCATGCTTCGGTGTCGACGTGACCCAGCGTTTCCCAAGCGACGTGTATGACGAGGGGCAAGATCCCGATCCGCGCTTCTCCCTGGCCAATGAGCGCACCTTCCTGGCCTGGACACGTACGGCGCTCGCTCTGCTGGCAGGTGCGGTCGCAATCCACACGCCCGCTGTTGATCTCGACTTGTGGGTCAAGGTCGTGGCGTCCTTGGTC
This sequence comes from Aeromicrobium sp., assembly GCF_036675695.1. Lineage (GTDB taxonomy): Bacteria > Actinomycetota > Actinomycetes > Propionibacteriales > Nocardioidaceae > Aeromicrobium. The sequence goes on from NZ_JAKFEL010000225.1 coordinate 52,326, forward strand.
CTTCTGCTGGCAGCCGGAGTGGCTGTGGCTGAGTCCTGGCGGCGTTGGAGAGCGACAGAGCGGGCACTGCGGTTGGGGCACCCCCTTCCGGGATTCGGGGGCGCAGCCGTGCTGGTCGTGCTGCTCGGCTCTCTGATCGTCGGTGTCGCGGTGGGCGTGATCGTCGTGGCCGTGCGCTGAGTCAAGAAAACTTCGAGGACCGTGTCGAATTGGCTCGACTCCGGTCGACGTACTGGTGAAGGCTGACCCACAGAGGGCCTGCCACTGACAAGGGAGACATCATGCGATTCCTCAGCTACATCGAGTCCGATCCGGCGCAGCCTTGGGGCCCACCGCCTCCCGAGCTGTTCGAGGCCATCGGCGCATTCGGCGAAGAGCTGGTCAAGGCCGGCGTCGCCGTCGACCAGGGTGGCCTCGCGCCCATCGAGGCCAGTCCGCACATCCGGGTGTCCGGCGGCAAGATGACCGTGACCGACGGGCCGTTCTCCGAAGCCAAGGAAGTCATCGGCGGTTACGGCATGTACGAGGTCCGGTCACTCGAGGAGGCGGTCGAGTACTCGCGGCGCTTCATGCAGATCCACCTCGACCACTGGCCCGCGTTCGAGGGCACCAGCGTTGTCCGTCAGGTCTTCGGACCGGAGGCCTGACATGAAGTACCTCGTTCTGATCCACCTAGACGAATACGTCACCGAAGCACCCCCGGAGGCCCTGCTCGACGCGATGATCGCGCACGTTGCCGACGAGACGCATGCTCGTGTCGTCACCGACGCGGGACTGGCGCCGACAGCGGAGTCGATCCGTGTTGCTCCTCGTGACGGCAAGGTCACCACGACCGACGGTCCGTTCGCGGAGGCCAAGGAGGTCGTCGGAGGCTTCATCATGATCGACGCGCCCACACGCGAAGACGCTGAGGCGTGGACTCGCGGCTTCGTCGAGCTGCACGTTGCGAACTGGCCGGAAATCCCCGACTCGTTCTTCACCGAGCTGCGCCAGGTCGCCGGAAGCCTCACCGACCCGGAGTGACCCCCAGCGGTGGTGGTGGTTGGATCGGTTGTCATGACCGAGCGCAGCATGACCGACTCCGACCTCCACCGCTCGGTCGAGGCGGTCTGGCGACTCGAGTCGACCAAGTTGGTCGCCGCCCTCGTACGCATCACTCGCGATGTCGGTCTTGCCGAGGATCTCGCACAGGATGCGCTCGAGGCCGCGCTCTCGCAATGGCCTGAGTCCGGCATCCCTGACAACCCCGCCGCCTGGCTGATGGCCGTGGCGAAACGTCGAGCGATCGACGGCTTCCGCCGCCGCGAACGCCAGGACCGGGCATACGGAGCAATAGCGGAAGGGCAGGAGGACGTCGTGGCTGGAATCGAAACTGCAGTGGACCATGTCGAGGACGACGTCCTGCGCCTGATGTTCATCTGCTGTCACCCGGCGCTCGGCGATGACGCCCGCCGGACCCTGACCCTACGGCTGGTTGCCGGACTCACGACCAGCGAGATCGCACGATCGTTCCTCACCAGCGAGGCGACGATCGGTGCCCGCATCACCCGCGCGAAGAAGACGCTGGCCGATGTCGACGCGCCGACCGAAGAGCCCGCCGACAACGAGCGCGCCGAGCGGCTTGAGGCAGTGCTCGCGGTCATCTACCTGCTGTTCAACGAGGGCTACTCAGCCACGGCGGGCGACGACTGGATGCGTCCTTCCCTCAGCGAGGAGGCCGTACGACTGGGTCGACTGCTGATCGGCCTCGTTCCGGATGACCCGGAAGTCCTTGGCCTGCTGGCGCTGATGGAGATCCAGCTCTCGCGCACTGCGGCTCGAACTGGGCCTGACGGGTCGCCGGTGCTTCTCCTTGATCAGAACCGCGCGCATTGGGATCAGCTGCTGATCCGCCGCGGACTCGCGGCCCTCGAACGTGCGACGGCAATCGGTGGCACTCCGGGCCCGTACGTTCTGCAGGCCGAGATCGCGGCATGTCACGCACGCGCCCGTACCGCTGAGGACACGGACTGGACACGTATCGCGTCGCTTTACGAGTCACTTGCAGTGATCACCGGCTCGGCAGTCGTGGAGCTCAACCGAGCCGTCGCCGTGTCGATGGCGCACGGACCAGCGGTCGCCCTCGCCCTGATCGACCAGCTCGCAGAGCTCCCCGAGCTGAGGTCCTACCACTTGCTCCCGAGTGTTCGCGGCGATCTGCTCTCGAAGCTGGGACGCATCGACGAGGCTCGGCTCGAGTTCGAACGGGCCGCCTCGCTCACCCAGAACGAGCAAGAACGCGCGCTGCTGCTCGCTCGCGCGGCAGACTGCTAGACGTGCACCAGATTTCGAAGCGCAACGCGCAGTTTCAGCAGTGGGAAGCGCTGATCGCCAACCGCAACAAGCGGCAGCGCGCTGGGGAGTTCTTGGTACAAGGTGTGCGACCGATCAGCCAGGCAATCGAGCACGACTGGCCCGTACGCGCGCTCCTTCACGACGCCGGCCGTGACCTGTCGGACTGGGCCACGGCGATCGTACGTTCGGTTGCCACTGATCACGTCGCGATGTCGAGTGAGCTGTTGTCCGAGCTGAGCGGCAAGGACGACGGAGTCGCTGAGCTTGTCGCGGTGGTTGAGATGCCTCCGGACGACTTGTCGCGCATTGCGGTCGGACCCGACTTCTTAGGCCTGGTCTTCGATCGGCCGAGCAGCCCGGGCAACATCGGGACTGTCGTCCGTGCCGCGGATGCGTTCGGTGCTGGCGGAGTGATCGTCACGGGGCACGCCGCAGATCCGTACGACCCGCGTGCCGTACGCGCGTCGACCGGATCGTTGTTCGCGTTGCCAGTCGTACGCGAGCGCAGCCACGTCGAGGTGCTCGCCTGGGCTCGGGCGGCAGGGCTGAACGTCGTCGGCACTGACGAGACGGGCGACGTCAACATCGCAGCTCACGACCTGACGGGCCCGACGCTGCTCGTGATCGGCAACGAGACGTCGGGAATGAGCGCTGGGTGGCGCGAGTCCTGTGATGGGATCGCCCGCATACCGATCTCAGGCTCTGCCAGCTCGCTCAACGCGGCGACCGCGGCGACCGTCTTCCTCTACGAAGCGGCCCGCCAGCGCGGCTGAGCCGACAGCTCAGTCCAAGCGTGCGGCCAAGCCCGCAAACTCCCAATACACCTAGTGAACGGCTGCGGAGTTCGCCAACGATCGCGTAGCGTCCGATCATGTCGAGACGGCGGATCGTCGTGGGAGGCTGGCTGCTGCTGTCGGTCGTCGTGCTCTTCCTACCCGGTCCAGAAGTGACGGTAGGCCGGTCCTATGACCCGCCTGACAGCGAGTCCGTTTCGATAGTTCCGCTCACCACAATCTTGGGACTCACCAGTCTTGCGATCGGACTCGTTGTTGTCGCCATTGCTGCGATCCGCAAGCGACTGGCCTGACCGACCTGCTTGCTAAGCCCCAAACTCCCAATGCACCTAGTCGTGAGTTCGAGGTCTCCACACAGCTAGACCGCCCTATGGTTCCCTCATGATGCAATCAGTCGAGCCAGCGGTTCGGCCTCGTTGGGTGGTCAGCTCAAGCCCTTGGGCGGTTTCGGTCTGGTTCGTCCTGGTCTTCACGGTGTTCGCCTTGTCGGCACCAGCGTTCGGGGTACCCGCCATGTTTGGTGCTCTCCTAATCTTCAGGCGCGCTCATCCGTTGTTGCGAAGAATCGGTCTCGTCGTAGCGATCGCACTTACGACCTATGCAGTCTTGTTCCTGCTTGAGGTTGTGCACTTCATCTATTGGCAGTGACGGCGGGCTATGCCGCCAAGCCCGCACACTTCCAATACACCTAGCGGAGGGCGGATGACTCACCGGACGCGCCACGGCAGCCTCCGCCGCCACAGTCGTCGCCCTCCGTATCCGTCAGGAGGAACACGAGCAGTCCCGAGATCACGAGACCTGTTCCGACGACCACCAGTACGGACCTTTGAGAGATGACCTTTGCAATCCCGAGCAGGTAGATCCCGGAGAACACCAAGAGAGCTGCAGTTACGTACTCCATTCACACCCTCCAGTTCTCTGTCGGATTGTCATGAGTCCCTATACGGTATCGGCGCGGCACTCGGCAAGCCCGCAAACTCTCAGCACACCTAGTGGTCGTCAGTCGGCGTAGCTCTCGGTCAAAGCGAGCGCCACAAACTCCCAGCCCTCGACGTTCTTCAGAGACTGAGGATGCGGCTGCTTACCGAGAGATCGCGTGTAGTCGACGTGCCAATGCGTGAAAACGTGCTGGGCGTTCGCGTAGGCAATCAGGGCGTCCACGGTCTGACGATCGATCGCGGGCGGCTCAGGAGTTGGCGGTGGTTCCGCTGGCGTAGTCGTCATGCCGAGAGCATCCCATGATGCGAGTCCCCGGCAAGCCCGTCTGTGTTCACCCAGTGACCCGCAGTGGGCGTGCCGGTGGGCCGCTGGACTTGGGGGTCAGGCGGCTTGGCGGTAGTGGGTTCTTCGTCGTCGGACTGGGTGGTGGTGGCGGTTGGTGAAGTTGAAGCCGTCGACGGCGTTGCCGGTGATGTTGAGCAAACCGCGGTGGAGCAGGTGGTGGCATCGGACGCAGAGTCCGATGAGGAGGTTGACGTCGGTGGGTCCACCCATGGACCACCAGATGACGTGGTGGATTTCGAGGTGGGTGTGGTTGCAGCCTGGTGTGGCGCAGACGCCGCGTTGTCGGGCG
>NZ_JAKFEL010000175.1:0-1743 GCF_036675695.1 Aeromicrobium sp.
GCGAGCAGCCATGCGGTATCGCCTGAATCCATGTCGTCCTCCGACTGTCGTCAAACCTCGTCGGTCGCGGACACTATCGCACCGCGACCTGACGCGTGTCGTGAACGAGAAGCAGCACTGGCACCACACCCCTACGGGTGCGGCGCCAGTGCTGTCATTCGAGGTTTACAGAGCTGCCTCGTCGGTCTCGCCCGTACGAACACGTACGACGGACTCGACGGGGATCACCCAGACCTTGCCGTCACCGATCTTGCCGGTCTTGGCAGCGCCACTGATCGTGGCGACCACGCTGTCGACGTCCGCGTCATCCACGACGACCTCGAGGCGGATCTTGGGAACCAGCGAGACGTCGTACTCAGCACCGCGGTAGACCTCGGTGTGCCCCTTCTGCTGGCCGTAGCCGCTGGCCTCGGTCACCGTCATGCCGGCAACACCCGCAGCCGCGAGGGCCTCGCGGACCTCTTCCCACTTGTGCGGCTTGATGACTGCTGTCACGAGCTTCATACTCACACTCCCGTCTTCACTGCGGACCCGCCGAGCAACCCGGCTTCGTCGTACGCGGTCTCCAGGTGCTCGACCTGGTCAATGCCGAGGACCTCGTCCTCCGCGCTGATGCGGAACCCGATCGTCACGTCGATCAGCTTGCCGATGATGTACGTGAGGACGAACGAGTACGCGAGGACAGCACCCGCTGCGACGGCCTGCTTGCCGAGCTGCTCGAAGTTGCCGCCGTAGAACACTCCGACATCGCCCGACGCCAGGAAGCCGATCAGCAGCGTGCCGACGAGACCACCCACGAGGTGAACGCCGACGACGTCAAGCGAATCGTCGTAGCCGAACTTGTACTTCAGTCCGACCGCCAGTGCACAGAAGATGCCGGCGATGATGCCGAGACCAATCGAGCCGACCGGGGTCAGCGCTCCCGCTGCGGGCGTGATGGCCACGAGTCCGGCCACCGCGCCGGAAGCGCCACCGAGGCTCGTTGCCTTCTTGTCGCGAATGGTCTCCACGAGGAGCCAGCCGAGGATCGCGGCACCGGTGGCGACGGTCGTGTTGACCAGCGCAAGGCCGGCAAGGCCGTTCGAGCCGACTGCGGAGCCGGCATTGAAGCCGATCCAGCCGAACCAGAGCAGGCCCGCACCGAGCAGAACGAACGGGAGGTTGTGGGGGCGCATGGGATCGCGCTTCCAGCCAACGCGCTTGCCGAGGACGAGCGCCAGAGCGAGACCTGCGGCACCTGCGTTGATGTGGACCGCCGTACCGCCAGCGAAGTCCAAAGCTTCCAGCTTGGTCGCGATCCAGCCTCCGTCGTCACCGAAGTCGAAGACCCAGTGCGCGACGGGGAAGTAGACGACCGTGACCCATACGACGACGAACAGCGCCCAGGCACCGAACTTCGCGCGGTCGGCGATCGCGCCGCTGATCAGGGCGACCGTGATGATCGCGAACATCAGCTGGAAGGCCACGAACACGTACTCGGGGATGGTTCCGTATGCCGTGGTGACCGAGATGTTGTCGAGTCCGATGCGCTCGAAGCCACCCAGCCAGCTGTTGCCCTCTGGGCTGAACGCGAACGAGTAGCCGTACAGAACCCACAGCACCGGCACGATCGCCAGAGCGAGGAAGCTCATCATCATCATGTTGAGGACGGTCTTGGAGCGGACCATGCCGCCGTAGAAGAACGCCAGTCCTGGCGTCATGAGCAGGACCAAGGCCGAGCTGGCCAGGATCCACGCGGTATCG
>NZ_JAKFEL010000237.1:0-1731 GCF_036675695.1 Aeromicrobium sp.
GGGCTTTTCGAGGCCAGCGGTGGGTTCGTCACCATTTCGCAGACAACGCCGCCCAAGCCAATCACGGTCAAGCTCAGCGCCTTCACAACGCAGGACGAGGAAGGCACGAATGGTTCCGGGGATGGCGGCGTCGCCGGCGCGGGCTTCTTTGACGGACTGGTCGACGGCAACGGCGTCGCGGTGGATGGCGCCGACGACCTGGGCTATATCCAAAGCGTGACCTTGCGCAACGCCGACGGCACTATCGTCACCGTCCCCATTGGTGGTGGTGGCAGCTTCATCTTCGAAAACATCAGCACCAACGTAACCATGGGTGGCTACTCCGTGACGTTCGCACAAACGGACGACTTGGAGGACGGCGCCGGTGGGGAACTCAACCAAACCGTCACCGTGACCGGCCCCTTGGCAACGATCGATTACACGCTGGCCGATGGCACCACGCACAACCGCCTCGTCGTCGAAAACGCAGGCACGGGCAATTCCACCTTCGACATCGGCGGCATCGGCCTGCCCAATCAGGTGGTGCTTCCGCAGGAAGTTGGTAGCGCTTTCGTCTTTGAAGACGACGCGCCCACCATCGGTGTCGCGCAGCAAAAAACGGTTGACGAGGATGCCTTGACCGGCCAGAGTACCGGCATCGACAACGGTCCCGGAGACGTGGGTGCGGGGGTGCTGGCCACCGCCAGCGGCTCGCTCGCCGGCATGTTCAACGCCGGCAACGACGGACTTAAATCCTTTGGCATGTCCGACGCCCAGGCCGACATCAACCTGATCACGGCCTTTGACTCCACCTCGAACCCAGACGTTGCTGTGTCGCCGCTGAAGTCCAAGGGTGGAACAGTGACGTATGACGTGGACGGCAACACGCTTTGGGGATTTGTCGATGCGGGCGCCAGCCCATTGGTATACGACGCCGGTGTCGACCGGGCCGTGTTCAAGCTGGAACTGACGGACGACCCCGTCGACGTCGACACGGACCTCGACGGCTATCTCTTCACGCTGCTCGATCAACTCGACCACCCGACCTTCGACACAGACCCAACCCACAACGACACCGAGAACGAGATCCTTCTGAACCTCGGCTCGGTGTTGAAGATCACCGATATGGACGATGACTTCGTAACGGGCGAGGCGGGCTCCCTGCAGATCACGGTGGACGACGACACGCCGATCAGGACGGGCGTGGTCGGCGGCGGCACGGTGGACGAGGACGGCGTGCTCGAAGGCGCCGCGAACAACGGCCCGGGCGACGGCATTGCCGGCGGGCCGGCGGGCGGTAGCGATGTGAACGGTGAAGCGGTGACGGCGACCGGCAACGTGAGCACGATGTTCCAGTCCGGCGCGGATGAGGACCTGACCTATACGCTGACGAACACCGGCCTGCCGGCGCTGACCAGCGGCGGCGTGACGGTCACCTACCTGGTCACGACGGCCGCAGGCGTGGACACCTTGACCGCCTCGGCCGGGGCCGGGAACACGGTGTTCACGCTGGCCCTGACCAAGGCGACGGGCGCCTACACCTTCACGCTGGTCGATCAGCTCGATCATGCCGCGGGCCTGGCCGAGAACGACCTGAGCCTGTCGCTGGGCGCGGCGATCAGTGCCACGGACTACGACGGCGACTCGGTGGCGGCGCTGGCAGCCGACTTCGTGATCGTGGTGGACGATGACACGCCGATCAGGACGGGTGTGGTGGGCGGCGGCACGGTGGACGAGGACGGTGTGCTCGAA
>NZ_JAKFEL010000006.1:0-1731 GCF_036675695.1 Aeromicrobium sp.
AGCCGTGCAGATCTTCGGCGGCATGGGCTACATGCGCGAGTCCGAGATCGACCGGCACTACCGCGATGCCCGCATCCTCGGCATCGGCGGCGGCGCCACCGAAGTCCTGAACGACCTGGCCGCAAAACTCCTGGGGTACTGATGAAAACGACAGTCGACACCACGACCGAGACGTACGTGGGCAACCGCGAGTCGATGCTGGAACGCATCGACGACCTCGCGGTCCAGCACGCCAAGGCGCTCGAGGCCGGCGGTGAGCGCAACATCAAGCGGCACCACGAGCGCGGCAAGCTGACCGCTCGCGAGCGCATCGAGCTGCTGCTCGATCCCGACTCGCCGTTCCTGGAGCTGTCGACCTTGGCAGCGTGGGGCACCGACTTCGCGGTGGGCGCCTCGATCGTCACCGGCATCGGCGTTGTTGAGGGCGTCGAGTGCATGATCATCGCGAACGACCCGACCGTTAAGGGCGGTTCGTCCAACCCGAGCACGCTGCGCAAGGGTCATCGCGCCGCGCAAATCGCGATGGAGTGCGGTCTGCCGAGTATCAACCTCGTCGAGTCCGGTGGTGCCGACCTGCCGACGCAGAAGGACATCTTCATTCCCGGCGGCGCATCGTTTCGCAACATCACCCGCGCCAGCGCGGCACGTCGCCCGACGGTGGCACTGGTGTTCGGCAACTCGACGGCCGGTGGCGCGTACATCCCGGGCATGAGTGACTACGTCGTTATGGTCAAGGAGGGCGCGAAGGTGTTCCTCGCCGGCCCGCCCCTGGTCAAGATGGCGACTGGCGAAGAGTCCACCGACGAGGAGCTGGGCGGCGCCGAGATGCACGCGCGCCAGTCGGGCCTCGCGGACTACCTTGCGATCGACGAACGCGATGCGATCCGTATCGGCCGCTCGATCATCAAGAACATCAACTGGAGCAAGACGGGCTTCGTGCCCGAGCCGACCTACGACGAGCCGGTCTTCGATGCCGAAGAGCTGCTCGGGATCGTGCCGACCGACCTCAAGATCCCGTTCGATCCGCGTGAAGTCATCGCGCGCATCGTCGATGGCAGCGAGTTCGTCGAGTTCAAGCCACTGTACGGATCGTCGCTGGTCACCGGCTTCGCCCAGCTGCACGGCTACCCGATCGGCATCCTCGCCAACGCGCAGGGCGTGCTGTTCAGCCAAGAGGCACAGAAGGCGACGCAGTTCATTCAGCTCGCCAACCAGACCGACACTCCGCTGCTGTTCCTGCACAACACCACGGGCTACATGGTCGGCGCGGAGTACGAGCAGGGCGGCATCATCAAGCACGGCGCACAGATGATCAACGCCGTCTCCAACTCGACCGTCCCGCACATCTCGGTCGTGATCGGCGCCTCGTACGGTGCGGGTCACTACGGGATGAGCGGGCGCGCGTACGACCCGCGCTTCATGTTCAGCTGGCCCAACGCCAAGTCCGCCGTCATGGGCGCGACCCAGCTCGCCGGCGTGATCTCGATCGTCGCCCGCGGTGCCGCCGAGTCGAAGGGTCAGCCGTACGACGAAGAGGCAGACAAGCAGATGCGGGCATTCATCGAGCAGCAGATCGAGGAGCAGTCGCTCGCGTACTTCACCTCGGGAATGCTCTACGACGACGGGGTGATCGATCCGCGGGACACCCGCTCGATCCTCGGCATCTGCCTCAGCGCCATCAACACCGTGCCCAACAAGGGCGCCGAAGGCTACGGAGTGTTCCGCGTATGA
>NZ_JAKFEL010000082.1:0-1704 GCF_036675695.1 Aeromicrobium sp.
GAGAACTCCCGCGGCAAGGGCTGAGACTGCGAGGGCGGCGATGCGCTGTGTGCGATTCACGTCGTACCTTTCCTCCACAGCTCCCACCGTGGGAGCGTTCCCATGAGTGTGCCCTGCGTCACATTGGCACGTCAATAGGTTTTTGGGAGCGTTCCCATATTTCTCGGATCCGAGCGCGCCTGGCGCTCAAGCACGCGCGCCGGCAACGTCAATCAGCACGCTCATGCAGGTGTCGACCTCGCCAAATGACGTGCTGAGAGGGGAAAGCCCGAGGCGGATGAAGTCTGGTTCGCGGTAGTCGGGGATGACTCCCCTCTCGATCAGCGCATCCGTGATTGCCCGGGCCTGTGGGTGTTGCACCGTCACATGGCTGCCACGCCGTGTGCCCTCGCGCGGCGTGACGATCTCGAACCCGGCGTTGTCCAGACGCTCCACCAGGTAGTCAGTGAGCGCGATCGACTTCGTACGAATGGCATCGACGCCCGCCTCAGCAATCAGGCGTACGCCCTCCTGCACGGCGATGATCCCGCCAATCGACGGCGTGCCACTCAGCATCCGGGTGATCGTTGGCGATGCGTCGTACCGGTCGGCCATCGCGAACAGGTCGGCGGCACTCCACCATCCGGCGATTGGCTGCGTCGCAACGGTGAGATGGCGTTCGGCGACATACAGGAACGCCGGCGCTCCCGGCCCGGCATTGAGGTACTTGTATGTGCACCCGACGGCGAAGTCGACGTCGTGGTCGTCGAGGTTGATCGGTACGACGCCCGCGGAATGGCAGAGATCCCAGATGATCACCGCGCCGGCGTCGTGCACCTGCGTGGTTAGCCCGGGCAAGTCCAGCAGGGTCGCCGAGCGGTAGTCGACGTGTCCGAGCAGTACGGCGGCCGTACGGTCACTGAGCACGCGGGCCAGTACGTCAGCGGTGACGTTCTCCACTAGTTCCGGCTCAATCCATCGCACGTCGAGTCCACGTGCTGACGCGACCGACTCCACGATGAAGCGATCGGTCGGGAAGCTCGTCGAGTCGATGACGAGCTCCGTTCGATCGGGACGAACCGTTGCAGCGGCATGCAGAAGCTTGTAGATGTTGACTGAGGTCGAATCAGCAATCACTGTCTGGCCGGCCGCGGCTCCCAGCATCGCGGCACCCAGCTCGTCGCCCACCGTCACCGGCAGCTCGACCCAGCCCTCCGACCATCCGCGGATGAGCCGCCCACCCCACTCGTCCTGCACGAACGTCGCGAGCCTCTCAGCCGTCGCCTTCGGGAGACGGCCCAGCGAGTTGCCGTCGAGGTATGCCACCACGTCGTCGGCAATCACGAAACGATCGCGGAACCGAGCCAGCGGATCTGCTGCGTCGAGGACGTCAGGAGGTGTCGTCACCGAGTGATGCTCTCATGCAGAAGGACCCCGCCGCAGTGCGACGGGGTCCTTCTGATGTGCGGGGCAGATCAGGCGTCGGCTGTGGCCGGCTCCTCGACAGCAGCGGCGTCACCCTTGTCCTCAAGGACGGGGACGAGCGAGAGCTTGCCGCGATCGCCGAGCTCGGCGATCTCAACCTGGATCTTCTGACCGACCGACACAACGTCTTCGACGTTGTTGACGCGCTGGCCACCGTTGAGCTCACGGAGCTTGCTGATGTGCAGCAGTCCGTCGCGACCCGGTGACAGCGACACGAAGGCGCCGAAGTCGACAACCTTG
>NZ_JAKFEL010000050.1:0-12025 GCF_036675695.1 Aeromicrobium sp.
TCTGAGAATCTCATGCATCCGAAGAATTCGAGAAGACAATCACTACGTTTAGAGATCTGGGCGTCATGCCCGAGATCGCCGACGCTCTCAAAGAGGTCGGCATCGAAGAAGCTTTCCCCATCCAGGAGATGACCCTTTCGGTCGCACTGATGGGCACCGACCTGATCGGCCAGGCGCGCACCGGCACCGGCAAGACGCTGGCGTTCAGCATCCCCCTCATCCAGCGCACGGTTGCGCCGCACGACCCTGATTACGACCAGGTCGTCGCCGGCAAGCCACAGGCCCTCATTGTCGCCCCCACCCGCGAGCTCGCGATCCAGGTCGCCAGCGACATCACGATTGCGTCCAAGCTCCGCGGCACCCGCAACCTCACGATCTACGGCGGCGTCCCCTACGAGACCCAGCTCGATGCACTCAAGGCTGGCGTCGACATCGTCATCGGTACGCCGGGCCGACTGCTCGACCTTGCAAACCGTGGCGCCCTCGACCTGTCGCACGTGAAGTCGCTCGTCCTCGACGAGGCCGACGAGATGCTCGACCTCGGCTTCCTGCCTGACGTCGAGTCGCTCCTCGCCAAGACACCCGAGACCCGTCAGACGATGCTGTTCTCGGCGACCATGCCGGGTGCAATCGTTGGCCTGGCGCGCAAGCACATGCGCCACCCCATGAACATCCGCGCCGAGTCCGGCGACGACAACCAGATGGTGCCAGCGACAGCGCAGTTCGTCTGGCAGGCCCACGAGATGGACAAGGCCGAGATCGTCGGTCGTATCCTGCAGGCTGATGACGTCGGCAAGGTGCTGATCTTCACCCGCACCAAGCGCACGGCGCAGCGCGTCGCCGATGAGCTCGTCGACCGCGGCTTCCCCGCATCGCCGCTGCACGGCGACATGGCGCAGCCCGCTCGCGAGAAGGCGCTCATCCGCTTCCGCGAGGGCACGATCAACATCTTGGTCGCAACTGACGTTGCCGCTCGAGGCATCGACGTCGCTGGCATCACGCACGTCATCAACTACAACTGCCCCGAGGATCACAAGACCTACGTCCACCGCATCGGCCGCACCGGACGCGCTGGCGCGTCCGGTATCGCCGTGACCTTCGTCGACTGGGCTGACCTGGTGCGCTGGAAGCTCATCAACACCGAACTGAAGCTGCCGTTCGATGAGCCGCAGGAGACCTACTCGACGTCAGATCACCTGTTCCACGACCTCGGCATCGACCGTGGAGTGAAGGGTCGCCTCAAGGCTGCGTCGCCCCGTGAGCCCAAGAAGGACGACGACCGCGGTGGTCGTGGTCGCAGTGGTGGCGGAGGCCAGCGCAGCGGCGGAGGTCAGCGTGGTGGCGGCGGTCAGCGTGGTGGCGGCGACCAGAAGCAGGCCGCAACCGCATCTGCATCGACTGGTTCGGGCGACGGCGCTCCGCGCACTCCTCGCAAGCGCAACCGCAACCGTTCACGCGGTGGCGCACCCGTTTCCAAACAGGACTAGTTCACGCGGTTACGACGACGCGGGTGCCGATGGGGGCGAAGTCCCACAAGGCGATCGCGTCGGGCATCCACTGGCGAATGCAGCCAGCTGACAGAGGCGTACCGAGCTGCTCCTTGGTCTGTTCCAACTCGCCGTTGTTGTAACGCGGCACCGAGTGGAAGCCGATCGGCTCGCTGAACCCGGTCGTGAACCGTACGAAGTACTCCATCGTGCCGCTGCCGTCGAAAGCTGTGGCGGTGCGCGACTTCGACTGCACCCGGTACGAACCGGGCTGCAGGTTGTTGAACTTGCTGCCCGACACAAGGTACGTACGCTCGACCGATCCATCGCTCTCGACCAGCCACACGCGCTGATCGCTCTGGTCGAAGACGATCCGGAGACCGGTGCCCGAGTTTGGAGGGAGCGCCGCTGCGTCCGGGACAGCCTCAACCGTCTGGGCCTCAGGCGTCACCTTGGGTTCTGGGATCTTGAGCTCTTCTAGAGCTGCCGTCTCGAGCGCAGCAGGTGCAAGAGCATTCGACGCTGACGCGGGCTCAGGTTTCTGCAGCTGCGGAATCACGCCCATGGCTGCGGCGCTTCCGGCCCCGGCAGTCAGTCCAAGCGCGAGCACGACGGCAGCGATACGACCCCTACGACGGGGTGCGCGGTGCTGAGCGCGGTGCTTGGACATGGCCCCAATCTTATCGCGGGGGCCGTCTGGCCGGGCTCGGTTCAGCCCTGCGCAGCAAGCATCGACGCAGCGACCTGGCGATAGGCGTCGGCGCCCTTGTGGGTCGTCGCCGTGTCGAGGATCGATCGACCGTACGCAGGAGCCTCAGCGAACCGGATCGTCCGCGGAATCGGCGGCGTGATGACCGGTAGCTCATACGTCTCGCCGATGGCGCGTACGACGTTCTGCGCGTGCGTCGTACGGCCGTCATACATCGTTGGGAGCACGCCCATCACGGTCAGCTTGGAATTGATGAACTGGCGCACGTCGTGGATCGTGTCGAGCAGTTGGCCCACGCCTCGATGCGCCAGGGTCTCGGCCTGGATCGGTATGAGCACCGAGTCGGCTGCCGACAGCGCGCCGACCGTGAGAACACCGAGAGCGGGCGGGCAGTCGAGCAGGATCCAGTCGTAGTCGCCCGCGACCTTGTCGAGCGCCACCCGGAGCCGTTGCTCGCGACCCGTACGTCCCACGAGCTGCTCCTCGGCGCCGCCCAGGGAGAGGTTCGACGGAAGCAGATGCAGTCCATCGTCGGTGATGACAATCGCGTCCTCGGCGAGCGAGGTGCCCAGCAGGACGTCCGCGACCGTGACGTCGAGATCCTCGGGGTCGATGCCAACCGAGAACGTGAGACTGCCTTGCGGGTCGAGATCGACCAGCAGGACTCGCTGCTTGAGCTCACCGAGTGCGGTCCCCAGCGACGCCACTGTCGTCGTCTTGGCGACGCCACCCTTCTGGTTGGCCACCGCAATCGTTGTCGTCACGGTCCACATTGTGTCACCGCGACTCGTGACCAGACGGCGGCTCACCGTGGGGGTTTGGCATGCTTAACGGCATGACACGTCGCGCGCTGATCACTGGGCCCACCGCAGGTATCGGCAACGCGTACGCCCGGGAGCTCGCGAGGCGCGGATATGACCTCGTGTTGGTGGCCCGCAACACCGAGCGACTCGAGGCGATCGCCGCGCAGCTCAGCGCCAAGCACCGCATCGATGTCGACGTCATCACCGCTGACCTCGCGACCGAAGATGGCCTTGCCCGCACCGTCAACGCCGTTACGGACACGACCAATCCGATCGACTTGCTGGTCAACAACGCCGGATCGTCCCTCGCAGGGTGGTTCGGCACCACGGCAATCGCTGACGAGGACAACCAGCTAGACCTCCTCGTACGCGCGCCGATGCATTTGATGGACGCCGCGATCAAGGTCATGGCAGGTCGCCGCGGCGGACAGATCATCAACGTCTCGAGCGTCGCCGCATACACGCCGCGAGGCGTCTATTCGGCCCACAAGGCGTGGCTGCTCAACATCTCCGAGTGGGCCAACGTGCACTATGCCGACGTCAACATCTCGGTCATGGCGCTGTGTCCCGGCTTCGTGCGGACCGAGTTTCATCAGCGCGGCCAGATGGACGTCTCTGGCGTGCCCAAGTGGATGTGGCTCAAGGCAGACAAGGTCGTCAAGACTTCGCTCAAGGACCTCGAAAAGGGCAAGTCGGTGTCGATCCCGTCGGTCCGATACAAGGTGCTCAGCGTGCTGGCTCGCTACCTGCCCAAGGGGCTCGTCACCCGGGCCGCCAAGCGTGGCCGCTAGAGCATGAGCATTCCCAAGACGCTGGAAATCCCTGCTGGCGTGGAAGCCGTCGCGATCCACGCCGACGGCACCGACTTCGCCGCGCACGTGGCCCGCATCGAGAACCCGCGCGCCCACGTCCTCCTGGTACCTGGCTGGACCGGCAGCAAAGAAGACTTCACCCAGGTTCTCCCGCTCCTGGCTGGCGCGGGGTTCGACGTCACCACGTATGACCAGCGCGGCCAGTACGAGACAGCCGCCCGGCCCGACGACGACTTCTCGCTCGCCGGCTTCGCGCGTGATGCCATCGCCGTCGCAAAGGCCTCTTCACCTGCACCGACGCATCTCCTGGGCCATTCGTTCGGTGGGCTCGTCGCTCAGCAGGCTGCCGTCGACAGCCCGACGACGTGGCGATCGCTGAGCCTGCTCGGCACGGGACCTGGTGCTCTCGGCGAAAGCCCGCATCGGCCGCTGCGGATGATGGTGCAGGCCTTGGGCAAGGTCCCGTTGCTGCAGATCCATGAGTTGCGCGAGCAAGGCGTACGCCGTCCCGCCCAGATCACCCGCTTCCTCGCCAAGCGATTTACCAGCAACTCCGTGCCGTCGCTCAAGGCGATCACCCAGCTCCTGCTCGACGCACCCGACATCATCGACCGGGTCGAAGCACTCGGCCTGCCGATCTGGGTCGGCCGCGGTCAGGACGATGACGCGTGGCCACACGACGTACAAGCGTCGATGGCCGAACGGCTCGGCACGACCGTCCACGTCATCGGCGACAGCGTGCACTCCCCCGGCGTCGAAAACCCCCAAGGCCTCGTCGACGCCTGGCTACCCTTCTTGAACAAGCACAGCTAGAGGAGCACAGCTGATGGGCGTGACCCGTGGATTCACCGGTCGGATGAGGAAGGGCGCCGACGAGCGTCTACCGCCGGGCCAATACGACACCGGCACCAGTTGGCCTGTTCTGACAGCCGAGCTGATGCCGCGCATAGATCTCGCCACGTGGGAGCTCGCGATCGGTGGACTCGTCGAGCATCCGACGAGCTGGTCCTGGGAAGAGCTTCGCGCCCTCCCAGCCTCCTCGTACAACGGCGATATCCACTGTGTGACGACATGGTCGAAGTTCGACACAAACTTCGGCGGCGTCAGCCTCGACACTCTCCTCGAGGTCGCTCGCCCGAAGAGCGAAGCCACCCACGTCGTCGCGACGGCGACGACCGGATACACGACCAACCTGCCGCTCGACGATGTGCTCGGCGGCAAGTCCTGGATCGTCTGGGAATTCGACGGCCAGCCGCTCGCACCTGAGCACGGTGGACCCGTACGCATGCTGGTGCCTCACCTGTACTTCTGGAAGTCGACCAAGTGGATCACCCGCATCGACTTCCTTGACCACGATGAGCCGGGATTCTGGGAACGCAACGGCTACCACGATCGCGGCGACCCGTGGCTCGAGCAGCGCTACCAGGGTGATGCATGAGCGAGCTCCCGGTTCCGGTCGGACGATCCTGGACCACAGGCATCGTGCGCGAGATCGATCGACCCAATGACCAGTTCGTCAGGATTCGACTCGAGGTTGCCGACCGCACGCCGCACCGGCCAGGGCAGCACTACGTCGTTCGGCTGCGCGCACCTGACGACTACACCGCCCAGCGGTCCTACTCGATTGCCTCTGACCCCGATGATCCGCTCGTCGAGATCATGGTTGAGGTCCTGCCTCGTGGTGAGGTGTCGCCGTTCCTGCACGAGGTTGCCGAGGTCGGCGACGAGTTCGAGCTGCGCGGGCCGATCGGTCGCTGGTTCGTCTGGAACGATGACGAGCCGTCGATCTGCATTGGCGGAGGTTCTGGCGTCGTACCGTTCGTCTCGATGATGCGATACGCCAAGCGCACGGGCATCGACCCACGGCTCAGGGTGATCACCTCGGCTCAGACACGGGAGCGCCTTCCGTATGCGGACGAGCTCGAGGCGTACGGGGCGCTCATCGCCTTGACCAGGGAGAACCACCACGATCGCGTGGCGGCGCACATCTATCCCGATGAGGTCAAAGCGCTCGCATACGGTGCCAAGCGCGCCTACGTCTGCGGGTCCGTTGGGTTCGTCAGCTTCGCAGGCCGCATCCTCGCCGACGCCGGCATCGGCGAGAGCATGGTGCGGGTCGAGCAGTTCGGACCGTCCGCCTAGGCCTTGCGGAGCTTGGCCCGTACGGCTCGGCGGGCGATCGGTCCGAGATCGTCGATCAGCTCCGCGAGCACACCCAAGCGTTCGAGTCCTGCGAGATCCGCATCCGGGCTGCCTGGCTTCGTAGGACCGACGAGCTCGAGCCCGATGAACGTCGCCGACACCAGGTTCGCAAGGGTCTTGGCGTCAAGTGCCTCGCCGATAGGCGAGTCCTTCAGCAGACGCTGAAGAACTTGCTCGACGCGATCGGTCCACATCTGCAGTGCCTGACCCGTGGCCTTTGCCAGCTCGGGGTTGGCTGGCGAACCCGCGAGCACCTGCGCCAGGACATTGACGTTTCCCGCCGCGTGCTCTTCGGCGTGCAGTCTGGTCGCGACCTCGATCAGCCCAGCGAAGCTGGTCACCGAGTCGAACTGCTCGTCGTACTTCGCCACCCTCTCGGCCGTGGTCACCAGCGATGCTTCGCCGAGAAGGGCCTGCACGCTTCCGAAGTGATAGAAGATCAGCGCCTGGTTGACCTTGCCGGTCGCCGCGATGGTTCGAGCTGAGACCGACGCGATTCCACGCGTACGAATCGTCTCGATCGTCGCGTCAATCAACCGGCGCCGAGTCTCCTTCGTACGCACGTCCTCGGTCACGCAGCCAACGTATCGCGGCGATGCTCGTGCACCGTCGGGTCAGCCCAGTCCTTTGCAGCGCCAAGGCAGGCCTGTGTCATTGGATAGACCGCGAACGCCGGCAGGATCCACCACATGCCGCCGGTGTCATCCACCGCCAGGCCCACCGCAATCTGCACGGCAAGCACAAGGACCACGGTTATCACCGCTGCTGCCGTTGGGCGGACCAGGCGAAGCATCAGGGTGAGCACCAGGCCTGCGACCAGACCAGTGGCCAGTCCCAGCGTGCCGCCAATGGCGCCGCCGTAGATGAGGCCGAACGTCAGCCACACGATCAGACCGAAGACGAGGACCGACAGCGCTTCCGAAAGGTCGAAGCCGCCTTCCAGGTCTGACCCCACGAACAGGAAGACCATGAGCATCGCAGCTCCGAGACCGCAGAGCATGCCCCAGAGAAGGCCGGACACCGTCAGCCGCGCCAGTGTCGGTAGACCGTCGATTGCACGAAACATAGCCTTCATCGCCTCTCCTTCGATATTTGAGCAGTCGCTCAATTGGGAGAGTACAGCAAAGTTGAGCAGTTGCTCAATGTGTGATGGGACTCAGCCGAAGAGGCGGCGGAACTGGTCGTAGGCAGTCGTGTTGCAGCCGAGGTCGAAGCCGACCTTGCCGGTGCCGTGATAGTCGCTGGAACCCGTACGCACGAGGTCTAGCTCGCGGGCGATCTGAGCCAGGTGCGCTCGATCTTCCTCGCCATGGTCGTTGTGGTCGACCTCGAGGCCGTCGAGGCCGATCTCCTTGAGCGAAGCGATGCGGGACTTGGACAGGATCCGCTTGCTCCCCCGCGACCAAGGATGAGCCAGCACGGTACGACCGCCAGCAGCCTTCACCAGCTGGATCGCGGTGACGAGATCGGCGGCGTAGCGATCGACGTACGCGGGCTTGCCGGGAGTCAGATAGTGCGCGAATGCCTCGTCGCGGTTGGCCACGACACCGAGTTCGACCAATGCGTCGGCGACGTGCGGACGACCCATTGCGGCCGCGTTGACGGAATGCCGACGAACATCCTTGGCATCGATGTTGATGCCCAACCCGCGCAACCGTTCGAGGGTCGCGGGCAGGCGCGAGTTGCGTCCGTCGAGGACCTTGCCGAGCTCGGTGAGCAGCGGCTTGTTCTTGGGATCGAACTCGTACCCAAGCAGATGGATGCTCTTGCCGTCGAGCTTCGTCGAGATCTCGATGCCCCTGATGAGACGCACATCAGCGCGCTTCGCGGCACCTGCGGCTTCAGCCCACCCCTCGGTCGAGTCGTGGTCAGTGAGCGCCACGATCTCAAGCCCAGCCGCGGCTGCGTTCTGGATCAACTCTTTCGGCGAATCCGTGCCATCGGACTTGTTGGAGTGGGTATGCAGATCGATGGTCACAGCACTCAGACTATCGAGCGAGGCTTTCCTCGATCAGCCAAGACGAGCGAGGGGGTCCTTGATGGCTGTCCGGGCGATTTCCTCGCACTCCTTGAGGGTTCGCTCGCCCTGCCCAGAGCCGATCTGTACGTGAATCGTGACGGCACCTCGGCGAACCCGCACCGCGTAGTCACGAATCGTTTCCTCCTCACGACCGTCGAGATTGGTGAGGGTGATGTCTCGCGCGAGCTCATATCCGGGCCACTTCGCGACGGTAGTGTCAGCCAGCACGCCGGTCCCCCTCAGCCCGAACGTGAAGCCCTTCCCGGTCTTGACGGCTTTCTTGTCGAACGGTCCGTCGTAGGCGGACTGCTCCTTGCGATCCGAGGCGAGAGCGGTTGTCGCGGCTGTGATCGTCGCATTCTGGGTGACGGTGAAGTTGAGATAGTCAGCAATGCCGTCATGGGCGGCTTTCTCTGCTTCTGCGCCAGTGAAGGGCAGCTTCAGCGCAAAGCTCCGGCTGAACTCGACCCCGTCCGTGGGTTCGACGCAGGACTCGTCGCCTGGGCATTTCCCCGTCTCGTCCTTGCCCTGCAGCACGTCGCTGGCCTTGGGGAGCGCAGCCTTGAGCTGAGCCGCCGCGTAGACCTTGGGCGGCGGCGGGGCCGCCTTCTTCTCCGGTTCTTCGGATCCGCCGCACCCGGCAAGCAGGATGAGCGCCAGGACGGCAACGGTCGTTCGCTTGATCATGTACTTCCCCCGAAAACAGCGGCGCCCGAGCGCGCCCGCGAAGGCAGCCTACGGCAGCGTGTTCCAGCTGCGCACGACCTGAGTGCCTCGATCGACGCCCAAGACCGACACGGTCGAGGTGTCCAGAACGAAGCGTTGACCTTCTGCGATGTCGAGGCCGAGCCATCGTACGGCGAGCGCCCGGAGCGAGTGACCATGCGCAAACACCAGCGTCTTGCCCTCAACGGCGCGCGCCTTGGCGATTACGCGGTCGAGGCGTTCCGAGACCTGCTCACCGGTTTCGCCGCCCGGACTGGGATGGGTCCAGATCGTCCACCCGGGCACCGTTTCGCGGATCTCGACCGTCGTGAGGCCCTCGTAGTCGCCGTACGCCCACTCGACGAGATCCTCGTCGACTTCCGCATCTGGGAAGCCCGCAAGCTCGGCCGTACGTACGGCGCGCCGCCGCGGGCTCGTCAGCACCTGCTCGAATTCGACACCGCTCAGCGCATCAACCAGCTGGAGCGCCGCCGCCTCGCCTGCGGCGGTCAGCGGCAAATCAGTCGTCGACGTGTGCCGACCGTTGGCGCTCCACTCGGTCTCGCCGTGGCGTACGAGCCACAGCTGATCCTCGACAGCAGCGTCAGCGTGGGACAAGCGCCCAGTAGTCCAGATCGAGGAGGACGCCCGGTGCGTACTTCTGCCCTCTATCAGCGGACGCGTCGCCGCGCAGGGTCATCGACTCGTCGCGGCCCTTGGTGGCGACCAGCCTCAGCCTGAGCGCGCCAACCCCCGGTGCGCCGGTTTCGGCCTTGTCGAGCACCTCGGACCACGCGTAGACCGTGTCACCGGCAAGAGCAGGCGCCGTGTGCGCGCCGGCATTGATCGCGGCGATGAGCTGGGCGTTGGCAAGGCCGTTGAACGACAGCGCACGAGCCAGCGAGATGACGTGGCCGCCGTAGACGAGACGCGTGCCGTCGGGCCGAGCCTCGGTGTTGAAGTGCACCTTGGCTGTGTTCTGCCAGAGACGCGTCGCCAGCATGTGCTCGGGATCGGTGATCGTGACGCCATCGACGTGGTCGATCTTCTCGCCGACTTCGTAGTCGTCGAAACGGTGCGGCTCACCCGCGGCAACGTCGTCATATGAGGTGAAGTCGAGTCCAGCAGGAACCAGCAGGTCAGCGGCCGCCACCGCGTCAGCAAGGTCGGGCACTACGGTCTCCGGAGCGGGCGCATCGTGATCACGCTTGTGCACCATGACCCAGCGCGCCCAGTCGAGAACAACCTCGTCGCGCTGGTTGGTGGCCGTTGAACGTACGTAGACCACGCCGCTCTTGCCGTTGGAGTTCTGCTTGAGGCCGATGACCTCGGACTGCGTCGAGATCGTGTCGCCGGGGACGACCGGCTGATGGAATCGGCACTCGGCATAGCCAAGGTTGGCGATCGCGTTGAGCGAGATGTCGGGGACCGTCTTGCCGAACGCGATGTGGAACGCGATGAGGTCCTCGACCGGCGCCGGGCTCAGCCCAACCGACGCGGCGAATGCCGCTGACGACGGAACCGCGAACCGGGTCGGGTAGACCGCACCATAGAGCGCACGATCACCTTCAGTCACGGTGCGGGGGGTCGCGTGGCGGAGCACCTGCCCGATCGTGAAGTCCTCGAAGAAGTTGCCTGGGTTTGTCTTGCTCACGTTTAGAGATCAACCTTCTGGCCGGGCATCTTGGCCAGGAGCTCCTGGCCCGTCGCGAGGTGCTTGTGTTCGACGAGAACTTCGTACTTGGTGGCAACGACCTTCTGCACCGAGCTGAAATCGCGCTGGCCGCGCGTTGCGGCGTAGCCCATCGCGCCAGACACGAGTCCGAAGATGACCCCGAAGCTCAAGCCGAAGAGGACGGTTGCCGCGAATGACTTGCTGTCGGTGAAGATGCTGAGCAGCACGCCGATCAGCAGGCCCAACCACGCACCCGACGCGGCGCCCGCAAGCAGGACACGGCTCCAGGTCAGGCGGCCTGTGACGCGTTCGACCTGACGCAGCTCGGTGCCCACGATCAGACAGTTCTGCACCGGGAACTCGTTGTCCGACAGATAGTCCACGGCCTTTTGTGCATCGACGTAGTTGTCGTAGATACCGAGCGACTGCGGATATTCGAGCGAGAAGATCTCAGGCATGCCGGGTCTGCTTTCGGGTTGGTTAGAGCTTGTAGTCCTTGAGGAGGCTACGACCAATGATCATCTTCTGGATGTCCGAGGTGCCTTCGCCGATCAACATGAACGCGACTTCGCGATAGATCCGCTCAATCTCGTACTCCTTGGAGTAGCCATAACCGCCGTGGATTCGGAACGACGCTTCGACAACTTCGCTGGCGTACTCCGAAGCAACCATCTTGGCCATTCCTGCTTCGACGTCCATGCGTTCGCCCGTGTCCTTGAGACGTGCCGCACGCACCATCATGTTGTGTGACACCTCGACCTTGGTGCCCATCTCGGCCAGTCGGAACAGCACAGCTTGGTGCTCGGCTATCGGCTTGCCGAATGTCTCACGCTGCTGCGAGTACGCGATTCCAAGCTCGAATGCACGGATCTGCAACCCACAGGCCCGAGCCGCCACGTTGACCCGGCCAACTTCCACACCGTCCATCATCTGGAAGAAGCCCTTGCCCGGGGCACCGCCGAGGATCTGGTCAGCCGAGATCTTGTGGTTCTCCAGAATCATTTCCGTCGTCTCGACGCCCTTGTAACCCATCTTGGCGAGCTTCCCGGGGATCGTGACGCCCTGCGCCGTCTCGCCGAATCCCGGTTCCTTCTCGATCAGGAAGGTCGTCATGTTCTTGTAGGGCGAGTCCGAACCCTCGTCGGTCTTGACCAGGGTGGCGACCAGCGTCGAGGTGGCACCGTTTGTCAGCCACATCTTCTGCCCGGTGATCGAGTAGGACCCGTCGTCGACCTTGGTCGCTTTGGTGGTGACCGCAGCGACATCTGAACCGAGGCCCGGCTCTGACATCGAGAACGCACCGCGTACGTCTCCGGTAGCCATCCCGGGGAGGTACTTCTGCTTCTGCTCGTCCGTCCCGTGCTGCTCAAGCAGATAGGCAACGATGAAATGGGTATTGATGACACCGGAGACACTCATCCAGCCGCGAGCGATCTCTTCGACCACGAGGGCGTAGGTCAGCAAGGACTCGCCGAGTCCGCCGAACTCTTCGGGGATGGTCAGCCCGAAGACGCCGAGCTCCTTGAGCCCTTCGATGATCTCGGTCGGGTATTCGTCGGCTTGCTCCAGCTCCTGGGCAACCGGAATGATCTTCGCCTCGACGAAGTCATGC
>NZ_JAKFEL010000244.1:0-11876 GCF_036675695.1 Aeromicrobium sp.
CTACCACAAGCACACGCAGTGGCCTGGCCCCGGACACACCGAGAAGAACGTCGTCGGCTACCCGATGATGCCGGTCTACGCGGCCAAGGCCGGTGGATTCT
This sequence comes from Aeromicrobium sp., assembly GCF_036675695.1. Classification (GTDB taxonomy): domain Bacteria; phylum Actinomycetota; class Actinomycetes; order Propionibacteriales; family Nocardioidaceae; genus Aeromicrobium. The sequence continues at coordinate 102 of NZ_JAKFEL010000244.1, forward strand.
TCTTCGTCGTCTTCGGCTTCACAGCTCTCATGGGTGCACTGCTGCAGATCAACCCGATCTGGGCATATGGCCCCTACAACCCGTCAGAGGTCACCGCCGGTTCGCAGCCTGACTGGTACATGGGCTTCTCCGAGGGCGCGGTGCGTCTGATGCCTGACCTCGAGTTCAACCTGCTCAACTACACCTGGAGCATGAACGTCTTCATCCCCGCCGTCGGCGCGATGGGACTTCTGTTCACCGTGCTTGGCGTCTGGCCGTTCGTCGAGCAGTGGATGACGGGTGACAAGAAGGAGCATCACCTCCTCGAGCGTCCCCGCAACGCCCCGACGCGTACGGCGCTCGGTGTCGCCGGCATGACGGCCTATGCGGTGCTTTGGATGGCTGGCGGCAACGACATCCTCGCCACCCGCCTCAACCTCGACATCTTCATGATCACGAGGTCACTCCAGATCGGCTTCTTCGTGCTTCCGGTCATCGCCTATCACGTGACCAAGCGGATCTGCATCGGTTTGCAGCGTCAGGACGCCAACCGCATCCTGCACGGCTACGAGACCGGCGTCATCGAGCGTTCGCCCGATGGCGGCTTCTCGGAGCGTCACGCACCTCTTGATCCCGTACGCCAGTACGCACTCACGACGCACGAACGGCTCCCAGAACTCACAGCGCCGGCTGAGACGGACAAGAACGGCGTGGCAGCGCCCAACGGACGCAAGGCCAAGATTCAGGCCTGGGTTCGCAAGCGCTACTACCACGGCGCTCTGGACAAGCCGACGGTCGACGACGTGCACCACGCCAACGAGCACATGGCTCACATTGACGGTCACCCCGTTGAGCTGGGCGATGAGTTCCAAGGTGTGTCGGAGACGGGTATCCCCCGCGTCCACTGATCACAGACATGAAGAAGGGCCGCTCCCCATTGGGGTGCGGCCCTTCCTTTGTGGTCTGTCTAGGCGGCGAAGGCCGAGCCTTCTTGCCACTTCTCCCAGTCGACGTTCCAGTCGGTCCAGCCATTGCGGTCCTCGAGGGGTCGAGGGCTGTTGACGAACTCCACGATGTCACCGCGCCGTGATTGCTTGTAGAGCCACGCAGCGTTTGCCGTGCTCATGCCGGTGCAGCCGTGGCTGACGTTGGTGTTGCCTTGGAACTGGACGGACCACGGAGCCGCGTGGAGGAACTCCCCCGAGTTGGTGACTCGCATGGCCCAACGGACGTTGTCGATGTTGTAGTAGTCAGGGTCCTCGGAATCGACGCCTGTCGTGGCGGCATCCATGTCGATCTTGGAGAACTTCTCCATGATCACCTTGGTGCCCTGCCGGGACCGGTGTCCGGAATCACCGGTCGACACCGGAATGGTCCGCTTGACCTTGCCGTCGACCTTGTACGTCAGCTTGTGCGCACGGACATCGACCGTGCTGACTGCCTTGCGGCCGACCTTGAAGGCGATGACCTGGTCCTGTTGCCCGTAGACGCCCTCAGCGGCGGGCAGCGAGTTGAGACGTAGCACGACCTTGACCTTCGTGCCCGCTGGCCAGAAGTTCTCCGGTCGGAAGTGGACCTCGCGGTCGCTGAACCAGCTCCATGAGCCCTCGACTGCTGGCGTGGTCTTCACGGTCATGTTGCGTTCGAACAGCTCACGGTTCTTGACCGGTACGTCGAACGTCACGATGACCGGCATACCGACTCCGACTGTCTCGCCCTGCAGTGGTGCAACGGACGGGTAGGTCTGCTGTTCCAGGGTGAGCTTCTCCGTGGAGAACGCCCTCGTGAGCGTCTTGTCCTTGCCGTCCTCACCCGTGCCTGTGACCGTCAGCTTGTAGGCAGTGCCCGGCTCCAGTCGCTGTGTGGCGATCCACTTGCCGTCCGCGATCCGCCCTTTGACCTTCGCCTTGCCGTCCGCGGACTTCAGCGATGCCGCGGTGATCTCACCATCCTCGGCCGATGCACTGACGATCGTGTCGACCTTCACGCCCGCGGCCTTCTCGGCGACGTTCGCCTCGAGCGCGATCGGATCTTTGGGGGTGACAGCGTCCTTGACGTCTGAGCAACCGGCCAGCACGAGTGCGGCGACACAGGCCAAGGCAGCGATACTGCGGATTTCCCTCACTCCCCCAGTCTAGGCAGACGTGACCGCAGGGCAGGAATCCGCGTCAATGTATGTTGACGTCGTGACGAACGTCAACATATATTGACGGCATGACCGCACGAATCACCGCCCAGGCGGAACAACCTGAAGATCCGCTGTCCGCGCTCAGGCGCGTGGCAAAGCTTCGCACCGAGCTCGAACGCGAGGAGTACTTCGAGGTCATGCGTGCACGTACGGCAGGCGTGAGCTGGGCGGGCATTGCCGCCGCTCTCGGCGTGTCAAAGCAGGCCGTGCACAGAAGGTTCAAGCGACGCGTCGCGGGCGACGCGCAGAGCTGATGATCAGTGGGCGTGGATGCCGCGGTAGTACTCGAAGATCCAACCACTGACTGTGATTGCTCCGAAGCCTGCACCGATGATGAACAGCCACCAACCAAAGACGATGCCCAGGGCGCACACTGCGAGAGCCATGGCGGCGAACAGCGGCCACCAGCTGTAGGGCGGGAAGAAGCCCTGCTCGCCCGCGCCATCGGAGATCTCGCCGTCGCTGCGGTCCTCAGGACGATCGGGAATCTGCTTCGCCACGACTGCGAGGTAGAAGCCCAGCAGCGCGCACAGGAGGGTCGTCATGACCAGAGCTGACGTACCGGTCGGGTCTTCGGTGAGGAGCCAGTAGATCGGCGCGATCAGCGCGAAGAAGATCCCGCAACCGAGGATTGTCCAAGTTTCGGCCTTCATCGATCAGTGGCCCTTCTTCTTCGCGTCGGAAATGGCTTCGCTCTTGCCGTTCACGTCTGGAGCATCGGCCAGCCCAGAGGTCTCCCCGGGGTTGTCAGCGAGCTCGAGCGCAGCGATCTCAGGGTGGTGAAGGTCGAATGCAGGGCTGTCAGAACGAATGCGCGGCAGCGAGACGAAGTTGTGGCGTGGCGGAGGAGAGGACGTTGCCCACTCCAGCGAGCGGCCCCAACCCCACGGATCGTCGAGGTTGACCTTGGGGCTCTTGCGCGACTTCCACACGTTGTAGAAGAACGGCAGCGTCGAGGCACCTAGCAGGAAGGCACCGATCGAAGAGATCTCGTTGAGCGTCGTGAATCCATCAGTCGGCGAATAGTCGGCGTAGCGACGCGGCATACCCTCAACGCCCAGCCAGTGCTGCACGAGGAACGTCATGTGGAAGCCGATGAACAGCAGCCAGAAGTGGATCTTGCCGAGCTTCTCGTCGAGCATCCGGCCGGTGAGCTTGGGCCACCAGTAGTAGTAGCCCGCGAACATCGCGAACACGACGGTTCCGAAGACCACGTAGTGGAAGTGCGCCACCACGAAGTAGCTGTCGGAGATCGGGAAGTCGAGAGTCGGCGCGGCCAAGATGACGCCGGTCAGACCACCGAAGAGGAAGGTCACGAGGAAGCCGAGAGCGAAGATCAGCGGGGTGTCGAAGGACAGAGATCCCCCCCATAGCGTGCCTATCCAGTTGAAGAACTTCACGCCGGTTGGCACGGCGATCAAGAAGGTCATGAACGAGAAGAACGCCAGGTCAACTGCACCCGTCACGAACATGTGGTGCGCCCACACCGCGATCGAGAGCGCCGCGATCATCAGCGTCGCGCCGACCAGGCCGATGTAGCCAAAAATGGGCTTGCGGCTGAACACCGGCAAGATCTCAGTGACGATGCCGAAGAACGGCAGCGCAATGATGTAGACCTCGGGGTGACCGAAGAACCAGAACAGGTGCTGCCACAGGATCGGGCCACCGTTTGCCGCGTCGAAGACGTGGGCACCCAGCTGTCGGTCAGCCTCGAGCGAGAGCAGCGCAGCCGCGAAGATCGGGAACGCGATCAGGATGAGCATGCTGGTGACCAGCGTGTTCCACACGAAGATCGGCATCCGGAACATCGTCAAACCAGGTGCACGCATCGTGAAGATCGTGGTCACGAAGTTGACGGCACCGAGGATCGTTCCGAGGCCAGCCATCCACAGACCCATGATCCAGAGGTCACCACCGACGCCTGGAGAGTTGACTGCGTCCGACAGCGGCGCATACGCGAACCAACCGAAACTCGCTGCACCACCAGGGGCGATGAAGCCGGAGACCGTGATCAGACCACCGAACAGGTAGAGCCAGTAGCTGAACATGTTGAGGCGCGGGAAAGCCACGTCTGGCGCACCGATCTGCAGCGGCATGATCGCGTTGCCGAATCCGAAGAACAGCGGCGTTGCGAACAGCAGCAGCATGATCGTGCCGTGCATCGTGAAGAGCTGGTTGTAGACCTCGTCGTCGACGTACTGGCTGCCCGGCTGGGCGAGCTCAGCGCGGATCATCAGCGCGAGGATGCCGCCGAAGATGAAGAACACGAATGACGTGACGAAGTACATGTTGCCGATCACCTTGTGATCGGTCGTTGTCAGAACCGTGACGACCTTCTGGCCCAGAGTGCGCTCGCGAATGGCCGCGCGATCGGAGCCGTCGTCGAATGCGGCAGTCGCCGTTGCGTCGGCCATCAGCCCTCTTCTCCGTTTTCGTTCAGACCGGCAATGGTGTCGGCTTCTTTGGCACCCGCGGGGCGTCCCGTGTTCTTGCCGGTCGCGTAGAGGTCCTTCATGTGCTCGTCGTACTCGACCCGCGAGACGACGTGGACCTTGAAGATCATGCGTGAGTGATAGAGACCGCAGAGCTCAGCACAGCGGCCCGTGAACACACCCTCACGAGTCGGCGTCATGTCGAATGAGTTGACGCGACCGGGGACGACATCGAGCTTGAAGTAGAACTCCGGCACCCAGAACGAGTGGATGACGTCAGGCGACTTGAGGTTGAAGCGCACGGACTCATCGACTGGAAGCCACAACTCGGTCGGGTCCTCGGGGGTGCCGACCTCGAATACGTCATCGGGTACGGCCGACTCGCTGAGGTAGTTGAAGCCCCACTGCCACTTGCTGCCGACGACCTCGACGGTGTGGTCTGGGTTCTTGACCTTCTCGAGCATCTCGTTCTGCGAGGTGACCGTGTGGAAGAAGAACACCGCGACGATGACGACGGGCGCGAACGTGTAGAGCGCCTCGATCGGAAGGTTGTAGCGGATCTGGACCGGAACCTCGTCATCGCTGCGTCGGCGGAAACGGACCATCGCGTAGACGATCAGGCCGAATACCAGCACAAACACGACGAGAACGGCGATCCATCCGCCGAGCCACAGCTCCCACATCGGCTGCGAACGATCGCTGCCGGCAACCGGCAGACCGAGGCGTTCGAGATCTGTCTTGCCCTTGGGCGAACAAGCGCTCAAGGCCACCACCGCAAAGGCGAGAATCGCCAACTTCATACGACCCACGGGGCGCCTTTCTGAACCATGACTGTCTCCGACATCAAGAACCTTAGCCCAGCGTGAGCGTGCTGGGACGCTGAGGTCAGCCTCACCTGCGAGGGCGTGTCGGACGGGTGACTTATACAAGTGACAGGGCGGCGTCGACCTCGGCCTGCGCCTGCTCGCCGTACGTCGAACCGAGCCGCTTGAGGAAGCCCTCGCGCTCGAGGACGTACTCCTGTGTGCCGGTGGTCTCCACGACGCTCGCCGCGATGGTGCAACCGATCTGGGCGGAGCGTTCGAAGTCAAGACCTGCTGCGATGCCAGCAAGGAATCCGGCACGGAAGCTGTCCCCCACGCCGGTCGGATCGACGGCGACGACGCCCTCGATGGCGCCGACGTGGATCGGCTCGCCGTCGGCCGGGTAGACCGTGACGCCGTCCTTGCCGCGCGTGACGATGCGCGTACCGACGTGTGCCTGGACGTCGGCAGTGGACCAACCGGTCTTCTGCTCAATCAAGGCTGCTTCGTAGTCGTTGCTGAACAGGTAGGTCGCCCCGTCGATCAGCTGACGGATGACGTCGCCGTCGGCCCAGGCGAGCTGCTGAGAGACATCGGCTGCGAAGTCGACGCCGTTGTCGCGGCACGCCTGCGTATGACGCAGCATGCCGTCGGGGTCGTCAGGGCCAATGAGTACGAGGTCGAAGTCGCTGCCGAGCGAGAACAGGTCGATGTCACGTGACTCAGACATGGCGCCGGCGTAGAACGTGGCGAACTGCGCGAGGTCGGTGTCGGTCGTGCACACGAAGCGGGCAGTGTGGCGGGTCTCCGAAACCAGGACGCCGCTGGTGTCGACGCCGGCGTCATCCAGCCAACCGCGGTACTCGGTCTCGAAGTCCTTGCCGACAGCTCCGACGAGGAGCGTGCGGTGACCGAGCTTGGCGAGGGCGAACGCAATGTTCGCGCCGCAACCACCCCGTCGTACGTCGAGGTCCGTGACGAGGAACGACAACGAGATCTTGTCGAGCTCCTCCGGCACGAGCGAATCGGCGAACTTGCCCGGGAAGGTCATGAGGTGATCTGTGGCGATCGAACCTGTGATGGCGAGGTGCACCCGTAAAGAATAGACAACGGCCTCCCGCTATGCGGAAGGCCGTCGTATGAGGTAACTCTCAGTAACTACATGGGGACTTAGTGGAACGAGTCGCCGCAGGCGCAGGAGCCCGTCGCCATCGGGTTGTCGATCGTGAATCCCTGCTTCTCGATGGTGTCGACGAAGTCGATCGTCGCGCCGCCGAGATAGGGCAGGCTCATGCGGTCGACAACGACATTGACGCCGCCGAACTCAAAGATCTGGTCGCCGTCGAGCGAACGCTCATCGAAGAAGAGCTGATAACGCAGGCCGGAGCAGCCTCCGGGCTGGACTGCGATGCGGAGCGCGAGGTCGTCACGACCTTCTTGCGCCAACAGGCTGCCGACCTTCTCGGCTGCGCCGGCGCTGAGGGTGACCTCGGTGCTCGGCGTGGTCTCGACGGTGGACTGCTCAGTCTCGATCGTCATGCGTACTCCCAAAGTTCTGGTTTGCCTGAAAAGATTGGATACAGCGTCACCGTGAACAACCGGCGCCGTGTCGATTCCATTCCATCGTACGCGCTCAATCCTTACGACGTGGCGACCACGTCCGGGCGACACGCTCAGCAAGTGTCGTCAGTGAGTCGAATGGCACACCCATTGCGGCCTCGACACCGACCAGATCGGCGACCGCGTACGCCGACTCCACACCCATGGCGCGCATCTCGCGTGAGGCGACGCTGACCTGACCGGCCAGCACGATGCACGGTCGAGCCGCTGCAGCAGCGACGGTCGCAACACCGTAGACGGCCTTGCCGGACCGCGATGAGAAGTCGTAGGTGCCCTCGCCCGTCACGACGAGGTCGTGGGTCTTGGCCAGCTCGGTGAGCCCGACCGCGTCGGTGACAAGGTCGATACCGGACACCACGTTGCCGCCGAGCAGCATCAGCGCGAAGCCGAGCCCACCGGCGGCACCGGCACCCTTGGCGTCGGCCGGCCGGCGCTCGGCGGGAGTCGAGCCACAGGTTGCGACGACCCACTGATCGAGGATCCCGTCGACCCGGATGATGTCTGGCTCGGACAGGCCCTTCTGCGGCCCGAAGGTCTTGGTGGCACCGAACATGCCGAGCAACGACACATCGACGTCAGCGGCGATCACGACCTCGACCCCATCGAGCCGCGCGCGAGCCGGCCCGAGATCAGCGGCCACTATTCCGTCGAGACCCTCGGGACCTCCATCGAGCGGCTGATCCGCCGTCGCACCGAGGGCCGCGAGCATGCCCGCTCCCCCGTCATTCGTGGCACTTCCGCCGAGTCCGACGACGACCTTGCGTGCGCCACGGTCGACGGCCGATGCGATCGCCTGACCCACCCCGTACGTCGACGAGCGCAGAGCATCCGGCGGATCGACGAGATGCAGCCCGCAGGCTTGGGCGCTCTCGACATACGCAGTCCCGTCAACGTGCAGGACTGTCACCGGCACGTCGTCGCCCAGCGGACCTCTGACGACGACCGAGACGAGCTGGCCGCCGAGGGCCGCGAGTAGGACGTCGACGAATCCGGGTCCACCATCCGCCATCGGAGCGACCGTGACGATGTCGTCCGTCGCATACCGCTGCCAGCCTTCGGCGATCGCGCGCGCTGCCTCGGGAGCAGAGAGAGTGCCCGCGAACGCATCGGGAGCGATCAGGACGCGCATCAGATGGCTAGTTCGCCAGTGCTTGCTCCGCGGCAGCCACCAGCACGCACGTGGCGAGCCCGTCGATGGCCTGCTCGAGCTCAGCCATTCCGGGGAACGACGGCGCGATGCGGATGTTGCGGTCGCGCGGATCGTCTCCATACGGGAACGCGGCACCGGCAGGCGTCATCGCGATCCCGGCGTCCTTGGCGAGCTTCACGACTCGCGAAGCGAGACCATCGGACGTGTCGAGGCTGACGAAGTAGCCGCCCTTGGGGTCTGTCCAGGTGGCCACGTCGTGGCCACCGAGGCGGGCCTCGAGGATCTCTACAACCTTCAAGAACTTCGGTGCCAGGATCGCGCGGTGCTTGTCCATCAGTGCGTGTACGCCGTTGACGTCCTTGAGGTAGCGCAGATGACGCAGCTGGTTGACCTTGTCGGGTCCGATGGTCCGCTTCGCGAGGTGCTTGAGGAACCAGGCGATGTTGTCGGCCGAGCCGCCCATGAACGGGATGCCTGATCCGGCGAACGTGATCTTGGACGTCGACGCGTAGATCATCGGGCGGTTGGGGTGACCCGAGGCCGCACACAGGCCGAGGATGTCGGCGGTCTTGGTCTGCTCCTCCGTCAGGTGGTGCACCGCGTACGCGTTGTCCCACATGATCCGGAAATCGGGCGCTGCCGTCTCCATGGCGGCGAGCTCGGCGGCAATCGCCTCGCTGACCACGGAGCCGCTCGGGTTGCCGTAGGTCGGGACGAGCCACATGCCCTTGACCGCAGGGTCCTTGACGAGCTCGCGTACGGCATCCATGTCGGGACCGTCCTCGTTGAGCGCGACAGGCAGCATCTCGATGCCGTACTCCTCGCAGAGCGCGAAGTGACGGTCATAGCCCGGTACGGGGCAGATGAACTTGATCGAGTCTTCCTTGGCCCATGGCTTGGGCGAGTCGACGGTCCCCTGCAGCAGCGAGAACACGAGGGTGTCGTGCATCAGCGCGAGGCTGGCGTTGTCGCCGCAGATGACCTGGTCGACCGGCACCTGCATGATCTCGGCAAAGATCTCGCGCAGTCCCGTCAAGCCCGTCAGACCGCCGTAGTTGCGGGTGTCCGTACCGGCCGAGTCCCTGAAGTCGTCGCCCGGCAGTGACAACAGCTCGTTGGAGAGATCGAGCTGCTCCGGCGAGGGCTTCCCGCGAGTCAGGTCGAGCTTGAGCTGGGCTTCTTGGAGCTCGACATACTTGGCCGACTGCTCGACGAGAAGCTCTTGGATCTGGTCACGGGACAGGGTCGAAAATGGCACGGCTCCAACCTATCGCGGAGTGCCGTTCGTCAAAGCCCGGGAGCGCCCCAGATTGCGAGCCAGCGCGAGAGGTCGGACTCGACGGCAACGTCGTTCGCGATGAGTCCACGTACTTGCAGCTCGAGCGGGTTGTCGCGACGCTCATCAGTCTCGGGAGCAAAGGGGTAGAACGTGCCGCGCTTGTAGAGGTAGACGAGTGCCATTCGCTTCTTCGTGGGAGCGGTGAACACGACGGTCGAGCACAGCAACGCGGAGCCGAAGCCGGCATCCGCGAGCGAGGAGTTGATCGCGTGGAGGTCTGTCACGAGACCGGAGACGTCGGCATCAGTACGCGTGACGATCAGCCAGCGGAAGCCGAATCGATCTGTCGTGCCCTCGATGGTGGGCCCACCACCTGTGGCAACCAGCTGCTTGATCTGTGCCTCGGTGTCGCTGAACGCGCCTCCCTCGGTCGGGCGGTAGCAAACTGCGCCGACTCCAGTAGGCGTGAAACCTTCGATGCCAAGTGACAGTGCTGCCTGCGGGACGGCAAACAACGCATCAAGGTCGGCCTCGGGAGGTTTGCTGCGCCCGAGGATCGAGTCAAAGAGGCCCACGTACTCAGCCCTTCTCGGACAGCTCGGCGCCGATCTGGGCGAGGTTGTCCAGGCGCTGCTGCAGGGGCGGGTGGGTCGACATGAGCGCACCGATCGACTCACGGTTGATCGCGGGAGCGAAGAAGAATGCGCTGATCGCCGAGCCTTCGCGCAGGTCCTTGTTGGGTATGCGGGCCATCTCGCCCGAGATCTTGACCAGCGCCGACGACAGCGTCGACGGACGCCCGGTCAGGTAGGCGCCGGAACGGTCGGCGCTGAGCTCGCGGTAGCGCGACAGTGCACGGGTCAGCAAGAAGCTGACGAAGTAGACGACAAGGCTGACGGCCAGGACCACGAGGAACGGCACGCCTCCCCCGTTGTTACCGCGGTTGCGACCGCCACCGAAGTACATGCCCCAGCGGGTGATGAAGCCGGCCAGCAGACCGAGCGACGATGCCACCGTCATGACCGAGACGTCGCGGTTCGCGATATGTGCGAGCTCGTGGGCGAGGACGCCTTCGAGCTCGTCGGCATCGAGTCGCTGCATGATGCCGGTCGTCACGCATACGGCGGAGTGGTTGGGCGTACGGCCAGCTGCGAACGCGTTGGGCATGTCGGTGACCGAGATCGCCACCTTGGGCTTCGGCATGTCGGCGAGTGAGCAGAGTCGGTCGATCATGGCGTGTAGCTCAGGCGCCTGTTCAGGAGCGACCACCTTGGCGCCCATCGACTTCAGCGCGAGGGTGTCAGAGAAGAACCACTGGCCCCAGGCCATGCCGAGCGTGATGATCAGGCCAAGTGCGAAGCCGGTCTGCGTGATGAGCAGTGCGCCGAAGGCGACGTAGAGCGCACCTAGGCCTAGTCCGACGCCACCCATACGCAGCGTCAGGCCGCGGTCAGAGCGAAAGCGTGTACGCGCCACGACTTATTTCGCTCCGTCGGTCTTGTTGCCATCGGTCAGCTCGTCCATCTGGCGGCTGACCTCCGGGCTGTCAAGCGCGGCATCGAAACGACGGGATGCCGCAGCGTTTGCGCTCTCACCCGGCTTGCTGATGAGGCCCTCTCGTACGAGCTCGTCGACAGCGTCGGCAGCGGCTTCGAGCTCACGGGTTCGGCGCTCGGCAACTTCCATCGCCTGACCGACACCGCCTGCGGCGGAGGTGATCCCCTCACTCGCGTCGTTCATGCCGGCCTGAGCGCTGGCTGCGGTGTGCCGAGCGGCCAGAGTGTCTTTGCGGGCCCGGAAGTCTTCTACGTCGTGTTCCATCTTCCTCGCCGAGTCGTGGAGCTTGTCTTCCTCGGCCTTCAGGTCGGCGTGGCGCTCTGAGAGCTCGGCAGCCGCCTTCTCGAGCGAAACCTTGCGGGCCAGGATCCTGCGAGCCTCGTCGTCATTGCCCTGCCCGACTGCTTGACGGGCCTGGTCATCGAGCTGTGACATCTGCTGATTGAGGGCTGCGAGCTGCAGCTCGACGCGCTTGCGGCTGGTCGCCACGTCCGCGACCGCTCGGCGTACTTGCTGCAACAGCGTCGCCTGGGTGCGGTAGGTCTCGTCCAGCTTGTCCTTGAGGTTCTCGAGGTCGTTGCCCCTGAAACGCCACGCCCTAAACATCCTGGACAACCGCGAACCGATGCTCATGCGTTCCAGCCTACGGGGTAGCGTGTCGCGGGTGGTAGACGAGACTGAGGCCGGCAAAGGGCGCGCAACACCGAGTCGCAAAGAGGCAGAAGCGGCCCGCAAGGCCCGTCTGAAGACCCCTGTTTCGCGCAAGG
>NZ_JAKFEL010000239.1:0-11869 GCF_036675695.1 Aeromicrobium sp.
GAGTCGCCCGCTGCGCCCCCAAGCGCCACATCCCACATACGCAGGAGTCAGCACGTGAAAAGCAGCACCGAGTCCCTGAGCCCGACACGGGTCAAGCTCACCATCGAGGTGCCGTTCGAGGAGTTCGAGCCCAGCCTCCAGTCGGCTTACAAGACGATCTCTTCGCAGATCACGATCCCCGGCTTCCGCAAGGGCAAGATCCCCAACACGATCGTCGACCAGCGTGTGGGTCGCCCCGCGGTCCTCGACGAAGCCATCAACAGCGCGCTGCCCGGTTGGTACAGCCAGGCACTCCAGGACACCAAGACCCAGCCGCTCAGCCAGCCGGACATCGACCTGACGAAGTTCGTCGACGGCGAGCCGATCGAGATCACCGCCGAGCTCGACGTCCGTCCCGAGCTCGTCCTCCCCGACGTCTCCAAGATCGCCGTCACAGTTGCCGATGCCGCAGTGACCGCCGATGACGTTGACGAGCAGCTCGAAGAACTGCGCAAGCGCTTCGCGACATTCGCCGAGGTTGAGCGTGCCGCCGCCGATGGCGACTTCGTCACGATCGACCTTTCGGCCGCCCAGAACGGCAAGCCGATCGAGGCTGCCCAGGCTGAAGGCATGCCCTACACGATCGGCTCGGCCACGATGCTCGACGGCCTCAACGAGGCGATCATCGGTCTCAAGGCCGGGGAGTCCAACACGTTCTCGACTCAACTCGCCGGTGGCGACATGGTCGGCGAAGACGCTGACGTGACGGTTGTCCTCAAGGACGTCAAGGAGCAGCAGCTTCCTGACCTCGACGACGACTTCGCCCAGACCGCGTCGCAGTTCGACACGCTCGAAGAGCTTCGTACCGATCTGACCGATCGCGTGACTCGCGGCAAGCGCATGGAGCAGGCCAACGAAGCCCGCGACCTGATCCTTGACGAGATCGTCAGCAAGATCGACGCTCCGCTGCCCGAGAACCTCGTCACGGAGGAGCTCGACTCGCGCCGCCAGCAGATCGAGCAGCAGCTTGAGATGGCCGGCATCCCGTTCGAGACCTACCTCGCTGACGAAGAGCAGACGAAGGAAGAGTTCGAGGCTGAACTCGAGAAGCGGGTACGTGAAGCGCTCATCGCGCAGTTCGTGCTCGACCAGGTCGTCGCAACCGAGGAGTTCGGCATCGATGACGCCGAGCTCTCGGCACACATCATGCGTCGCGCCCAGCAGTCGGGCGAAGAGCCCAGCGCCTACATCCAGCACATCATGGAGCACAACCACGTGCCCGAGATGGTCAGCGAAGTATTGCGCGGCAAGGCCCTCGCATCGCTCGTCGAGTCGGCTCAGGTCAAGGACAAGTCCGGTACGGAGATCGAGCTTTCGCGTCTGCTGGCTGACGGTACCTACAGCGACGAGGCGCCCGCCGACGAGGCCGACGCCGCTGCCACCCCCGCCAAGAAGGCCGCCAAGAAGGCACCTGCCAAGAAGGCCGCAGCCAAGAAGGCTTGACGCCGGGAGTGACCAAGAACGCGTTGCCGGAATTGCCACTTCGTGTGGCAAGACCGGCACACTGGTGTCATGCCCGCCGACACCGCACGCACGACTGACGTCGCTGCACTCGCGCTCGACTACGGCGATCGACTGATCGTCGGGACGATTCGCGACCTGCATCAGGCCGTCACGTCGCGCGCGTTTCGGGCCACCCGCGTCATCGGCAGCCAGGTTCCCGAGTCGCTGCATGATGCGGCGGTGACCAGCGTCTATGGCGCGATATCTGGTCTGCTGCGTCTGTCGAGCGGCTCGATCCGGGCATTGTCGAGCAAGGGTGTGGGTCGTCCGATCGAGAGCTCACGTCGTGGCCGCCTCATCGTGGCTGCGGTCAACGGACTGATCGGCGACGAGCTGCGCATGCTCGATGACCCGCAGGCCATCACGATGTCGATCCGGGTCGACGGTGAGGACATCCCCGCAACGGGTTGGCCGTTGGCCGAGGCGTTCCGCGGTGCCTCCAGCCATCCGGTCGTCTTCTTGCACGGTCTGTGCGAGAACGACGAGTCGTGGAGCAACTCCGCTGAGAAGTGGGGCACGACGTACGCCCAGCGCGTCACCGCCGAGACCGACGGCACGCCGGTCATGCTCCGCTACAACACTGGCCTTCACATCTCCGAGAACGGCAAACATCTCGACACGTTGCTTCAGCAGCTCGTGGCTTCGTGGCCGGTCGCTGTCACCCGCATCACCCTGGTCGGCCACTCGATGGGCGGTCTCGTCGTTCGCGCGGCCACCAACCACGCCACGGCGTCAGGCCAGACGTGGCAGCACCTCGTACGCGATGTCGTCTGCCTCGGAACACCCCACGCTGGCGCCAATCTCGAGAAGGTTGCGTACATCGGTTCGCGCTTGCTCCGGTTCTGGCCCGAGTCGGCACCGTTCAGCTCAATCCTTGAGAGCCGCTCGGCGGGGATCGTGGACCTGCGCCACGGCTACATCACCCAGGATGAGTGGGAAGGCCAGGACCTCACCGAACAGTGGGGCCTTGACCGCATTGCGGCCGCGCCGCTCCCGCACTCCGAATACCATTTTGTTGCTGCCACTCTCGGCGCCTCGCAGGGTCACCCGTTGAGCTCGGTGCTCGGTGACCTGCTCGTCCACTTCTCGTCGGCAACCGGAGTGGGACGGACGGGTGCGATCGTCGAAGGCGCGCGGTTCGAATACCTCCCGAGCGCTCACCATTTTGCGCTCCTCAACCACCCACAGGTGGGAGACTGGCTCGTCACGTGGCTCAACGCCCGCACGCGCACGATGCGAGCACTTCCGGCGGCGCCACGACAGGCCTGAACGAACCGACCTGAGGAGCACCATGGCCGTGAAGCAGTTGATCGAGGGAAGCGTCGAGATCGCCGCTCCACCCGAGAAGGTATGGGCCCTTGTGTCTGACCTCCGGCGCATGTCCGAGTGGAGCCCGCAGGTGCTCAAGCAGATCGTTCTGGGACGCAGTGTCAAGCACGGCACCCGTACGTTCAACATCAACGGTCAGGGCAAGCTGCGCTGGCCGACGACCGCCAAGGTTGTCGAGTTCGAGCCCAACAAGAAGCTCGCCTTCAAGATCGTCGAGAACCGCTCGGTTTGGACGTACGAGCTGGAGCCCACGGCAGCAGGCACCCTCCTCACTGAGTCACGCACCATCCCCAATGGCACCACCAAGTTCTCCGACGTCAGCGTTGACAAGGGTCTCGGCGGCGCCGAGACCTTCGAGGCGTCGCTCAGCGTCGGCATCAGCACAACACTGGAGCGAATCAAGGCCGCGGCGGAGGCTGCCTGATGGGTCAGCCACCACTCGTGGCCGAGATCGAGATCGCCGCGTCGCCCGAAGACGTGTGGGCAGCAATCTCCGATGTGCCATCCATGAAGAAGCGCAGTCCCGAGCTCGTCGTCATGCGGACCTTCGGGAAACCCAAGGTCGGCCGTCGGAGCCTCAACATCAACCGGCGCAAGGGCTTTGCCTGGCCGACGACGGCTCGCATCACGCGTTGGAAGCCTCCGACCAATGACAGCGGCAATGGATCGTTCGCGTTCCACGTCTGGCCGACCGACGTGGAGTGGTCCTACGACCTCGAGCCGACCTCGACTGGCACTCGGGTCGTCGAGCGTCGCACGGCGCTGCCCGATCCGTCGCTGTCCGTACGGCTCACCGCCAAGTGGGCTCTCGGCGGCGCCGACAACCATGACACCGAACTGCTCGCGGGTATGAACGCGACCCTCGCGGCGCTCAAGGCCGAGGTCGAGCCAGGATGATGGGCAAGTTTTTCCAGACCCTGTGGGCCTCTGGCCCGTCGACACCGTTGTCCAAGTACACGGCTGCCAACGGTGTCCTGTACGTCGTGTTCGGCGTCGTTGTCTATGCCTGGCCGGAGGTGACGCAGCTGATCGGCGCCGCTGATTTCGAGGCGGGGGAGTCCGGGCTGGTGCGCGTCCTGGGCTTCGTCATGGGCGTGATCGGCTGGTTCTACATCATGGGAGCGCGGACCCGTGCCGACTCGTTCGGGCTCGCAACTGTCTTCGACCGGGTGTTGATCGTGCCGGTCTTCCTGTTGGCTCTGGTTGCGACGGACACGGTCGATGCCGGACTCGTCGTGCCGTTCGCAATTTTGGATCCGGTCCTCGGTCTGGGCGCGCTGACAGTCTGGCTCCGCACCAGGGACTAGCGGCTGACGGGCCTCAGCGGTCGACGAGTGTCAGCTCGAACGCGTAGAGATCGGGGCGGTAGGCGTGCTTCCCGTACTCGACGGCGCGACCGGCGTTGTCGTACGCGGTCCGCTGCATCGTCAGCAGGGGAGCGCCCTTCTTTTCGTCGAGCAGTGCTGCTTCGTCGGAGGTGGCGCTTCGCGCGCCGATGCGCTGCCGGGCCACTCGCATGAGGATTCCGCAGGCCCGCAAGTGGGCGTAGAGCCCGTTCTCCTCGAGGTCGACCGCTTCGAGGTCCACGACGTCGACGGGTATGAAGTTGTGCATCAGCGCAAGTGGCTGAGCTCCGACGTATCGGATGCGTTCAAGGGACCACACGTCCTCGCCAACGTCCAGCTGTAGCTCACGAGAGACGTCCTCGTCCGCGGGCACCTTGCCGACGGCGACAACTTCGGTCCGGGGTTTTTGCCCAGCTGCGCTGAGGTCGTCGAACAGGCTGGTCAGCTCGACCGAGCGACGTATCTTGCCGCGTACGACCTGGGTGCCAACGCCGCGTTTGCGGACCAGCATGCCCTTGTCGACGAGCACCTGGATGGCTTGGCGCATCGTCGGTCGTGACAGTCCGAGGTCCGCCGCAAGGGCGATCTCGTTGGCAATACGTTCTCCGGGCGCGATCTCGCCGCTGAGGATGGCTTGCTCGAAATGCTCTGCAACCTGAAAGTAAAGCGGCACAGGGCTGGAGCGATCGAGCGTGAACTTCGTGCCGGGCATGCGCACAATCTAGCCGCAAATGTACGTACGTCAATATGTCATGACAAAGGCTTGACAAGCCGTGTGATGGGAGACACACTCGACCCTGATACTTTGTCAGCACAAACCAAAAGGACGAGCATGACCGTGAGCGATCTCCGCCCCGCCGGTCCCCGAGTGGCCGGCGCCCCCATCTCCTGGGGGGTCTGTGAAGTACCCGACTGGGGCTACCAGATGCCCCGCGAACGGGTTATGGCCGAGATGGAGACCTTGGGCCTGATGGCAACCGAGTTCGGCCCTGAGGGCTTCCTGCCTGATGCGCCCGAGGCCAAGAAGGCCTTCCTTGAGACCTATCACCTCCAAGCCGTCGGCGGCTTCTTGCCAGTGCTGCTTCATGACCCGGCCAGCGACCCGCTGGCCAGCGTTGACGTCTTCATCGACAACTGTCTCGCGACCGGTGCCGGCGTCGTCGTCCTTGCCGCATCGACTGGTGTTGCGGGCTATGACGCCCGACCGGTTCTCGACGAGCTGCAGTGGAAGACCCTGCTGAGCAATCTCGACCGCATTGCCGACCATGCGGTCGAGCGCGGCGTCATCGCCGTCGTCCACCCGCACATCGGCACGATGGTCGAGAACGCCGACGACGTGCAGCGCGTCGTTGATGGCTCGCACATCGGCTTCTGCATCGACACGGGTCACCTCGCCGCAGCTGGCGCCGACCCGGTGTCGATCACGCTCGCCAACCTCGATCGCGTCAAGCACGTGCATCTCAAGGACGTCGACACCGCAAAGGCCGCCAAGGTCGTCGCCGGCGAGGTGTCGTTCTCAGACGCCGTTGCTGACGGTATGTGGCAAGTCCTGGGTGAGGGGGATGTCGACATCGCCGCGATGATCGCCGCGCTGCGTGATGCGGGTTACGACGGTTGGTACGTGCTCGAGCAGGATCTGATGCTCAAGAACGGCGAGCCTGAGGGTGTCGGCCCCATCGCCAATGTCCGGAAGTGCCTCGACTTCGTCACGGCGGCCCTGGCGTGACCAATACGCACGAACTCATCACGATGGGACGCGTCGGCGTCGACGTCTATCCCAACCAGGTGGGGGTAGGTCTCGAAGACGTCTCGACGTTCACCAAGTTCCTCGGTGGCAGCTCCACAAATGTGGCCGTCGCCGCAGCTCGCCTCGGTCATCGCGCAGCCACCATCACGCGCACGGGAGGCGACCCGTTCGGGAAGTTCGTCCACCAGGCACTCCAGGGCTTCGGCGTCGACGATACGTGGGTGACCTCAGTCCCGGACGTGCCGACACCGGTGGTGTTCTGCGAGATATTCCCGCCCGACGACTTCCCGCTCTACTTCTACCGCGGCGAAAAGGCTCCCGACCTGCACATCAGCCCCGATGAGCTCGACTACGACGCGATCCGCGCCGCTGACATCTTCTGGGTCACCGTCACGGGACTGTCGCAGGAACCGAGTCGCGAGGCCCACCAGGCAGCGCTGGAGGCTCGCGCCGGGCATGGCACCACGATCATTGACCTCGACTATCGGCCGATGTTCTGGGACAACGCCGATGCGGCGACCGCTCAGATCAGCAAGGTTCTGCCCTACGTCACAGTCGCGCTCGGCAACAAGCAGGAATGCGAGGTCGCGATCGGCGAGACCGAGCCTCACGCAGCGGCCAAGGCGCTCCGGGATGCGGGCGTCGACCTTGCCATCGTGAAGCAGGGTCCGGCCGGTGTGCTTGGCGTACGCGGTGACGAGTCCGTCGTCGTCCCACCCGTCCCGGTCGATGTCGTCAACGGCCTCGGCGCCGGCGACGCGTTCGGTGGCGCACTCGTACACGGTCTGCTGACCAACGCCTCGCTGCAGGACATGCTCGCCACCGCCAACGCCGCTGGCTCCTTTGTGGCCGGACAGATGTCCTGCGCCGACGCCATGCCCACCGCCGATCAGCTGTCGGCCTACATGAAGAACAACCAAGGAGTTGCGCGATGACCGCCGTCACCGCCAAGAGCATCGCCGGGATCGTCGAGACCCGTGCCCTGCACCCCGAGCGCATCGCCGAACTGGCTCGTGCCCGCACGCAGCCCAAGGGTCTGGTCGGCGAGACCGGACGCCTGATGCTCATCGCGACCGATCATCCAGCGCGCGGTGCACTGCGGGCCGGTGACAACCCGCTCGCGATGGGTGACCGAGTCGCCTTGCTCGACCGGATCGTGCGTGCGCTCGATCGGCCCGGCGTCGACGGATTCCTCGGCACCGCCGACCTGATCGAGGACCTGCTGATCCTCGGCGCGCTCGAGGGCAAAGTCGTCATCGGCTCGATGAACCGCGGCGGCCTGGCCGGGACTGCGTTCGAGATTGATGACCGCTTCACGGCCTACACCGCAGACGCCATCTCATCAGCGGGCTACCAGGGCGGCAAGATGCTGTTCCGCATCGACCCCAGCGACCCGAGCACCGTGGCGACGATGGAGTCCGTGGCCAAGGCGGTCGACAGTCTCGCCGAACGTCAGCTGATGGCGATGGTCGAACCCTTCATCTCCGGTCGTGACGGCTCCGGGCGCATCCGCAACGACCTCTCGACCGAAGCGGTCGTCCGGTCGGCCACCGTGGCAGCAGGACTCGGCTCGACATCCGCACACACGTGGCTCAAGATGCCGGTCATCGATGACATGGAGACGGTTCTGGCGTCGACGACGCTTCCCGTGCTTTTGCTCGGCGGCGAGGTTGGTGCCGACCAGGATGCGCAGTTCGCGGCGTGGTCCAAGGCGCTCGCAAGTCCCATGGTCAAAGGGATGGTCGTCGGTCGATCGCTGCTCTTCCCGCCCGACGGCAATGTTGAGGCTGCCGTCGACGCCACCGTGGAGATGATGGCATGAGCCAAGTCCTACGTGCAGGGGAGGCGGCGGTTGCGCCATTTGCTCTCGAGATCACTGCCAAGTCAGCTGGCTGGGACCACTGCGGGCTGCGGATTCTCGAGCTCGCTCCCGGTCAGAGCGAGAAGCTCGGCACGGAGGACTCGGAGCATGTCGTCGTGTCGCTCGGCGGCGCTGCTGACGTGACGGCTGATGGCGCAGCGTTCGCGCTCGAAGGGCGGGAGCACGTGTTCGCCGGACCCAGTGACGTGGTCTACGTCCCGCGTGACGCCGAGCTCACGATCACCAGTGCGGCTGGCGGACGTTTCGCTCTCGCCTCCGCACGCTGCGAACACAAGCTGCCTGCCGCATACCTTGCCAAGGCCGATGTGCCGGTCGAGCTGCGCGGGGCGGGGCAGGCGAGCCGACAGGTGAACAACTTTGGAGTTCCCGGCGTTCTCGAGGCCGACCGCATCATCGCCTGTGAGGTGCTGACCCCGGGCGGCAACTGGTCGTCGTGGCCCCCTCACAAGCACGACGAGGAGCGCGATGGCGAGACTGCGCTCGAGGAGATCTACTACTTCGAGGTGGCTGACGGACCGACGGGACCGGGCATCGGCTTCCAGCGCGTCTACGGCCACACGGGCGCTGACATCGACGTCACAGCCGAGATCCGCAGCGGCGACGCGGTGCTCATCCCGCACGGTTGGCACGGCCCGTCGATCGCGGCGCCTGGCTACGACCTCTACTACCTCAACGTGATGGCCGGTCCCGGCGAGAAGCGCGCCTGGCTGATCTGCGACGACCCCGCACATACGTGGGTACGCGACTCCTGGGCAGACCAACCGATCGACCCCAGACTCCCATTTGGCGAGGTGAAGGCATGAGTGAACGTCTGACCGTCGGCCAAGCCGTCGTGCGGTTCCTCGAGGCACAGTATGTCGAGCGTGACGGCGTGGAGAACGCCTTCTTTGCCGGCTGCTGGGGCATCTTCGGCCACGGCAACGTAGCCGGAGTCGGTCAGGCGCTGCTCGAACGTGAGCTGTCGGGTGAGCCGTCGCACCTTCGCTACTTCCAGGGTCGCAATGAGCAGGCCATGGTGCATGCGTCCGTTGCGTACGCACGCCAGCGCGACCGGCTCGCGGCGATGGCCGTCACAGCGTCCGTCGGGCCGGGCGCGACGAACATGATCACCGGTGCCGCGCTGGCCACCATCAACCGACTTCCCGTGCTTCTGCTGCCTGGCGACACGTTCGCCACCAAGGTTGCCAATCCTGTGCTCCAGGAGCTCGAGGATCCCGCCAACGGCGACGTGTCCGTCAATGACGCGTTCCGCCCGGTGTCGGCCTACTTCGACCGCGTGCACCGCCCCGAACAGCTCGCTCCGGCGCTGCTCAACGCGATGCGCGTGCTCACCGACCCGGCGGCGACCGGTGCCGTGACCATTGCGTTGCCGCAGGACGTACAGGCTGAGGCTTGGGACTGGCCGGATGAGCTCTTCGCCAAGCGGGTATGGCACGTCGCACGCCCGACGGTCGAGCGCGCCGCCCTGGAGCGCGCCGTGGCGGCCATCAGCGCAGCGAAACGTCCGCTGATCGTTGCTGGCGGAGGCGTGACTTACAGCCGGGCGAACGACGCCCTGCGTGCCCTCGCGGAGTCGACTGGCATCCCGGTGGCGGAGACCCAGGCAGGCAAGGGTGCGCTTCCATATGACCACCCGCAGTCCGTCGGAGCGATCGGGGCAACCGGTACCACCGCGGCGAACGCCCTTGCCGCTGAAGCTGACCTGGTCATCGGAGTCGGCACCCGCTACAGCGACTTCACGACCGCTTCGCACACAGTGTTCGCTGCCGAAGACGTACGGTTCGTCAACCTCAACGTCTCGGCGTTCGATGCCCACAAATTGTCGGCGACCAGCCTTGTCGCCGACGCGCGAGAAGGCCTGCTCGCCCTGGCTGCCGCGCTGGACAAGTGGACCGCGCCGAAGACCCACACCGCTGGCGCCACCAAGCTGGCAGGGGAGTGGGACGCAATCGTCCAGGCCGCCTACGACGTCGATGCTGAGCCATTGCCGGCGCAGTCGGCGGTGATCGGCGTCGTCAACGAGCTCTCCGCACCCCGTGACGTGGTGCTGTGTGCGGCAGGCTCCATGCCGGGAGATCTTCACAAGCTGTGGCGTACGCGTGACCGCAAGGGCTATCACGTCGAGTACGGCTTCTCCTGCATGGGCTACGAGATCGCAGGCGGTCTGGGCGTACGCATGGCGGTCGAGGACGAGCACACTCTGTTCGACGAGGCTGGTCGCGACGTGTTCGTCATGGTTGGTGACGGTTCCTATCTCATGATGAACACCGAGCTCGTCACGGCGGTGGCCGAGGGGATCAAGGTCATCGTGGTCCTGGTGCAGAACCACGGCTTCGCCTCGATCGGTGCCCTGTCAGAGTCGCTCGGATCGCAGCGATTCGGTACGCAGTACCGCTACCGCACGCCGACAGGTCTCGACGGCGATCGGCTTCCGGTCGACCTTGCGGCGAACGCCGCAAGCCTGGGCGCTGACGTCATCCGTGCCGAGGGCATCGACGGGTTCCGCAAGGCCGTGGTCCAAGCGAAGGCATCGCCGCGTACGACGGTGATCCACGTCGAGACGAACCCGCTGATTCCAGCGCCCGACAGTCCGGCCTGGTGGGACGTGCCGGTAGCTGAGACCTCAGCGCTCGACTCGACCCGCACCGCCCGCGCGACCTACGAAGACCACAAGAAGGGCCAGCGCCACCACCTCGCGCCGGCTTCCAACGACACGAAGGACGACGCATGACGCAATACGACCACTATGTGAATGGCGCGAGCTTCCAGGGTGAGAGTGACCGCTTCGGCGACGTGTTCGACCCCGCGCTCGGCACTCCCAAGTCCCAGGTTCGCCTCGCGGCTGCTGGTGACGTGGATGCCGCAGTCGTCGCGGCCGCGAAGGCCTACGAGACGTGGAGCGAGGTCTCCGTGACAGCTCGCTCACGCGTCATGTTCGCGTTCCGTGAGCTGTTGGTGCAGCACGAGGACGAGCTGGCCGCCATCATCTCGTCCGAGCACGGCAAGACGATCGACGACGCCAAGGGTGAGGTCGTACGTGGTCGCGAGGTCGTGGAGTTCGCCTGCGGCATCCCGCAACTGCTCAAGGGCGAGTACAACGACCAGGTATCCGGTGGCGTCGACACGCATTCGTTCCGCCAACCGCTCGGCGTGGTCGCCGGGATCACCCCGTTCAACTTCCCGATCATGGTTCCGCTGTGGATGCACCCGGTGGCGATTGCGACTGGCAATACCTTCATCCTCAAGCCTTCCGAGCGGGTCCCGGGTGCATCTGACCTCGTCGCTCGGCTCTACACCGAGGCCGGCCTGCCGGACGGCGTGTTCAATGTCGTGCACGGCGACAAGGTCGCGGTCGACGCGATCCTCGAGCACCCGGGAATTGCTGCAGTCTCGTTCGTGGGCTCGACCCCGATCGCGAAGTACGTGCACGAGAACGCCTCGCGTACCGGCAAGCGAGTACAAGCGCTCGGCGGTGCCAAGAACCACGCCGTCGTGATGCCTGACGCCGACCTCGACTTCGCCGCCGACCACATCGTCGCAGCCGGCTACGGATCCGCTGGGCAGCGATGCATGGCCATCTCCGCCGTAGTTGCCGTCGGGCTGAGCGCCGACACTCTGGTCGACAAGATCCGAGAGCGTTCGGTCGGTCTCAACGTGTCGGTGGGCACAGATCCCGATGCCGAGATGGGTCCCGTCGTGACCCAGGCGTCGCGTGACCGCATCGTTGACTACATCGGTCAGGGTGAGTCCGCCGGTGCCAAGGTCATCGTGGACGGCAGAGACCTGGTCGTCGATGGCCACGAGGAGGGCTTCTTCGTCGGCCCTTCACTGTTGGACAACGTCACCACTGACATGTCGGTCTACACCGACGAGATCTTCGGACCCGTGCTCACCGTGCTACGGGTTCCGACGCTGGATGCCGCGATCGAGCTCATCAACTCGAACCCGTACGGCAACGGCACCGCCGTGTTCACTTCCTCGGGTGAGGTGGCACGAACCTTCCAGCGGAAGGTCCACGTGGGC
>NZ_JAKFEL010000010.1:0-11850 GCF_036675695.1 Aeromicrobium sp.
TCTCCTCTGAGGGTTTCGTTGCACGGCGCGCTCGGGCTTGTCCACCGGGGCACTATCAATCCGTGGCCGTTACACGGCAACATTCAGGGTATCAGCGGGAGTACGCCAACTGCGAATCCAGTCTGGGAACTGAGGCCAGCTCCATCTGCCCCGTACGACGGAGGAGCTTGGGTGGCCCGATAATCTCGGCGGCATGACTCGTGCTCGACTTGTCGGAGTAGCTCTGGCCGCCCTAGCCCTCCTAGCGACGGCCGCATGCTCGAGCGACGGGCAGTCCCCTAAGCCGACCAACCCATTCGACTCGTACGTCGCGATGGGCGATTCGTCCGTCGCCGGACCTGGGATCAGTCCCACAAGCCCGCTGGGAGAGCTGTGCTTCCGCTCCGCGAACAATTGGCCGACACTGCTCGCCAAAGAACTCGGCACGAAAGATCTGAAAGACGTGAGCTGCAGCGGCTCACCTTCGGCCGACATGCTCTACCCCAAGGTTGCATCAAACGGAACGCCGATTGCTGCACAGATCGATGCACTTTCGGCCGACACACAACTGGTCACCATCAGCATCGGCGGCAACGATGAAAGCACGTTCACGAAGATGCTCGTGGCGTGCCTGGGTGGCGCCTCCGCGTCTGACAGCGAATGCGCTTCCCTAGCCGACACCAAGCTGAAGCCGATTCTGGCGCGGACCACTGATCGTATTGCGACGACCCTCGAACACATCCACTACAAGGCACCGCAAGCCCGCATCGTCATGGTTGGCTACCTCCGGCTGTTTCCAGACGCCGGCGGCTGTGCCATCCCTGGGCTGACGGACACGCGCATCGAATCAGCGGCAGCAGTGTGGGAAGCGCTGGACGAAGCGATGAGAGCCGGTGCCGAGCGTTCTGACGTCGAATACGTGTCAATGGCAACCGCGAGCGACGGTCACGTCTCGTGCGACGGCGACCAGGCGTGGGTCACCGGCCTGAAGAACGTACCGGGTGATGGTGCTCTGCTCCATCCCAACTCGGCCGGCATGCGCGCCGTGGCAAAGGCCGTGGCGGACCACCTCAAGCGATAGCTTCGACCCGGCGCACCGGTAACCTCGTGCCGTGGCACGTCGACTTCTCATTGTGCTGGCGATAGCCGGACTCCTGTCCACAGCCGCCTGCGCCGACAGTGGGCCGACACCGAGGGTCGAGAAGCCGCACGGTGCGTTCAGCTCGTACGTCGCGATCGGCGACTCGAACACTGCAGGGCCCGGTATCCGCCCGGTGGACCCCGGCTCAGGGTTGTGTGCGCGCTCCAAGAGGAACTACCCCGCCTTGCTGGCCGAAGAGCTGAAGATCAGTTCGGTGCGCGATGTCAGCTGCACCGCCGCCAGGACCGACGACATCACCAAAATGCGGCCGATTACCAGCCAGGTGCCCGGTGCCATGCTCGACGCTGTCACGCCTGACACCGACCTGGTGACCGTCAGTATGGGCGCGAACGACGGTGGGGCGTGGACTGGCATCCTCGTTTTTTGTTTGCTTGAGAAATACGGCGCAGAGGGCTGCTCGGCGTTCATTGACACCAAGCTGGACGCGATCCTGAGACGGACCACCAAGCGATTGGCATCCGCCCTCAACCGCATCGAAGCGAAAGCGCCCAGGGCCCGAGTTGTGCTGGTCGGCTACCTGCCCATTTTCCCCCAGGATGGCGGCTGTGTCATGGCCGATCTTGATCCAGCACGAGTCGCCCCGGCCCGTGCCGGACTGCTTGCGATAGAGCGGACATTCAAGAAGGCGGCCAAGCGAGCAGACGTCGAGTTCGTCTCCCTCGCAAAGCGAGGCGCCGGACACCAATCCTGCGACGGCGACAGAGCCTGGGTCACCGGCATAAAGACTGTCGACGGCGTTGGAATGGGACTCCACCCCAACGCGGCGGGTATGCGCGCCGTGGCGAAGTTCTTGGCGGCATACCTCACGAAGTAGGCAGGGTTACGGCGCGAGCCGGGTGCGAGCGTCCACGACGTCCTGGTTCATTTGTTCGATGAGCGGTTCGATGCCTTCGTACTTGACCATTCCGCGTAGTCGATCGACCAGCTCGACCCGGATCAGCTCGTCATACAGGTCGAGGTCAGTGCGGTCGAGCACGTACGACTCGACCCGCCGCTCGACGCCGTCAAACGTGGGGTTGGTGCCGATCGAGATCGCCGCCGGCAGGCGTTCGCTGCCTGCCGGGACGACCCAACCTGCATAGACGCCATCCGGCGGCACCGCGTACGACTCGTCGACAGGCACGTTGGCGGTTGGAAAGCCGAGCTCGCGTCCTCGCTGGTCGCCACGTGCGACGACCCCGCTGACCTCGTGGGGGCGTCCCAGAACTTCGGCAGCCTCCACGAGCTCGCCGGCGGCGATGTGCTTGCGCACACGGGTCGACGAGAGCACTTCGCCGTCGCCGATCAGAGGGAGGCCGATGGCTCGGAATCCGTGCTGCTCCCCCGCTGTGCCGAGGAATGCCACGTCGCCCGCGGCCTTGTGACCGAACCGGAACTTCTCGCCGACGACCACGACTTTGCTGTGCAGCTCGTCCACCAATACGCGCTCGACGAACTCGGCGGGCGACCACCCCGACATCTCCGCGCTGAACGCGAGGACACGCACCTCGTCGGCGCCGTGCTCGCGCAGCAGCTCCACACGACGCTCCAGCGTCGTCAGTTTGCGGGGCTCTCGCTCGGGTCGCACCACGGCCATCGGGTGCGGATCGAACGTGACCGCCACGACGGGCGCGCCATCGGCGAGCTCGCGGGTGCGGTCCAGGACATGCTGGTGGCCGCGGTGCACACCGTCGAACGTGCCGATCGCGACTGCGGCTGGCGAGGTGCGCGGATTCGTCGCTGCACCCTCAGTGTCGCGCCACATCATCACGGGGAAACTTTGCCATACGGCCCGTCACGGGTTCCTGGGGCTCTGCGCCGGGACGGTCAGGCCATGGGCCTCAGCGCTGATCTGTAGTTCGGCTCGCGTGCTCGTCAACATTTGACGCACCAGATGCAGCTCCCGCATGCGCTGGTCGACATCGGCCAGCTTGGCGTCGACCAGCGCCATTCCGTCGAGGCAATTGATCGAGCTGTCACGCATGTGGCTGAGGATCGTGGCAATCTCAGCCAGACCGAACCCGAGAGGCTGCGCCTTCTGGATGAACTCGAGCTCGGCTATCACTGACTCGTCGTAGTCGCGGTAGTTGTTGTCACCACGTTCGGGCGACGCGATGACGCCGCGACGCTCATAGAAGCGCAACGAGTGGCGACTCAGACCCGTACGTTGCTCGACTTCTCCGACCTTCATGGGCGGACTTGACTGTAGACCATGGTCGACACTTTACCGTCGTCATACGACGACGTAGGAGATGCCATGAAAGTCATGTTGACCGGAGCCACAGGCTTCATCGGAAGCTGGACCATTCCAGTCTTGACCTCTGCGGGTCACGACGTGATCGCCCTCATCCGCCGGCCCGCCCAAGCTGCCACCCTTTCCGACCTCGTGTCCGAACGTGGTGGCGATCCCGAGCGATTGAGCTACGTGATCGGCGATCTCGCCCAGCCCGAACTCGGGCTCACAGAATCAGTCGATCCCGACGTCATCGTGCATCTCGGCGCATCCTTCGCGTGGAACCTCGACCCCGACGTCGCTCGCGCGACCAACGTCGAAGGCAGCCTCGATGTCGTACGGCTCGCAGCTCGCCACAATGCGCAGCTCGTGCTCATCGGCGGGTACATGCTGACCAACCAGACTCACCTCGACGAGCTCGGCATCGATCTCGCCCGGCCCGATGATGTGGACTGGGCCGCGATCTCAGCCAAGACCGGTGTCTACGAAGCGAGCAAGATCGAGAGCCATGCGCGCGCCGTGTGTCTCGCAACCGAGCTCGGCGTGACCTGGCAGGCGATCCATCCAGCAACCTTGTGCGGCCACAGCATCACAGGTGACCTCGCCGCAGGACAGCCGCTGAACGACCTCATCGCCACCGTCAAGTCGGGACGCATGGCGGCCATACCCGGGTCGCGCCACCACTGGCTCCCGCTTGTCACGGTCGATCATCTGACCGCCGTGATCACGCGTGCGATCGAGGATCCACACGCCCACGGGCGCGAACTTCTTGCACTCGACGACCGGTCTCCCAGCCTGGGTGAACTCATCAATCTCATCGCCGTGACGGCCGGACGACCACGAGTTCGTGCCCATGTCCCGATCGGTGCCCTTCGGTTTGCGCTCGCCGTGCCAGGCCTTCGGCGCGCAGTGCCGACGAGTCGTGAAAGTCTCGGATTCATCCGTACCGATCGGTTCGACGTCACGGCACTCGAGGCGTTCGAGAAGTCGTTCGGCATTGATCGACCTGACATCCACCGAGCGGTCGAGGCGTCGACTCGAGCGTGGAGTCCGGAGTCGAGGAGCTCCATCTTGATTTCGTAGGGCCAGCGAGGCTGAGTCGGTCATGATGATGGTCGTTCCAGCCAGAATCGATTGTCACGGCCGCCCCATCTGACCTGATCGTGGATACATAGGCGCCCAAACCTAAGAACACTCTCATCACCTACCCGTCGACCACGCAGTTTCCATACGGCACGCTGGAGGGATGACCCCGAGGAGGCACCTTTCAACCGCTGTCCTCGCAGTCGTTGCGTTGGCTCTGGCGTGGACCATTGTCGACCGAGTTTCTGCCGGTCCCGATCCAGAGCCGCAGGACATTGGCCCGATTGTGATGACGCCGACCCCGAACCCCAAGCCGACTCAGTCAACTTACGAGCCGCAGCCAACCAAGCCCAGACCTGCGCCCAAGCCCGCGCGGACAGCTCTGCCCGATGTCGATGACGATGACGATGACGGTGCTGACGACGACGATGACGATGACGGTGCTGACGATGACGACTGATGTGTGATCCGATGTTGCCACCCATATCGCGGCTTTCAGTGCGCCAACGACTCACCTTCATGGTCGCGTTCCTGACGACTCTGACGCTCATCACTGTGGGGGTAACGCTGTATGTGTTGGAGGCTCAGCGGATCGACCAGGACGTCGATCGAACTCTCTCCCAAGAGATCGGTGAGTTCCGGACATTCCAAAAGGATGGGATCGATCCGAAGACAGGCAAGCGGTTCGCTTCCGCCGATCGACTCCTCGAAGTGTTCTTGGAGCGCAACTTGCCTGACGAGAACGAGGTGCTTCACGCGTTCCGCGATCCGGGTGTTACGACGTACCAAGGCGAGGAGAACCCGGTTTTGCAGAACTCCACGGAGTTCGCCGATCTCGTCGACCAGCTCAAGCCGATTGGGGGTACTCAAACCCTGGAGCTAGGCGGCACCACGTACCGGATTGCGGTGCAGCCAGTGAAGCAAGGGACGAGTATCTCGGCATTCGTCATCTCGCATGACGTGAGCGCCAGTCGCAGCGATCTACGCGGACTGATGGTCACCTACGCCTTGCTCAGTGCCCTCTCCGTCATCCTCATCGCGGGGCTGGCATCTTGGTTGGCTGGTCGCCTACTGAGCCCAGTTCGTCGACTCCGGGACACTGCTCGCGGGATCACGGACGGCGACTTAGGCGGTCGACTCGAGGTCACGGGAAACGACGATCTGTCCGACCTCCAGCGCACCTTCAACGACATGCTTGACCGGCTTGAGTCTGCGTTCGTCACCCAGCGCCAGCTGCTCGACGACGCCGGCCATGAGTTGAGGTCGCCCCTAACCGTCCTGCGAGGTCACCTGGAAGTTCTCGACGCAACAGACCCCGAGGATGTCGCCGCTACCCGCCTTCTGCTCCTGGACGAGATTGATCGCATGTCGCGCCTTGTTGGTGATCTGCTGATCCTCGCCAAGGCTCGCCGGCCCGACTTTGTCGACCCCCACCCGACCGATGTCGAGACACTGACCTTCGGAGTTCTGGAGCGAGCGCGGGCGCTGGCGGATCGTTCGTGGCTGCTCGATGGCGTGGCACGCGGGACGGCCGCGCTCGATGGGCAGCGAATCACCCAGGCGATGCTCCAGCTTGCCGACAATGCCTCCAAGCACACACAACCCGGACAAGAGATCGGGATCGGTTCGCGCATCCACGAAGGTCGTATTGAGTTCTGGGTACGTGATACCGGGCCTGGAGTCGACCCAGACTTGCGCTCAAATCTCTTCGAGCGGTTCGCACGGGCTGAACGCGACGACGAGGGATTCGGGCTCGGCCTCTCGATCGTCAACGCAATCGCCGCTGCGCACGGAGGCGTCGCCGAGCTGGACGACACCCCGGTCGGCACCACCATTCGGATCCGACTTGGCGCGGGAGTCACGACATGAACCGCATCCTCATTGTCGAGGACGAGCCACGCATCGCCGCCTTCGTCGCCAAGGGCCTCAGGGCAGAGGGGTTCGTCCCCACCGTCGTGGCGGACGGAATCACTGGCCTGGACTATGCACTGACCGGAGAGTTTGACCTCATGGTGCTCGACATCGGCCTGCCCGGCATGAACGGGTTCGGCATCCTCGAACGAGTGACGATCGAGAGGCCCTCTCTGCCCATCATCGTGCTGACTGCGCGCGACTCTGTCACCGACACCGTGACAGCCCTTGAAGGAGGCGCCGCTGACTACATGTCCAAGCCCTTCCGCTTCGGAGAGCTGCTCGCGCGTGTGCGCCTCAGATTGAGGGCCCAGACTGACACGTCGCCTGACGACGAACTGAGAGTAGGGGTCGTGACCCTCGACCTGCGTAAACGGCGCGCATACACAGGCGACCGCGAGATTGAGCTCTCGGCGAGAGAATTCGCGCTCGCAGAGGTGCTCATGCGCAACAGAGACTTGGTCTTGTCGCGCGAGCAGCTCTTGTCACAAGTGTGGGGCTACGACTTTGATCCTGGATCAAACATCGTTGACGTCTACGTCGGTTATCTTCGCAAGAAGCTGGGCGCCGAGTTCGTCGTCACGATTCGTGGCGCTGGCTACCGAGTTGAATAGCGCCGAGTCAAAGCTTGATCGAGAAGCCGGACAACCGCGCCTTCGGCAACAGCTCCATCATCGGTTCGAGTCGTGCGGCGACTTCGTGGGGCAGTGGCCTTGACGCAGGGTCGTGCGCAAGGCAATCGCGAATCAGATCGGCCAAGGGAGCTGGGACGAACTCCGGAAGCGGGTACGGGTCGTCAGTCAACTGGCGCCACCTCGGATCGCGTTCCCATGCGCGATAGCCGGCGGCCGCTCTGAACATCGTGGCACCAAACGACCACATGTCGCTTGCGTGGCCGACCTGTCCGAGCTCACCCGGCTTGCACTGTTCTGGCGGCATGTACTCGTCAGTCCCGAGTGGATGGACCAGATCAGCCGCGTCCTTGCTCGGTATCGCCAGGCTCAGGTCGATTAGCTTGGCCGGGGCCCCCATGATGATGTTGCTGGGCTTGATGTCGAGGTGGCAAACACCTTCCTCGCTCAGATAGTGCAGCGCAGAACTGAGCTCAAGCGCCAGCGGCAGCAGCTGGTGCAGCTGGAGGTGTCCTTCTGATGCGATGAGCGATGAAAGGTTCGGACCATCGATGTTCTCGAGCACAAGATGTGGCCGAACGTACTCAACGTCGTACGCGAACATTCGCACAATTCCGGGGTGATTCAGCCGTTGCAGCATCTCGATCTCACGAATCAGCCCGCCGTGTGCACCCTCGTCGTCAACCTGACTCGGGCGAACCACCTTGACCACGACGGGTGCATGCAGTCGCTCATCGAAGGCAATCCAGGCTTCATACCCTGTGCCGCCTCCGATCGCTTTGACCGCTGTGAGGCCGGGGGCGATCAGGTCGCCCCCGGCCAGTCCCCAACTGTCTGACATCAGTTGGAGTTGCCGCTGGACGCTGAGTCGTTCGACGGGGCCGATGCAGCCGACTGTGCCGAAGCCTTCGAGGAAGCCGAAGCGACCGAGCGGGCCGAGACCTTCGACGGAGCCGAAGCAGCTGACCTCGCCGACACCTTTGACGGAGCCGACGCAACCGACCTCACCGACGCGCGGCTCGGAGTGGAAGCGCCCGTTGCCGTGTCGTCATCTGGCGTCAGGTCATCGTTGTCGTCGGTGTCCTGCATCCAAGGAACCGAGGTGTCCTCGCGCTTTACGGGCGCGTCGTTGTCGTTGGCACTGGCAATGGCGAGCCCCGCCGTACCGAGCGCGACGGTGCCGGCGAGCGTCACAATTCCGGTGCGTACAAACTTGTCCATGATGATCTCCTCATTCGTTTGTGCGGATGAGTTGAGAATGTCGTCAGGACATGAGGTCGGCGTGAGACGTCGATGAGAGCATTCTCATCGACGATGCGGCCGACGGCTCCTACAGCAGGGGTCGCAGCGGCCGCACAATCAGTTCGCACGCCTTAGCGACCCACGGCCTGGACTCCCACTCTTCGAGGCTCAGCTCGCGGGCGATCGAGGAGTCGTTCTCGAAGATCGTCTCCATCTCAGCAGCGAGGCCAGCGTCGAGGAACTCCATGTTGATCTCGTAGTTGCCGGTGAGGCTGAGTCGGTCGATGTTGGCGGTGCCGATGGTCGTCCAGCGACCGTCGATCGTCGCGGTCTTCGCGTGCACCATCCACTCCTGGTAGAGCAGGATGCGTACGCCGCCGCGCAGCAGCGAGCCGTAGAACCCACGCGACAGCACGTCGGTCGCGGCATGGTTGGAGACCTCGGGCATCAGGATGCGTACGTCGACACCCCGCCCGGCGGCCTCGATCAGTCCCTGCAGGATGTCGCGGTCGGGGATGAAATAGGCAGCCGTGATGTAGATGCGGTCCTTGGCCCGGTCGATGGCCTCGAGGTACATCCCTCGAATCGGGAACATCAGCTGGCGTGGCACATTGCGATGAGCGCGGACCTGCGGCTCCCAGCTCGCCTCCCCCAGCTGTTCGAGCGGAGGCGCCGCCAGGTCTTCGCGCAGGTTCCAGAAATCGACAAAGGCGTTGTCGAGATCCCACACCGAAGGCCCGACGATCTTGACGTGAGTGTCGCGCCACTCGGTGGCGTACAGGTCACCGACATTGAACCCGCCGACGTAGCCAACACTCTTGTCGACGACAAGTATCTTGCGGTGGTCGCGGCCGTAGCTGCGAAAGTTGAAGAACTTCCAGCCCGCCGAATAGATCGGATAACGCAGCACCTGAATCGGTGGCGGAAATCTCAAGAAGCTGGGCCGCACGACGAGGTTGGCGAAGGCGTCGTAGACGACATAGACATCGACGCCGCGGTCAGCCGCACGGGTCAGAGCCTGCTTGAAGCGCTCCCCCATCGCATCGCCCTTGATGATGTACGTCTCGAAGAGAATGCGGTCCTGCGCAGCGTCGATCGCGGCGAGCATGTCCTCGTAGAGGTCAGCGCCATAGGTGAACGCGGTTGCGGTCCCGTGATCACCGATTGGAATGGGACGCGGCGGGGTGACCGGGAACGGCGTCGCAGCGCGCCCACGAATGACCTTGCGGACCTTGGTCACGATCATCAGCGTTCCGATGGTGAGGAACTGAAGCGTGATCATGGCCAGGAACCCGCGGCGAAGGATCGTGCGGGCCAATGGCCGGAGTCTCATGGATCGAAACCTTAGACGAAGACCGCGATGGCTTTGGCGTCAGAGCCATGCTGCTCGTACAACGCCAGGAACGTCCCCGACGGTGCGAACACTGCGACTGGCCCTGTTGCACCGAGATCCACGCCCGACAGAGCGCGCCCGAAGGTCACATCGGTCGCCTGCTCTTCCGTGAGCTCGAACGTCGTGAAGCTCGCGCGCGCCACGTCGTCGAGAGGTACGACCGTGAGCTCCCTCTCGAGCTCTTCGAGCGTGCCGGCGCGATCGATCGCGAAGCCGCCGACGCGCGTACGACGCAGCGTCGTGAGGTGTCCACCGACACCAAGCGTCGAGCCGAGATCGCGGGCCAGTGCGCGAATGTAGGTGCCGCTGGAGCACACGACGCGCACATCGACGTCGAAAGACTCTCCTTCATGCCGCGATCCGATGACCTCGAAGACCGAGACAGTGACGGGCCGCGGCTTGAGGGCGACTTCCTCGCCTGAACGTACGCGGGCGTAGGAGCGAACTCCGTCGACCTTGATCGCCGAGACGGAGGACGGGACCTGTTCGATGTCGCCGGTCAAGGGTGGCAGCGCAGCGCGCACGGCGTCTTCGTCCAGATGCGCGGCCGACGTCGTCTCGACAACATCGCCTTCGGCATCGTCTGTCACGGTGGACTGACCGAGCCGGATCGTGGCGAGGTATTCCTTGTCCGCAAGCGTCAGATGGCCGAGCAGACGGGTTGCCCGGTTGATGCCGAGCACCAATACGCCGGTCGCCATCGGGTCGAGCGTGCCGCTGTGTCCCACCTTGCGGGTGCCCGCAAGGCGACGCATACGGCCGACCACGTCATGCGAGGTCCACCCTGTTGGCTTGTCGACGATGACAAGACCTGACTCCATCACTCGGAGTCGGCCTCGTCCACGTGCGGCTTCTTGTACGGGTCCGCGTCGCCGGCATAGGTCGCCCCGGTCGACTGCGCGGCGACAGCGTCGTCGGCAGCCTTGGCCTTGGCGAGCAGGTCTTCGATCTCCTTGGCCGTCTCAGGGACCGCGTCGAGGTAGAAGTTGATCGACGGCGTGATCCGGGTGCCGAGCTGCTTGCCGACTTCGGACCGGATGAGACCTGTGGCGCTTTTGAGCGCCGCCGCGGTCTCAGCCCGGGCCGTCTCGTCACCCATGACGGTGTAGAACACCGACGCCTGCTGGCCGTCGCCGGTCATCCGGACGTCGGTGATCGTCACGAAGCCGAGGCGCGGGTCTTTGACCCGACGCTCCAGCATCTGTGCGACGACCACCTTGATCCGGTCACCGACTTTCGCATTGCGAGGACCGGCCACGACTAGGCCCGGACCTTTTCACGCATTTCGTAGGTCTCGATGACGTCGCCGACCTTGATGTCGTTGTAGCCCTTGAGGACGATGCCGCACTCGAAGCCTTCGCGGACTTCGGACACGTCATCCTTCTCACGACGAAGGCTGCCGAGATCGAGGTTCTCGGTGATGACGGCGCTGTCTCGCAGGAGACGTGCCTTGGCATTGCGCTTGATGACGCCGCCCGTGACCATGCAACCGGCAATGTTGCCGATCTTGCTGGAGCGGAAGATGTCGCGGATCTCGGCAGTACCGAGCTGCGCCTCTTCGAACTCCGGCTTGAGCAGGCCCTTGAGCGATGCCTCAATCTCCTCGATCGCGTTGTAGATGATCGAGTAGTAGCGGATCTCGACGCCTTCGCGGTCAGCCAGCTCCGTCGCCTTGCCCTGCGGGCGGACGTTGAAGCCGATGATGACGGCGTTGGACGCGGCGGCCAGCATGACGTTGGTCTCCGTGATCGCACCGACGCCACGGTCGATGACACGAAGTGCGACACCTTCGCCGACGTCGATCTGTGCGAGCGCATCCTCGAGAGCCTCGACCGAACCTGAACCGTCACCCTTGAGGATGAGGAGCAGCTCGTCGGTCTCGCCCTTCTCGAGCGAGGACATGAAGTCCTCGAGCGTACGGCGACCGCTGCGCTGAGCCAGGAGGGCGTTGCGCTCA
Organism: Aeromicrobium sp.; assembly: GCF_036675695.1. Lineage (GTDB taxonomy): Bacteria > Actinomycetota > Actinomycetes > Propionibacteriales > Nocardioidaceae > Aeromicrobium. Next base: position 11,572 of record NZ_JAKFEL010000010.1, read on the forward strand.
CGCGCTTCGCGCTTCTCGGCGATCTGACGTGCGAGACGGTCATCAGCGACAACCATGAAGTTGTCACCTGCACCCGGCACCGCGGTCAGACCGAGCACCAGCGCAGGACGCGACGGTGTGGCTTCTTCGATGTTCTCGCCGTGCTCGTCGAGCAGAGCGCGTACGCGGCCGAACGCCGGACCGGCGACGATCGAGTCGCCCACCTTGAGCGTTCCACGGTGCACGAGAACCGTTGCGACGGGACCGCGACCACGGTCGAGGTGCGCCTCGATGACGAGA
>NZ_JAKFEL010000091.1:0-1623 GCF_036675695.1 Aeromicrobium sp.
GTCGTCGACAAGCATCGTGGGCTCCATCGATTCCGATGGAATGTAGAAGGCCTGCAGGAAGAACGTCTTGACGATCACCGCCATCACCATCGCGGTGATGACCAGAAGGATCGACTCCTGCCAGACGGGGAGCTGTCGTCGCTTCTCAGTCACGCGGTGAGCCTAGCCGTTGCGCGCAACGCACGAACGAGCGCGCTCAGACCTCGCGCTTTTCCTTGATCTTGGCAGCCTTGCCGCGCAGGTTGCGGAGGTAGTAGAGCTTGGCGCGACGTACGTCACCGCGGCTGGCAATCTCGATCTTCTCGATCACCGGGGTGTGCAGCGGGAACGTACGCTCGACGCCGACTCCGAAGCTGATCTTGCGGACCGTGAACGTGCGGCCTATGCCGGAACCCTGGACCTTGAGGCAGACGCCCTTGAACACCTGGATGCGCGAGCGGCTTCCCTCGATGACCTTGACGTGGACTTCAAGGGTGTCGCCGGCGCGAAAGTTGGGGAGGTCGGTGCGGAGTGACTCGCCCGAGACCTGGTCGATGATGTTCGTCATTGCTGTCTCCTCGCTGGTGCCACAGGTCACCCACGGATTGCTTTGTTGATGAAGGTAGAACGGCGGTCGGCGATGGTGCCCCTGCGGCAGAACCATCCTGCGCCAAGGGTCAATCTTGCCACACCAGATGTGTACGGAGGAAATCGGCCGGGACGGCAGAACGTGCCCGCCAAGGTTCTGGCGGGCACGTTCTTTGAGCAGATCAGTCTGATGGAACCGATCAGTCGAGGGCGTAACCCTCTTCGCCGTGGAGCACCGAGTCGATGCCCGCGGCTTCTTCGTCCGGCTTGATACGGAATCCGATCGTCTTCTCGATGATCGTGCCCACGAGGTAGGCGACGATGAACGAGAACGCGAGCACGGAGAACGCCGTGACGGCCTGCGTCCCGAGCTGGTCCAGGTTGCCACCACCGGTGAACAGACCCGTCTCACGCGAGAAGAAGCCCAGGAAGAGGCAGCCGACGAGTCCGCCCACGAGGTGGATGCCCACCACGTCGAGCGAGTCGTCGAAGCCCAGCTTGAACTTCAGCTCGACTGCCAGCGCACAGATCGCGCCGGCGACCAGACCGAGCAGAAGCGCCGTGAGCGGAGTCAGGAACGCACACGCGGGGGTGATCGCCACGAGACCAGCAACTGCACCCGAAGCGGCGCCGACCGAGGTCGCCTTGCCGTTCTTGAAGTGCTCCACCAGGATCCAGCCGAGGATCGCAGCCGCCGGCGCGCCCAGCGTGTTGAGGAAGATCAGGCTTGCACCGGTGTCGTCGAATGCCGCACCGGTGTTGAAGCCGAACCAACCAAACCACAGGATGGCGGCGCCGATGAGGACGAGCGGCACGTTGTGAGGCTTCTGGAGCTCCTTGCTGAAGCCCGTACGCTTGCCGAGGACGAGCGCAAGAGCCAGAGCTGCGGCACCGGCGTTGATGTGGACCGCAGTACCACCGGCCCAGTCCTGCGTGGCGGTGTCACCGAAGCCGAACTTGCCGATCCAGCCGGTCATGCCCTCGTCGTTGAACGCCCAGACCCAACCCTGGACCGGGAAGTAGCAGATCGTCGCCCAGATTCCGGCGAACAGCATC
>NZ_JAKFEL010000189.1:0-1616 GCF_036675695.1 Aeromicrobium sp.
GGCCGGTCCAGGACGGTCATCGCCTCGGGCGCGCGCATGGCGTTCATCGGCTTCTTGCCCGACTTGATCAGCGGCCGGACGAGGGCACCAGGAAGTCGCATGGGTCGATCTTGGCGGCTGCGGACCGCCGGTGTCGTCGTACCTGAGCAGGAACTTGCTGAAGAAGGTGGGTTTCGCGCGACGGCCGCGTCAGCGAGTGCCAAGCGCGGCAATCCACGCCGACCTGACCTCCGCCGGCACTCGCCCCTTCGCCGACAACGACCACCCGGCACCGAGTGCCCACGCTCGGATCTCGGCCGGCGTCGGCTCGCGCCGCGGCAGGGGTGCAGCCGTCGCAAGACCGGCAATCGCTGCCGCGCCGAACCCCTCGAGATCCGCAGACGGCAGGGCTCTTGCGCTCGACTGCTGCGACCATCAGTTCACCCGCGAGCACGGCATAGTCCCCCGGTGGGCAGGGACTCTCGGCGAGTGAGCGCCTGCTTCGTCGTACGCCGATTCCGGCATGCCCGTCGGGCTGTCTTCGGGATCAGATCACGGCCAAGGAGACGGACGGATCAACCTTGCGGAGATCGTCGGGATCCGACGTCACCACGATGTGTCCGTGTTCGCGCGCGTGCAGGACGACGTGGACGTCGACGACGTCGTGGTGGCCGCTGCGCCCGCACAGAACTCCGACTGCACGCGCCGTGAGCCCGTCGAGCGGCACCTCGATGACGTTGGGCAGGCCGAGCAGAATCGCGACGGTTGCCCGTCGCGGACCACCCCGACACACCTGCGCAATCACGCCGGCAGGCACGTGGATCGGCAGCCCATGGTCGCGAGCGCCGAGCAGCAACTCACGGATGCGGTCGTTGCCCTTCTCCAGTGCGATCAACGCACCAGAGTCGAGCGTCAGCCCAGCCATCACGACTCAAAGAAGGTTGCAGCCCACGCCTTGGCCTCCGCCGACGTCGGCCCGAACTCGGCGTCGAGATCCTTGAGAAGGTCGCCCAGCGTCTTTCGACGGCTGACCGACTCCATGGCCTCGGCGACGTAGCCCGAGACCGAATCAGCGCGGCCCTCGGCCACGGCTGCCCGCGCCTCCGCCACCAGGTGGTCCGGAAGACTGACCGCGATCTTGATGGTCATACCTGCATCATACCGCCGAGGAGGTTCGACGCCCGAGAGAGTTTCCATCACCCCATTCGATCACCGCGGATGGACATCAACACGGTCCATCCACAGCCCGCGCCAGAGCAGCCCCGGTCCACGCCTCGTTGCCACTGACGTCCTCGACGATCTCGAGCCACACCGGAGCAGACCGGGGTTCGTGGTCGCCGTCATCGATCTCGGCGAGCAGCGTGCCGTCCTCGAACTCATCAACAACGACGTGCCACCCGTCGCGGTGGACGTGGTGCCGCCGCTTGCGCAGCATCCTTGCCGGCAGGCTCGAGCAGAGCAGCGCCCACTCGGCGTCGTCGAGGTAGATCGACGTGCACGCGACCTCGGCCGGACTGTCGCCAAGGCGCACCTTGTGCCCGAGCTTGCGCACGGTGGTGCCGTCGGGTCGTCGTACCTCACGAAGCCGGAGGCGGCTCCCGTCGACGTACCGGTCCTCGATCTCCCAGGTCTCCCCC
>NZ_JAKFEL010000137.1:0-1615 GCF_036675695.1 Aeromicrobium sp.
GGTGATCTGCGCTGCCTTGCCCGCCTTGAGTCGCAGCGAGAAGTCCTCGATCGACGACTGGGTCTGCTCGACCTCGGTGCCGAACAGCGAGTTGCGCTTGAGGCCTTCCTTGTCCTCGATGATCACCGCAGAGACGCCCGTGCGTTCCAGTGAGCGGACGGTGAACGCGAAGTGTTCGGGCTTTCCGCCGGTGTCGGCGTCGTAGATCATCGGCTTGGTGGTGACCTCGAAGATCTCGTTGACCGTCTGCAGCCGGGTCGAGAGGTCGACAGCCTCGATGTCGGGCTTGCCGCGCGCGGTCGAGTCTGTGAGCGAGGACGACCACATACCGTCGAACTCGACGTTGACGCCGGCGCGCTCTGCCGCCGAGCTCTCGACGAGCAGACCGGTCAGACCGTCATGCGCCTGCATGATGCGGACGATGTCCTTGCTGTCGAGCAGTCGACGGAGCCTGGCGAGCCGTACGTTGGGCGTCGTGCCGATCTGCTTGAGCGCCTCGTGCAGCTGAGTGGAGGAGATGCCTTCGGTGTAGGCCGGCTCAACCAGCTCGCCGCCCCACTCGGCAAGCGCGTCGATGACTCTCTGGCGAGTCTTGCGCTGGACGCCGGTCGTCCAGTCGTCGCCGTGCACGACGAAGTCGGGCTTGTACTTGCGCAGGTTCTCGACGTAATCGAGCGTCTCCTGCGGCACGACTTCGTGGACCGTCTTGAGGCTGGCAACCACGGCACGGCGCTGCTCGAAGGTCAGGTGCGGGAGCCGCTTGTAGCTCGCAATGGCCGCGTCGGTGAGCAATCCCACGGTGACATCGCCCAGCTTCGCAGCGTGTTCAAGGATGTTGAGGTGACCCGGGTGGATCAGGTCTGCGCTCATACCCACGTAGACCGTCTTCTGTTCCGACATCCCGCTCCTATGAAATAGATCCACTCAGAGCCGCCAGTCTACGCATCCGGCTGAGGGCCCCGTACGGTGCACGACCCTCACCGCGAAGCGGAGGCTTCGCCCGGACCTGTGGTCATACGGCCGGTAAGGTGGCGGCGACATGAGTAGCAATACGCGGACGCGACCACGCCCCGAAACCAGGCGTTTCCGGAGGGCAAAAGCGCGGGCGCCCATCGCGCCCGTCCTGGTCCCCGTCATCGTGGTTGCCGTCGTGTGTGTGCTGTTGCTGCCTGCCGCTCTCAGCTCGCCTCTCATCGCGGCGGCCGTTATCGCCATCCTGAGTCTCTTGGGCTTTGCCATCGCTGTCGGTCTCGACCGAGCCAGCAACACCATGCTGGTCATGGCTTTCGGGTTCGCCCCACTGACCTTGGCCACACTCGGCCTACCGATTCTCAGCCTCGCGAACGTCTGTCTCTTTACCGCATTCCTCCTCGCGCTGCCGCGCCTGCTCCGCGAGCCACTGCGGCTGCCCGGCATGTTCATGCTCGGCGCGGCTCTGCTCACGATCATGGGACTGATCGCCGCGCCGATCGCCATCAGCGCCGCCGTCAGCCTCGGCTACCTGCTGCTGGCGGTGATCGGTCTCATCCTCGGACCGGCAGTTGTGGGATGGATGGCGCCGACCAACCGACAGATGTGGGCCATGATGATCGCCTTCTGCATCGGCACCGCGATC
>NZ_JAKFEL010000132.1:0-1612 GCF_036675695.1 Aeromicrobium sp.
TATTGTGTTGAAAAACTCCCTGGCAATCGGCGTCGCTTGGCCTATGTTGATGGCAACCGATTGACGGGAGCACATCGAGATGATGGGTCAACAAGGTGGCAGCCAGGACCGACTCTTCTACTCGTTCAACCTCGACGATCACGTCCCGCGCAATCACTTGCTGCGAGGCATCGACCGCTTCTTCGATCTCGGTGAACTGCGTACGCACCTTGCGCCGTTCTACAGCCACACAGGTCGTCCATCGATCGACCCTGAGCTGATGATGCGCATGTTGATCGTCGGCTACTGCTTTGGTATCCGTTCTGAGCGACGGCTTTGCGAAGAGGTTCATCTGAATCTGGCCTATCGCTGGTTCTGCAGACTCGATCTCGAAGACGCGGTGCCAGATCACTCGACGTTCTCCAAGAACCGGCACGGTCGCTTTCGTGAGAGCGATGCGTTCCGTCATGTGTTCGAGAGTGTCCTGCGCCGGTGCATGAGCGAAGGCCTCGTTCGCGGGGAAGGCTTCGCTATTGATGCCAGCGTCATCAAGGCTGACGCCAGCAGAGCGCGTGGTGTTCCCGGATGTGAGACGACGGACTGGCGCAAGGAGGCCAGCACGAGCCGTGCGGTACGCGAGTATCTCGACGCACTCGAAGAGTTCAACCCGACGGGTGAAGACGACGCCGCGCCACTGAATCCGCCTGCACCAGGCAAGAATGTCTCGCTGACCGATCCTGCGGCGCGCTGGACCGCCGCACCGGGTGGACCAGCGTTCTACGCCTACTCGACCAACTACCTGATCGATCTGGACGCCGGGATCATCGTGGATGTCGAGGCGACACCGGCGCACCGCACGCTGGAGGTCGAATCGACCAAGACGATGGTCAACCGCGTCGAACAGCGCTTCGGACTCAAGCCCGATCGCCTGGTTGGCGACACCGCCTACGGCACCGCACCCATGCTCGGGTGGATGGTGCAAGACAAGGACATCGCCCCGCATGTGCCCGTGTGGGACAGGAGTGAACGCAAGGACGGCACGCTGTCGAGCAGCGAGTTCGTCTGGGATGAGCAAGCCAACGAATACCGCTGCCCGCAAGGACATGCGCTACTGAGCGATCGACGCCAGTTCGCGACGCCACGCGATCGCATCACCAAGGCCGGCACGATCCTGTACAGCGCCAGCCAACACGATTGCACTGGATGCCCCATGAAGCAACAGTGCTGCCCGAACATGCCCAACCGCAGAATCATGCGTAGCGTTCACGAGCGCTCAAGGGAAGTCGCGCGCGAGCTCGCCAATACACCGGAGTACAAGCAGTCTCGGCGTGATCGCAAGAAGGTCGAGATGCTGTTCGCGCATCTCAAACGCATCCTCAAGCTGGACCGATTGCGCCTCAGAGGCCTGACCGGCGCGCACGATGAGTTCCTGTTGGCCGCGACTGCTCAGAACCTGCGAAGAATGGCCAAGAGGTTGTTCGATGGGCGACAAGGTACGGCCCTGATGCCTGCCTGAAGAGGCCGCTGGCCCTCGCAACAACAACGATCAGCGTCTACCTCGTCTCATCGCCGTCCCCTCGTCAGCAGCCCGCGCCGAGAACTCGTTCGCGAACCGAGTTTTTCAACGAAATAG
>NZ_JAKFEL010000243.1:0-11631 GCF_036675695.1 Aeromicrobium sp.
GACGCCCGTGATCGACGATTCAGGAGCCCGAGCTGTGACGACAGCCCCCACCCCACTCGACTGGACTGACCTCGACAAGCAGGCCGTGGACACCGCCCGCCTCCTCGCCGCCGATGCGGTCGAGAAGGCCGGACACGGTCACCCCGGTACCGCGATGAGCCTGGCCCCCGCGGCCTACCTGATCTACCAGAAGCTGATGCGTCACAACCCCGCCGATCCGCACTGGATCGGCCGCGACCGCTTCGTCCTCTCGTGCGGCCACTCGAGCCTCACGCAGTACATCCAGCTGTTCCTGGCCGGCTATGACGTCAGCCTCGACGACCTCAAGTCGCTTCGTACGTGGGGCAGTCTGACGCCGGGCCACCCGGAGCACAACCACACGCCCGGCGTCGAGGTGACGACCGGCCCCCTGGGCCAGGGAGTCGGCAACGCGGTCGGTATGGCCATGGCCGCCCGCCGCGAGCGCGGTCTGCTCGATCCGGACGCGGTCGCCGGTGACAGCCTGTTCGACCACGACGTCTACGTCATCGCATCCGATGGCGACCTCGAGGAAGGCATCTCCTCCGAGGCGTCTTCACTCGCCGGCCACCAGAAGCTCGGCAACCTGACCGTCCTGTACGACGACAACCACATCTCGATCGAGGACGACACCAACGTCGCGTTCAGCGAAGACGTTGCGGCGCGCTACGAGTCGTACGGCTGGCACGTGCAGAAGATCGACTGGACCAACGGTGGCAAGGAATACGTCGAGGACGTCCAGGCGCTCTACGACGCGTTCCAGGCAGCCGCCGCGGTGACCGACAAGCCGAGCTTCATCCAGCTCCGCACGATCATCGCCTGGCCCGCACCGACCAAGCAGAACACCGGCGCCTCGCACGGCTCAGCCTTGGGCGCTGACGAGATCGCAGCAACCAAGAAGCTTCTCGGATTCGATCCCGACCAGACGTTCGAAGTCCGCGGTGACGTGCTCGCGCACTCGCAAGCCGCCCGCACCCGCGGCACCGAGCAGCAGTTGGAATGGCAAGCGTCGTTCGACGCGTGGAAGACGTCGCACGCTGATTCCGCTGCGCTGCTCGACCGCCTCAACAGCCGCACCCTTCCTGCCGGCTGGGACGCAGACTTGCCGACGTACGAGGCCAGCGACAAGGGTGTCGCGACCCGTGTGGCGTCGGGTGAGTTCCTGACGGCCGCCGCACCGAAGTTGCCCGAGCTGTGGGGCGGCTCTGCCGACCTCGCGGGCTCGAACAACACGACCCCAAAGGGCGAGCCGTCGTTCCTGCCTCCGGAGCACTCGACGAAGTCGTTCCAGGGCAACCTCTACGGTCGCGTCCTGCACTTCGGCATCCGCGAGCACGCGATGGGAGCCGTGCTCAACGGCATCGCGCTGCATGGTCCGACCCGCCCGTACGGCGGAACGTTCCTGGTGTTCAGCGACTACATGCGTCCGGCGGTACGCCTGGCGGCTCTCCAGGAGCTTCCCGTCACGTACGTGTGGACCCACGACTCGATCGGGCTCGGTGAGGACGGACCCACCCACCAGCCCATCGAGCACCTCGCTGCACTGCGAGCCATCCCGGGCCTCGACGTCATCCGTCCCGCTGATGCCAACGAGACCGTCGCCGCGTGGAAGGCAGTCCTCGCGATCACCGACCGACCGACGGCTCTAGCCCTGAGCCGACAGAACGTTCCGACGTTCCCGCGCGGGACCGACGGCTACGCGAGCGCTGACCTCGTCTCCAAGGGCGCCTACACGCTGCTCGACACCGATGGTGAGCCCGACGTGATCCTCGTCGGCACCGGCTCCGAGGTGCAGATCGCCGTCAAGGCGCGTGAGCTGCTCGCAGCCGACGGCATCAAGGCGCGTGTCGTCTCCATGCCGTGCCGCGAGTGGTTCGAGCAGCAGGACGAGGCATACCGCGAGAGCATCATCCCGGCAGGCCTGCGTGCCCGCGTCGCGGTTGAAGCCGGCGTGGCATTCGGCTGGCGCGACGTGGTCGGCGACGCCGGTCGCATCGTCAGCATCGAGCACTACGGCGCCTCGGCCGCCTTCGCGACGCTGTACGAGAAGTTCGGCGTCACGCCGGACGCAGTTGCCGCTGCCGCTCGTGAGTCCATGGCCGCGGCAAGCTCAGTCCCCACCGCACCGTTCCACGCGCGACCCGCAGGAGCAGTCGGACCCGCAGACAACCCCGACGCCGCACACTGACGTCCGAATCCTCACGAAGGAGACATCATGAACGACCGCTTGAAGGCACTCGCTGACGCCGGCGTATCCATCTGGCTCGACGACCTGTCCCGCGAACGCCTTGAGTCGGGCAACCTCGCCACGCTCGTTGCCGATTCCGGCGTCGTGGGTGTCACGACCAACCCGACGATCTTCGCAGGCGCTCTGTCCAACGGCGAGCGCTATTCGACGCAGATCAAGGAGCTCAAGGCTTCTGGCGCGAGCGTCGACGAGGCCGTATTCGAGCTGACCACGACCGATGTACGCCAGGGTTGCGACATCCTCCTGTCGGTCTACGACGCCACGGGCGGTGTCGACGGCCGAGTCTCGATCGAGGTCGAGCCCGGCCTTGCCCGCGACACCGAGGCAACCGTCAGCATGGCCAAGAAGCTGTGGGACAAGGTCGGCCACCCCAACACGCTGATCAAGATCCCCGCCACGGTCGAAGGACTGCCGGCAATTGCCCAGACCATCGCAGCGGGCATCAGCGTCAACGTGACGCTGATTTTCTCGCTGGATCGCTACCGCGGCGTGATGGATGCCTACCTCGACGGCCTCGAGCAGGCAGATGCCGCCGGCCTGGACCTTCGCAACATCCACTCGGTCGCGTCGTTCTTCGTCAGCCGGGTCGACTCCGAGGTCGACAACCGCCTCGACGCCGACAGCCCGCTGCGCGGCAAGGCAGCCATCGCCAACGCGCGACTCGCCTACGAGGCGTACGAGGAGGTCTTCGGATCCGACCGGTTCAAGGCGCTTGCGGCGAAGGGCGCCAACGCCCAGCGTCCGCTCTGGGCGTCGACCGGCGTGAAGGACCCGGCCTACTCCGACACGATGTACGTCACCGAGCTCGTCGTTGCCAACACCGTCAATACGATGCCCGAGAAGACGCTCCAGGCATTCGCTGACCACGGTGACCTGCATGGTGACGCCGTCACGGGTACGTACGACGAGGCCCGCGCGCTCATCGCCGAGCTCGAGGCCCAGGGCATCAGCTACGACGATGTCGTCGACGTACTTGAGCGTGAAGGACTCGAGAAGTTCGATGCCTCGTGGGCAGAGCTCCTCGAAACCGTGTCCAACGAGCTCGACAAGGCCTGACACGTGGTCGAGCTCTTCCTCACCGCGCCTTCGCAACACGAATATGAAGGCGCCTTGAAGAGCGCCATCGACAGTCGGCTCGCCTCGCGCATCGCCGAGAACGATCCGACCGAATGGGGCCCGGACGCCGTTTCGGAAGCCTCGATCCGACTGAGCTGGACCGGACTCGCCGAGTCGTCCCGCCCGCTGATCGCGGAGATCGTCGAGCTTCGCGAGAGCCTGGCGGCCGAGGGCCTCGATCACGTAGTCCTCTGCGGTATGGGCGGTTCGTCTCTTGCGCCCGAGGTCATCTGCCACACCTACGGTGTGCCGCTGACGGTCCTCGACTCGTCGCAACCGGACATGGTGCGGTCGGCCATCGCAGACCGACTGGATCGGAGCATCGTCGTCGTCGCCAGCAAGTCGGGCGGGACGATCGAGACTGACAGCCAGCGACGCGCGTACGAGAGGGCCTTCACCGACGCCGGCCTCACACCTACCGACCACATCATCGTCGTGACTGATCCCGGCTCACCGCTCGACAACGAGGCGACAGCCGCGGGATACCGCGTGTTCCACGCAGATCCCAACGTCGGTGGCCGCTACTCCGCGCTGACGGCGTTTGGTCTTGTGCCGAGCGGTCTTGCTGGTGCCGATGTCGGCGAGCTCCTCGACCAGGCAGCGTCGGTGCAGGATGACGTCGCTCTGGATGGTGCCGACAACCCGGCGCTCCGACTCGGCGTGCTGCTCGGGGTCGCACATCGTCATCGCGTCGACAAGCTCGTCATGGCTGATCAGTCGAGGCATGGCTTCGGAGACTGGATCGAGCAGCTTGTCGCTGAGTCGACGGGCAAGAACGGCAAGGGCATCCTCCCGGTCGTCGTACCGTTCGAGAACGCCGTCAACTTCAACCCGAGCACCGCTGATTCGATTCTGCTGTCGATCGATGGCGACGACGCTCCTGAGGCGCAGTCGGGCTATGGCATCGCCATCAAGGCAACCCTGGGCGCAGAGATGCTGATCTGGGAGACGGCCGTGGCCGTAGCCGGCAGCGTCATCGGCATCAACCCCTTCGACCAGCCTGACGTCGAGAGCGCCAAGCAGGCCGCCCGCGACATGCTCGGCGGAGCGGGAGAAGCGCCCACACCTGACTTCACCGCCGATGGCATTGATGTCTACGGCGCTCAGGGCACCACCGTGGCCGACGCGGTCGGCACGCTGTTCAGCCAGCTCGACCTGCACCATGGCTATGTCGCCTTGCAGGTCTACCTCGACCGCTTCGATCATGCCGACTTCGCGGGCGCACGTGAGATCGTCGCCCAGCGCACCGGACGCCCGACGACGTTCGGTTGGGGCCCTCGCTTCCTTCACTCGACCGGGCAGTATCACAAGGGCGGCCCCGGAACTGGAGTGTTCCTGCAGATCACGGGTGACCCGGTCGAGGATCTCGAAGTGCCTGGCCGCGACTTCACCTTCGGATCGTTCATCCAGTCGCAGGCTGCGGGCGACGCAGCAGTGCTGCGAGAGCGCGGGCGCCCGGTCGTACGTCTGCACCTCAAGGACGTACCTGCAGGTCTTCAGCTGCTGCGCACCGTGCTCGCGGGCAAGGGCGAAGCGTGACCACCAATCCGCTGCGCGACGCTCGCGACCGCCGACTCCCCCGCATCGCCGGACCCTGCAGCCTGATCCTGTTCGGAGTGACGGGCGACCTCGCGAAGAAGAAGCTCATCCCCGCGGTCTACGACCTTGCCAACCGTGGTCTGCTGCCTCCCGGCTTTGCCCTGGTTGGCTTCGCGCGCCAGGACTTCGGCAAGCAGGCGTTCTCCAAGATGATCAAGCAGGCGGCCAAGGACGGCGCCCGTACGCCGTGGAGCGAGACCGTATGGAAGCAACTGGCCGCCGGCATCCGTTTCGTTCCTGGCGAGTTCGACGACGATGACGCCTGGGAGCGCCTCGGCAGGACCATGAAGGAGCTCGACGAGCAGCAGGGCACTGGTGGCAACCACGCGTTCTACCTGTCGATCCCACCCGGACTCTTCCCGGTTGTCGTCTCTCAGATCAAGAAGCACGGACTCGCTGAGTCGTCACAGGGATGGCGCCGTGTCGTCATCGAGAAGCCGTTCGGACACGACCTCGCGTCGGCGCAGGAACTCAATCAGATCGTCGCCGACGTCTTCCCGAGCCAGTCGGTGTTCCGTATCGACCACTACCTCGGCAAGGAGACCGTGCAGAACATCTTGGCGTTCCGGTTCGCCAACGGGATGTTCGAGCCGATCTGGAACAACCATTACGTCGACCACGTCCAGATCACGATGGCCGAGGACATCGGCATCGGATCCCGCGCCGGCTACTACGACGGCATCGGCGCGGCACGCGATGTCATCCAGAACCACTTGCTCCAGCTCATGGCCCTGATCGCGATGGAGGAGCCTGTCTCGTTCAACGCCAAGAGCCTGCGCATCGAGAAGCAGAAGATCCTCGCCAACGCCCGTCCACCAGCACGCGTGGACCTGCACACGGCCCATGCGCAGTACGACGGCGGCTGGGCCGGCGGCGAGAAGGTCCTCGGCTATCTCGAGGAGAACGGCATACCCGAGAGCTCGACCACCGAGACGTACGCGGCGATGCGCATCGACATCAGCACCCGCCGCTGGGCCGGCGTGCCGTTCTACCTGCGTACCGGCAAGCGCCTGGGCCGTCGCGTCACCGAGCTCGCGGTCGTCTTCAAGCGGGCCCCGCACCAGCCGTTCAGCAAGCACGACGTCGAGGAGCTGGGCCAGAACGCACTCGTCATGCGCATCCAGCCCGATGAGGGCGTGACGTTGCGTTTCGGAGCAAAGGTCCCCGGCACCACGATGGAGATCCGCGACGTCAACATGGACTTCGCCTACGGCGGCGCCTTCGTCGAGAGCAGCCCTGAAGCGTACGAGCGCCTCATCCTTGACGTGCTGCTCGGCGATCCCCCGCTCTTCCCGCATCGCGAAGAGGTCGAGCTGGCCTGGGAGATCCTTGACCCGGTTATCCAGCACTGGAGCAAGCAGAACACGATCGACACCTATCCGTCTGGAACGTGGGGCCCGGTGTCGGCGGACAAGATGCTCGAGCGCGATGGCCGAGCTTGGAGGCGTCCCTAGTCATGGAGATCGCACTCGAGAAGACCAATGCCGCGCGGATCGCTCGCGCACTCGTCAAGGCTCGCCGGGCCGCTGGCAGCCCAGCAATGGACATGGTGCTCACCCTGCTAGTTGTCACCGACGACGATGCCGTCGGTGAAGCTCTCAAGACGGCAACCACCCTGTCGCGCGAGCATCCGTCACGGGTGATCGGTGTGATCCTGGGCGATGGTCGGGGCGCCGCCGAGCTCAACGCCAAGGTGCGGGTGGGCGAGAACTCGTCAGGTGAGTCGATCCTGCTTCGCATCTCCGGTGAGCTCACCAAGCACGCCGAGTCGGTTGTACTGCCCCTCCTGCTGCCTGACTCCCCCGTTGTGGTCTGGTGGCCCGGCAAACCTCCTACCAAGCCGTCAGGTGATGCCATCGGCAAGCTGGCCCAGCGCCGGCTCACCGACGCCGAAGCCACAGACTCGCCGATTCGCTCACTCAAGGCCGTCGCGCGAGAGTTCGCTCCGGGCGACACCGACCTGTCCTGGACCCGTCTGACCCCGTGGCGCGCACTCCTGGCTGCGGCGCTCGACCAGTCCACCAGCACGGTCACTGGCGGCACTGTGGTCGCCGGTACAGGCAACCCGGCAGCAACTCTGCTCGTCGCGTGGCTGGAGAGCCGCCTCAAGGTGTCGATCACGCTGCGCAAGGGCGACATCGAGCAGATCTCCTCCGTCGTGCTGCATTCCACGGCAGGCGACGTCCGCATCGAACGCATTGGTCCCACGTCGTGCCACTTCAGCGTTCCCGGCTCATCTCCGCGTGAGGTGCCGCTAGGCGCTCGTACGCTCGCTGAACTGCTGGCCGAGGACTTGCGCCGCCTCGACTCCGACGACATCTACGAGGCGACCATTCGCCACCTGCTGAAGCCATGAGGCGAATCGATGTCGTGCCGGACGCGACAACCCTGGCTACAACGGTTGCGTCGCTTCTGTCGATCCGCATCGCAGACGTGCAGGCAACTGGTCGGCGACCCAGCGTCGTGCTCACCGGCGGAACGATCGCCATCGCCATCTACGAGGCACTTGAAGCCGGATCTGTCGACTGGTCCGACGTGGACTTCTACTGGGGCGACGAGCGGTACGTCCCGGAGGGACATGCGGATCGCAACGACCAGCAGGCAAGGGACTCATTCCTGACCCGCTTGGAAGTTCCTGTTGAGCACATCCATTCGATGCCTGCGCACGGCTGCGATCTCAGCATGGCCCAGGCGGCGAACACGTACGGCGACAAGCTCCCGCGGGACCCGTTCGACGTGGTGCTGCTGGGCATGGGTCCCGACGGCCACGTCGCGTCGCTGTTCCCCGGGTTCGAACAACTACACGAGACCGAGCGCCGAGTTGTCGAAGTGTTCAACTCCCCCAAGCCGCCGCCGGAGCGCATCACGATGACGTTCCCGACGCTCAACAACGCCGATGCCGTGTGGTTCCTGGTGTCGGGCGACGGCAAGGCCGAAGCCGTGGCACGCGCTCTCAGCGACGGCACGATTGACGACACGCCAGCCACCGGAGTGACGGGCGCGACGGAAACGCTGTGGCTGCTCGATGAAGCAGCGGCTTCACAGCTCTAGAAGATGACTTCGCCGGTCTTGCGCTTGGTGCGCAGCATCTCGATGGCCTCGGTCAGGATCTCGGCTGCTTCGGTCTCGGAGCGGCGCTCCTTCACGTAAGCGAGGTGCGTCTTGTAGGGCGCAACTTTGAGGGCCGACTGGAGGTTCTCGGCGTCGACGCCCGCAGGAAGTCCGCAGCGCGGGCAGTCCCACGACTCAGGCGCTTCAGCCTCAACGGCGAACTGCAGCACGGTGGTGTGCTCGTTCATGCAGAAGTACGAGACTGACTGGCGCGGAGCCGACTCGCCGCGCTCGGCTTCTCCCATGGGTCCAGCCCCGATACGGCTGCCCCGGATCGCGCCTGCCGCCACTAGTTGCTCACCTTCAGGAGCAGGCCGAGTGCGAAGATGCACACGACCCAGACGACAGCGATGCCGACCGTGATGCGGTCAAGGTTGCGCTCAGCAACTGACGAGCCGCCCAGCGAGCTGGAGACACCTCCACCGAACATGTCGGAGAGGCCACCCCCACGGCCCTTGTGCATGAGAACCAGCACGATCATCAGCAGGCTGCTGATCGTGAGGATTATGGAGAACGTCAAAATCACGGGTGGACCTTCGTTGTCAGGTGCCGGACAGATCCGGCATGTCGTAGAACCGAGCAATCCCGGCGAACTCCTCCGCTTGGAGGCTCGCGCCGCCAACCAAAGCTCCGTCGACGTCCGACTTCGCCATGATGGCGGCAATATTCGCCGCTTTCACTGATCCGCCGTAAAGGATACGCAATGAGTCTGCAGCATCGGCAGACCAGGTCTCGGCAACACGTGCACGAATCGCCGCACAGACCTCCTGCGCGTCTTCCGGAGTGGCAACTTCACCGGTGCCAATTGCCCATACCGGCTCGTATGCCACCACCAGCGAGGCGATCTGCTCAGCGCTGAATCCGGCAAGGGAACCGTCGATCTGAGCCAACGTGTAGGCCACGTGCTCGCCCGACTGGCGGACCTCGAGACCCTCGCCGACGCACACGATCGGCGTCATACCGGCTGCAAGAGACTTGGCGGCCTTGGTGTTGACGAGAGCGTCCGACTCGCCGTGGTACTCACGGCGCTCGGAGTGACCGACGACGACGTACGAGCAGCCGAGCTTGGCGAGCATCGCGGCGGAGATCTCGCCGGTGTAGGCACCGCCATCGTGCTCGGAGACGTCCTGTGCGCCGTAGCCGATTGCCAGGTGGTCACCGTCGACCAGCGTCTGCACGCTGCGGATGTCGGTGAACGGAGGGATCACGACGACTTCGGACTTCTCAAAGTCATGCTTCTTGTCCTGCAACGTCCAGGCGAGCTTCTGGACAAGAACCACGGCTTCCTGGTGGTTGAGGTTGGACTTCCAGTTGCCTGCCATCAAAGGCTTGCGAGACGCCATGGCTACTTCCCTTCCAGGATGTCTAGACCCGGGAGCGTCTTGCCCTCGAGGTATTCGAGACTTGCTCCACCACCGGTGGAGATGTGACCGAAGTCCGAGTCCTCGAAGCCGAGCTGGCGTACGGCCGCGGCCGAGTCACCACCGCCGACGACCGACAGGCCGTCAACTTCGGTGAGCGCCTGTGCAACTGCGCGAGTGCCAGCCTCGAAGGACGACATCTCGAACACGCCCATCGGACCGTTCCAGAACACAGTCCTGGACGACGCAATGAGCGCGGCGAACGCTGCACCGCTGTCGGGCCCGATGTCGAGGCCCAACTGGTCGGCCGGGATCGAGTCGGCCGCAACCGTGGAAGCGTTGGCGTCCTTGAACTCCGGTGCCACCACGATGTCGGTCGGCAGCACAAGCTTCACGCCCTTGGCTTCAGCCTGGGCGATGTAGTCGCGCGCGATGTCGAGCTGGTCCTCTTCAAGAAGTGACTTGCCAACCTCGTGGCCCTGAGCCTTGAGGAAGGTGAACACCATCCCGCCACCGATCAGCAGGTTGTCGGCCTTGTCGAGCAGATTGTCGATGACGCCGAGCTTGTCGGAGACCTTGGAACCGCCCAGTACGACCGTGTAGGGACGCTCAGGCGATTCGGTGAGGCGCTTGAGCACCTTCACCTCGGCCTCGACCAGACCACCGACGGCGGCAGGAAGACGAGTGGCGATGTCATAGACGCTGGCCTGCTTGCGGTGCACGACACCGAATCCGTCGGACACGAACACGTCGGCCAACTCGGCCAGCTCGTCCGCGAACTTGCCGCGTACAGCGTCGTCCTTGCTGGTTTCGCCGGCGTTGAACCGTACGTTCTCGAGCACGAGCACGTCGCCGTTGGCGAGGCTCGCGATCTGGTTCTTGGCGTCTTCGCCGACGGTGTCCTTGGCGAAGTAGACCTGCGGCTCGATGAGCTCACCCAGGCGGGTGGCAACCGGCTCAAGTGAGTACTTCGCGTCAGGCTTGCCCTCGGGGCGTCCGAGGTGCGCGACGACCAGCACCTGAGCGCCTGCGTCGGCGAGCTGAACGATTGTCGGAACGCTCGCGCGTACGCGGCCGTCGTCGGTGATCGTCGTACCGTCGAGAGGGACGTTGAGGTCGCTTCGGACGAGCACGCGCTTGCCGCGCAGGTCACCCAGGTCGCTGATCGTCTTCACAGGTCAGAGTGAGGTGCCGACGAGGACCGTGAGGTCGACGAGGCGGTTGGAATAGCCCCACTCGTTGTCGTACCAACCGACGACCTTGACCTGGTCGCCGATGACCTTGGTCAGGCCGGAGTCGAAGATGCACGACGCCGGGTCGGTGACGATGTCGGTCGACACGATCGGATCCTCGGTGTAGACGAGGAAGCCCTTGAGCGGGCCTTCGGCAGCATCCTTGACGATCTGGTTGACCTCTTCGACCGTGGTCTCACGCGATGCAGTGAACGTCAGGTCAGTCGCAGAGCCGGTGGGCACGGGTACGCGGAACGCGAATCCGTCGAGCTTGCCCTTGAGCTCCGGGAGCACGAGGCTGACGGCCTTTGCGGCACCCGTCGAGGTGGGAACGATGTTGACTGCTGCTGAGCGAGCACGGCGCAAGTCGTCGTGCGGCGCGTCCAGCAGGTTCTGGTCACCGGTGTAGGCGTGGATCGTGGTCATCAGTCCGCGTTCGATGCCGAGACCGTCATTGAGGGCCTTGGCCATCGGAGCGAGGCAGTTGGTGGTGCAAGACGCGTTAGAGATGATCGTGTGCGCCTCGGCGTCGTATGTGTCGTGGTTGACACCCATCACGAACGTGGCGTCCTCGTTCTTGGCTGGCGCGGAGATGATGACCTTCTTGGCACCGCCGTCGATGTGAGCCTTCGCCTTTGTTGCATCGGTGAAGAAGCCAGTGGACTCGATGACGATGTCGGCCCCGACAGCAGCCCAGTCGAGCTTGGCAGGATCGCGCTCGGCGAACGCGGCGAAGGACTTGCCGTCGACCGAGATGGAAGCGTCGTCGAAGGTCACCTCGCCGTCGAGCCGGCCGAGCGTCGAGTCGTACTTGAGCAGGTGTGCGAGCGTCTTGTTGTCCGTCAGGTCGTTGACGGCGACGATCTCGATGTCTGCTCCGGCGGCGCGTGCCGCGCGGAAGAAGTTGCGGCCGATGCGGCCAAATCCATTGATGCCTACGCGAACA
>NZ_JAKFEL010000046.1:0-11593 GCF_036675695.1 Aeromicrobium sp.
CTTTCAACTAAGGCAGCAGGCGCCCAGCGGTAGTGTGTCATTCACGCTGGCTTCGCCCGGTGTCACGGACAGAATCAGGATCCTATGTCTGCCAGAACCCCCATCGTCCTGAGGGACGCTGATCGAGACGACGCAGCAGCGCTCATCGCATTGTGGTCAGAGTGTGCCGCGGCCAGTCAGGATGAAGGTTCTGAAGCATTCACGCAGCAGGCATTGTGGCGTGAGCCCGGAGTGGCCGAGGCTTCTGCTGCTCTCGACATCAACCTCGGGCAGCCTAACAAGCGCATAGTCGTGGCGGTCGCAGATGACGAGATCATCGGAGCGACCGTTTTCTCTGTCAACACGTTGACGCCGATCAGCCTCACCCGCGTCCTGATCGTCACCGAGATCCAGGTCTCGCCACGCTTCCGTCGTCGTTCGGTCGCCTCGATGCTGCTGTCGGCGGCCGCCCATCACGGTGAGGACCACAACTGCGAGATCGTGGTTGCGTCGATCCCGGTGCACTCGCGCGAGCCGCAACGCTATCTGGCCAAGATCGGGTTCAACCAGATCGCGATCGTACGAGCAATCCAGGCCAGCAAGCTTCGCTCGCGTCTTTCGGGCAAGGCCACCAACTCGCGAGACACCGGCAAGCTCATTGCCGTACGCAGGACACTCCGCCGCCGTCAGGTCGACGCGCAGGGTGTCGGCACCCGTCACTGACTCTGTGTCCGGGTTGGAGGCTAGAGTCGCCGGTGTGGACCGCCTACTTCTGATCGACGGCCATTCCGTCGCCTATCGCGCCTTCTTCGCCCTCCCTGTCGAGAACTTCTCGACCACGACGGGACAGAGCACCAACGCGGTGTTCGGGTTCACCTCGATGCTGATCAACGTCCTCCGCGACGAGAAGCCGACGCACGTCGCGGTGGCCTTCGATGTCTCGCGTCAGACGTTCCGCCTGGAGCAGTACGCGGACTACAAAGGCAACCGTTCCAAGTCGCCGCCCGAGTTCAGCGGTCAGATCCCGCTGATCAAGGAGATCCTCGACGCACTTCACATCCAGACGTTCGAGAAGGTCGGCTTCGAAGCCGACGACATCATCGGCACCCTGTCGACGCGTGCCGAGGCTGCGGGCATGGAAGTCCTGATCTGCACCGGTGACCGCGACGCCCTGCAGCTCGTCACAGACCAGACCACTGTTCTCTATCCCCGCAAGGGTGTCTCCGACCTGGCGCGCATGACGCCCGCTGCGGTCGAGGAGAAGTACGCCGTCACACCCGAGCACTACCCGGACATTGCCGCGCTCGTCGGTGAGACAAGCGACAACCTCCCCGGCGTGCCCGGTGTCGGACCCAAGACAGCAGCCAAGTGGATCAACCAGTACGGCACGCTCGATGCGTTGGTTGCAGACGTCGACAACATCCCCGGCAAGGCGGGGGAGTCACTTCGCGAGCACCTTGACGACGTGCTCCGCAACCGCCGCATCAACGCGCTGATCCGAGATCTGGATCTGCCGGCAGGACCGGCCGATCTGGGCTTCGACACAGTGTGGGACCGCGAGGCGATCCATACGGTCTTCGACGCGCTGGAGTTCAATGCCCTTCGGGTCCGACTGTTCGAGGCTTTTGGTGAGGTCGAACCGCAGACCGAAGAAGGGTTCGACCTCGATGGCGTCAACGTCCAGCCAGGTGCCGTCGCTGCCTGGCTGGACGAACACTCGAAGCCGGGCGTACGTCTCGGTGTCCACGTTCAGGGCTCCTGGGGGCGCGGCACAGGCGATGTGGTCGGCATCGCCGTCGCATCTGACAGTGCTGCCGCGTGGATCAACGTGGACGAGATCACCGCAGAGGACGATGCTGCGATCGCAGCCTGGCTTGCAGATCCGCAACGACCCAAGGTGCTGCACGACGGCAAGGGCCCTGCTCTTGCGCTGGCCGCCCGCGGCTGGTCGCTCAAGGGTGTGGCCGCTGACACTGCCTTGTCGGCCTACGTTGTACGGCCGGACCAGCGTTCGTACGATCTCGCCGATCTTTCCGTGCGCTATCTCAAGCGCGAGCTGCGCGACGACTCCGAGCCGTCGGGACAGCTGACATTCGACACTGACAACGCCGGAGCCGAGTCCGGGATGCTGCGTGCCCGCGCGACACTCGACCTCGCCGCGGTGCTGGACGAAGAGGTCGAGTCGATCGGTGGCACACCGCTGGTGCATGACGTTGAGCTTCCGTTGGTCGCGACACTCGCACGTATGGAGCGCGCCGGCATCGCGATCGACGACGCACACCTGATCTCACTGGAGTCGGAGTTCGCTGCGCGAGCCCAAGACGCCGCCTCAGAGGCCTACGCCGCGATCGGCGGCAAGGAGATCAACCTCGGATCGCCCAAGCAGCTGCAGGTCGTGCTGTTCGACGAGCTCGGCATGCCCAAGACGAAGCGCACCAAGACCGGCTACACGACTGACGCGGAGGCGCTCCAGTCGTTATATGAAAAGACTGAGCACCCGTTCTTGCAACACCTGCTCGAGCACCGCGATGTCACGCGGTTGCGTCAGACCGTTGACGGTCTCCGGAAGTCGATCTCCGACGACGGTCGCATCCACACGACGTACGCGCAGACCATCGCGGCGACCGGACGACTCAGCTCCAACGACCCCAACCTGCAGAACATCCCGATCCGTACGGCATCTGGCCGGCGCATTCGTGAGGCGTTCTGCGTTGGCGAGGGCTACGAGACTCTGCTGACGGCCGACTACAGCCAGATCGAGATGCGCATCATGGCGCACCTGTCTGAGGACGCCGATCTGATCGAAGCGTTCAAGTCGGGCGAGGACTTCCACACTGTCACGGCATCCAAGGTGTTCTCGGTGCCCGCCGAAGAAGTCGACACCGAGCTCCGGGCACGTATCAAGGCCATGAACTACGGACTCGCGTACGGGCTGTCCTCCTATGGACTCAGCGCACAGCTCAACATCTCCACGGGCGAGGCGCAGGGGCTCATGGACGACTATTTCTCGCGATTCGGCGGGGTGCGCGACTATCTCCGCGGACTCGTCGACGAGGCGAGGCAGACCGGGTTCACCGAGACGATCCTCGGCCGCCGTCGCTATCTTCCCGACTTGGTCAGCGACAACCGCCAGCGCCGCGAAATGGCCGAACGTATGGCTCTCAACGCTCCGATCCAGGGATCTGCTGCCGACATCATCAAGGTCGCCATGCTCAACGTCGAGCGTGCGATTGACGCAGCCGGCCTCGGCTCTCGAATGCTCCTGCAGGTTCACGACGAGCTCGTCTTCGAAGTCGCTCCCGGTGAGCTCGATCAGCTGGAGAAGCTCGTGCGTGAGCAGATGGCGTCAGCGGCGGACATGTCCGTGGCGCTCGACGTATCGGTCGGCATCGGCAAGACCTGGCACGAAGCCGGTCACTAGTCAGCGTGGAGCGTCGGTGCGCTCGCCCGGCGTGATCCAGACGATCGCGGCCAGCGCGGCGGCGACGAGCGTCACGGTGACCACCAGTCCCGTGAACCCCACACCAAGTCCGTACGCCGCCGCGAGAACTGCAACGACTGCGGCCCACAGCATCACGACAACCCCGTGCGCGTGCCGTGCCAGTGCGTCAAACACGAGCAAGTGCACGATCGCCAGAAGGGATCCGGCGAGTGCGAACAACCACAGCCGGTCGGTCACCTCGTCGTACTGGTCGCCGCCCACCAGAATGAGCGCCACGTGGGGCAGCGCGGCGGTGGCGGCGACTGCAAGTGCCCCGAACCCGGCGACGAGCGTCACGGCTCGGAGTCGCGCGTGGTGCGTCGTCGCGCGCGCCAGGTCGGGAAACAGGACGACGCTGACGAACTGCGGAAAGAACAACGCCGCCTTGGCCAGAATCAGGCCGGACGCGTACAGACCACTGTCATGGCCGTCGAAGCGGTTGCGGGCGATCAGCGAGTCGAGATTGCTGAGCACGAAGTAGGCGAGCAGCGCGTGCGTCGACAAGACCGCTTCGCGCAGAAGTGGGCGGCGACTGATTGGGTGCCCGCCGTCAGAGTGGCCCATCAGCAGCTTTGCGCCGGCGACGACGGGGACCCACGCGCCGAGTGCGACGCCCACCATGGCTGATGTCGTGGTGGGGGAGACGATCAGTGCGAGCGAGCCGCCTACGATTCGGCCGATGCCGTTGCCGAGGAAGATTGCCGTCAGCGCGCCCCAGCGCGAAGTGCCCTGCGCGACACCAGCTTCGGCGCCCATGATCGTCAGTGGGACGAGTGCGGCGCCGCACAAGATGACGGGCCAGTAGCTGTCGAGCTTGAGTATGGGGGTCAGGACGACAGTTGACGCGGCGACGATGGCGCCGACCCCTGAGGCAACCATGACCGTCACGCGAGCGGTTGCGCTGATGATCTGCTCGCGCTGCTCGGGGTCGACCGCCAGCCGGCGTGCGGTCACAGCCTGCAGGCCGAGGGATGCGACGTTGCCGACCAGGATGATGCCGAGCAGTGCCGTGAGAGCTCCGAACTCGTGCGGGACGAGCATGCGCGCAGAGACGATGTTGAAGCCGTAGACGGCGATGTTCATACCCATCATCCCGGCGGCGACGAGAGTTCCCCCGGTCATCGTCTGCCGCTTGGACCTCACCACGGCACAATAGCCGTGGCTGGCCAACGCCACGACGAAAGGGCCAATGTGTCGCAACGCGATCATCTGCGCCGCTCGATCCTGCCGTTGTGGGCCTCCATCTTGGCCCTTGCCGTATGCGCGCCGCTCTTCTCGCGGGGCTACGTGCTGTCGTACGACATGGTCTGGGTTCCCCATCTCGACCTCGATCGGGCCGAGTTGTGGGGCCTCGGTTCAGCCCTCCCGAGAGCCGTCCCGTCCGACGCCGTGGTGGCTCTTCTGGGAACTGTCATCCCGGCGGCGGTGGTTCAACGGATCGTGCTGTTTGCCGCGCTGTTCCTGATCGCCACCGGTGTCGGACGCTTGCTGCGCAATCGCCCGATGGGGGCTCAGCTGGCAGGTGCCACGTTTGCGGTGTGGAACCCCTTCGTCGCCGAGCGCCTGGTGCTCGGTCAGTGGCCGTTGCTTCTCGCGGCGGCCGCGATGCCGTGGCTCATCGCTGCGCTGCTCGACGACGATGGGCCTCGCTGGCCTGTCGTCATATTTGCGCTCGCCGGTACGGCGCTCACTCCGGCGACGGGACTCATGGGTTTGGTGATCGTGCTTGTCGCCGCTGGGCGCAAGCTCCTTCTTCCCGTGCTTGGACTGGCGGGGCTCCTCAACCTGCCGTGGATCGCGGCCGGTCTGGTGCACTCCGGCGGACGTTCTGATCCGGCAGCGGTCGCTTTGTTCGAGGCTCAGGCCGAGGGCCACTTTGGCCGGCTCGGCTCGGTACTCTCGCTCGGCGGGATCTGGAACACCGAGGTCGTACCGACGTCGCGCACACTCGTACTCACCGTCGTACTGACTACCTTGATCGGCGCTGTGATCATCGCCGGTCTCGTGACGCTGTGGCGTGGTGAACGGCGACTGCTCGGCGTGCTCGCGGCCGCTGGCGTGGTCGGCCTCGCCATGGCACTCGCGGGCTGGCTGGCACCCGATCTGATCGAACGCATTGTGAGCGACGTACCTGGTGGAGGTCTCATACGCGATGGCACCCGCTGGCTGGCACTGCTGGTGCCGCTGCAGGCAGTCGCTTTCGGAGCGGGCGTCTGCGCGCTTCTCAATGCTGCCCGTACGTGGGTTGCGCCGATCGCGGTACTCGGCGTCGTGCTGCCGCTGGCGGCACTGCCAGATCTTGCCTGGGGAGTCGGCGGCCGTCTGGAACCGTCGACCTACCCCGCCTCGTGGTCTAGCGCCCGTACGGCGATCGCCGAAAGCGACATCAGCGGCGACATCCTGGTGCTGCCGTTCTCGGCCTATCGCCGACCCAGCTGGAACCACGACACGCCCGTCTTCGACCCAGCTGGCCGATTCTTCGACCGCACGACCATCACGAACGACGAGCTCGACGTCTCCGGGACGACGATCAAGGGCGAAGATCCACGCGCCCGGTTGATCAAGGACGTACTCGACGGATCCAACGTCCTCATGGAGCTTCCCAACGAGCACATTGGCATCATCGTGGTCGACACCGAGGCACCTGGTGCCGACGAGGCGCTGGGCCTGGTTGCGGGGGCGGATGAGTTGGATGTGGCCGGCGACGACCTGCGAGTGTTCACCGTCCCAGGTGCAGCCTCGGCGGACGTTTCCCCGGGCAACCGCAGCATCATGAGGTCGGCGTGGATCATGGCTGGCCTGACGTTGCTCGGCGGTATGGGTGCCGCGTTCCGCAGGTCAGACCGGAAGCTTGCGGAAGATGACCCGCGGGACGTGCCGCAGGCCTGACATCACGACTCGCATCGTGCCCGGCACCCAGATTTGTTCCTTGCCGTCACGCACAGCAGCGACGACCGCTTCGGCAACGGCCTCAGGTGTCGTTGCCAGAGGAGCCGGATCGAGTCCGTCGGTCATCTTGGACTTCACGAACCCGGGGCGAACCACCAGTACACGACCGCCCAGCTCACGCAGCGCCTCACCCAGTCCTGTGTAGAACGCGTCGAACCCGGCCTTGGTCGAGCCGTAGACGAAGTTGGACCGGCGGGGCCGCTCACCGGCCACGCTGGACAGCGCCACGATCACACCGTGGCCTTGCGAACGGATACGTGCGCCGAGGGCGACGCCAGTGGTGACGGCGCCGACGTAGTTGACCTCTGCGAGCTCTCGCGCGACATCAACGTCGGTCCACGCCTTCTCGGGATCGCCGAGCAACCCAAACGCCACGACGGAGAGGTCGATGTCTCCGTCGATCCCCGCAATGAGCGCACCATGGCTGGCGGTGTCGAGTGCCTCGAAGTCGACGGCGTTCACCGTGCATCCCTTCGCGGTCAGCTGTTGCATGGCAGCGTCACGACGATCGCCCGGGCGAGCCGCCAGCGTGACCACAAGGCTCGGCGACTGCGCGGCGTACGTCTCTGCGATCGCGAGGGCGATATCGGACGTACCTCCGAGCAGCAGGATGTGCTGGGGGATGCCGAGCGCGTTGATCATGGGTGCCTCACAGGTCGAGTCGTCGTGACAGGTCGGATCGGAACGTATGCGTGGGGTCGAAGCGTGCGCGCGTGGCGCGGAACTCATCGAGCCGTGGGTACATCTGAGCGAAGGTCGCAGCTGAGATGCGTGAGTCCTTGGCGAGATAGATGCGCCCACCTGCAGCCAGAACAAGCTGGTCAAGATGGTTGAGCAATGTGTCGAGCCCGGCTCGTACGGGCAGGTCGATCGCGAGCGTCCATCCGGCCATCGGGAACGACAGAGGAGCACGATTGCCGGGACCGAACCGCTTGAGCACGTTGAGTGACGACACATGGCCCGACTGGGCGATCGTCTCCACGATGGACGTGAACGCGGCTTCCTCACCGAAGGGCACTACGAACTGGTACTGACAGAAGCCCTTGGGACCGTAGACCCGATTCCAGTCCCCGACAACGTCCAACGGGTGGAAGAACTGGGTGATGTCCTGGATTTCGTCGGTCCGGTGACGCGGAGACTTGGCGTACCAGAGCGCGTTGAAGGCCTTGGCGGTGAATGGGTTGACCAGTCCGAATGGAAGCTCGACCGGTACGCGGCCTCGCTGCGGCGCGGCGAACTCCAATGCAGCTTGGCGCTTGTCCGGGTCGAGCGCCTCGCGTGTCGCGGTGTTGCCCCGCATGACGACTCCGCGGCCGAGAGCGTCGCCGGTCGTCGCGGTGTCGAACCACGCAACGGAGTAGGTGTAGTCGTCGTCGCCCGTCTCGAGTGTCTTGAGCAGCTGAGCCAGGTTGGACGTGCGTTCGGTGTCGACGACGAAGTACGAGGTCTCGACCTCTTTGAGCTGGATCGTCGCCTCCAGGACTACACCGGTCAGCCCCATCCCGCCGACCGTGGCCCAGAACAGCTCGGCGTTCTCGCCAGCTGGAGTCGCCGTCACGATGTCGCCGGACGCGAGCAGGATGTCGAGCTCGGACACGTGGTTGCCGAAGCTGCCGTCAACGTGATGGTTCTTGCCGTGCACGTCGGCGGCGATCGCCCCACCCACAGTCACTTGCCGGGTGCCGGGGACGACTGGCAGCCAGAGACCGAGGGGGAGCAGGGCACGAAGCAGATGATCGAGGCTGATTCCGGCCTGAACGCGGACGCTCGGTGCTCCGGAATCGACATCGACGACCGTGTCCCAATCAGTCAGGTCGAGAACGGTTCCGCCGGCATTCTGCGCAGGGTCCCCATAGCTGCGTCCCAGGCCGCGGGTGATGAGTCCGCGATCTCCAACGTTCTTGAGCTCATCGCGGAGAGCCTCAACGTCACCTGGGCGAGCGACACGAGCGGAACTCGCGCTCCTACCGCCCCAACCCGCGAGTGACTCGGTCACTTGGCGTACACACCGATCGCGAAGATCGTGAGCCAGCAGACTGCGATCAACTGCAGCACTCGGTCGCGCAGGACTGCTTCTTCGGGTTCTCCGGCGAGACCGCGGTCGATGTCGACCGAGTAGCGAAGTAGTCCCATCACGAACGGAGCGATCGAGATGGCCTGCCAGTCGACGCCAGTCTCGTTCTTGATCTCGAACGCCCACAGGCTGTACGCCGTGATGGTGACCGTCGCGGCCAGCGTCCAGACAAATCGCAGGTAGGAGACTGAATACTCCTCGAGCGTGCGTCGGGTACCGGCCTCATTGCCAACGCTGCGGAGCTCGGAGTATCGCTTGCCGGCCACCATGAAGAGCGACCCGAACGATGCGACGAGCAAGAACCACTGCGACAGCGGAACGTCGATCGCGACACCGCCGGCGATAGCGCGCAACAGGAATCCGGACGACACGATCGCCAGGTCGATGACGGGCTGCTCCTTGAGCCACAAGGAGTAGGCCACCTGAAGCCCAATGTAGACGCTGAGGGTGATCCCGAGGTCCCGATGGATTGCGAAACCAAGCCCCAATCCGGCAGCTGCGACCGCGATCGACGACAGCACTGCGGTGCGAACCGACACCTCGCCGGCAGCGACTGGACGTGACCTTTTGCGAGGGTGTTTGCGATCGTCCTCGACATCGCGAGCATCGTTGAAGAGGTAGACACCAGACGCCGCGAGGGTGAACGCGACGAAGGTGCCAATGATGATCGCGATGTTGTTGCCGTCGCCCAAGACACCGGCAGAAAGCGCTGCTGAGACGACCAGAATGTTCTTGGTCCACTGCCGCGGACGCATCGTCCGTACGAGGGCAGAAGCGGTGCGCAAGGGGGTCGGCATGATGTCTTCAGCCTAGTGCCGAGGGGGACCGCCACTACGGTCGAAACGGGCGTGTGCGCTTTTGTTGGTGACCCCTCTCGCTGGTAGACTTGGTCTGATTGAGGGAGGGACTCAACTGTGGGAACTATCACTGGCGGCATCGTCGCTTTTATCGCAGGACTTGGTCTGGCCGGAGCAACCGTCGTGGGAGTCGTCAATTCGCAGCAGAGTGCTGGCGAGAAGCCGATCGACGCAACGAGCAATGTGAGCTACGGATCCAACTGATCTTCTGAACAAGCTAGCGGGCGTCTCCTTCGGGAGGCGCCCGCTTCCTGTCTGTCTCAGACGGTGTGGATGGCTTCTGCGAACTCGCTCTGCGAGGCAGCCCAGGTGAACGTACGCGATTTCGCGAGAGCTCCCTGACCGAGGAACTCGCGCCATTCGTTGTCCTCGACGAGCTGGCGGATCGCGTCGGTGAACTCGTTGGGATCGTCGACGAGGACGCCCGAGTCCTTGTGGTCGATCGACTCAGTCGTGCCGCCAGCAGTGCTGTAGGCCACGGTCGGAGTCGCATGAGTGCCCGCCTCGCCAATCACGATGCCCCAGCCTTCCTTGAGGGACGGCAAAGCCATCACCCAGGACTGCGCGAGCAGCTCGTGCTTGGTCTGGTCATCGACGAAGCCGTGGAACGCGACGTGCTTGGAGACACCGCGCATCTCGGCGTACTCGACGAGCTCTTCGTCCCACCATCCGGCGCCGATGACGTCGAGCACGATCTCAGGGTGCGTGGAACTCAGCTCAGCGACAGCGTCGATGGCGTGCTCGACCTGCTTGTGCGGTACGAGGCGGCCGACAACGCTGATGCGTGGGGTCTCCGAGCGGACGGCGTCGACGTTCGGTGCAGGATCGTTGCCGTTGTGGACGATCGCGATGCGGTCTCTGTCGACACCGAGCTCGATCAGCTCCTGACGGGTTGCCGCCGACACAGCGACGTACTGGCTCTTGCGGTAGAGGCGTGGCGACAGCACGCTCTCGATCCACCAGCCGATCTTGCCGACCAGGCCGGGGTAGACGACGGGCCACTGCTCACGGTGCACGTGGTGGACCAGGACGACGACCGGCTTGCGGGTTGCGAGGCGGGTGAAGAACGGCAGGCCGTTCTGTACGTCGACGACGACGTCGACCTTGCCGTAGCGGCCGAACAGAAGCGCGAAGAAAGTACGCACGTAGATGTCCATCTTGCTGCCGCGGCGCACGAAACGTACGCCATCGATGGTCTCCTCGCGAGGCGCGTTGTCGTGCGTTGCGCAAGCGATCGTGACCGTGTGGCCGCGCTCAGCCAGACCGCGCGCCATGTTCTCGACATACCGCTCAGAGCCCCCACCTTCGGGGTTCTTCGTGTCGCGCCAGTTGCAAAAAAGTACGTGCATAGTGATGCCGCCCGAAGACGGCGCCTCCC
The DNA here is from genome assembly GCF_036675695.1 of Aeromicrobium sp. Taxonomy (GTDB): domain Bacteria; phylum Actinomycetota; class Actinomycetes; order Propionibacteriales; family Nocardioidaceae; genus Aeromicrobium. The sequence continues at coordinate 10,719 of NZ_JAKFEL010000046.1, forward strand.
TCAGATGCCGGCGGAACTGCCCGGCATTGCTCCCTCCGCAGGGTCTCCCAACACTGCGCGTTGCGTCCCTCAACGCAACTGCCTAATTCTACCAGAGAAGTGGGCTCACCCTCGGGTATCGTGCACGCGTGCCCGACCTGCCGTTCCGCCCCACGTTTCGGCGGTCGTGGCGGCTGTTCCGGGCGTTCCGGGTTGAGCAGTCAGACCCCGACCACTTCTACGGAACGCTCGCGCGCGACTCGGTCGACCAGATCGCAACGTACGCAGATCTCGAGGGCGCGTGGGTGCTCGACGTCGGCGGGGGACCGGGCTACTTCGCCGACGCATTTCGCGCCGCTGGCGCCACGTACAACTCCTTGGACGCAGACCTGGGCGAGCTCTCGGGACTCGGTGACCCCGAGCCAGGCACCGTGCTTGGCAGCGGAATGCAGCTGCCCTTCGCTGACGGCAGCTTTGATGTCACCTACTCCTCGAACGTGCTCGAGCACGTCAACAAACCGTGGACGATGGCAGAGGAGATGGTGCGAGTCACCAGGCCCGGCGGGCTCGTATTCCTCTCATACACGCTGTGGTTCGGGCCATGGGGCGGCCATGAGACGGCGCCGTGGCACTTCCTCGGCGGTCACCGTGCCGCGCGACGCTACGAGCGCAAACACGGTCATCCGCCAAAGAACGTCTTCGGTGAGTCCCTGTATGCCGTGACAGCTGCCAGCGGGCTCAAGTGGGCGCGTCGACAGACCGGGGCAGAGGTAGTGGCCCTCATCCCGAGGTATCTTCCTCGCTGGGCGTGGTGGGTGCTGCGCATACCCGGACTGCGCGAGGTGGTGACATGGAATCTCGCGATCGTGCTGCGCAAACGCTGAGCGACTCCAGGT
>NZ_JAKFEL010000140.1:0-1598 GCF_036675695.1 Aeromicrobium sp.
GTCGCTCGGTGCCGTGCTCGACGCCCTCGAGGCCGATCACGACTACCTGACGGTCGGCGACGTGTTCACGCCCGACCTGATCGAGACGTGGGTGGACTACAAGCGGGTCCACGAGATCGCGCCCGTGCAGCTGCGGCCGCACCCGCACGAGTTCGAGCTGTATTACGACATTTAGGTCGTAAACTGATCGAAATACTCATGTTCGATCGCACGATGGTCCCGGGGCACTCCCCCGGGACCATCGCCGTTTTCTGGAGTGAGCGCACCGGGCGGGGTTCGATCCGCAGCTGCACCGCCGTGAGCGAAACCACTTGTCGAGCGTCAAGCGTTCAGGATCCGCAGCGCAGTCTGGCCGTTGGCTCGGGCGTCGGTCGGCAGCGTTCGCCATTGGGCGGCGGAGTCCGGTAGGGCACGCGCCAACGTCTGAAGGCGCGAACGATCCGAGCCGGCGAACTGCTCGCGCTCGGCGCACGGGTCCTCAATGACCGCGAGCAGCAGCGCCGCATCCTGGAGGTGGCGTGCGCGGTCACGGGAGTCGGTCTGGTAGGCAGCGCCCTTGAGGATGACGGCGCCGAACGGCGACGGTCGGCCGGTCAGCCACGGAACTCCCCCAGCGCTCGGCCAAGGGCATCGATCCCGGCGCGCCTCTCGCGGACGTCGAGAGACTCGGCCAGGTCGAGTGCGGCGAGGACATCGCTGGCGCTAACCAGATCACGGACCACATCGAGATCCATGGAGGTCGCGCGCAGAGTCACGCTCCCGGTGTCATCGCGAATCAGGCCGTGTCGCGACACGACTGCGTTCAAATCGGTCGTGGCCAGATAGCCATCGATCGTGTTCGTCTCCGCCAGCCCAAGTCGCGCGGCCGCCGACCATGTGTCGATCAGCTCCGAACGCAGCCGCTCCCCTGCGCTGCGATGCGCGATGTACCGGCGCACACCGGCCCGCCCACGCGCGCGCTCGACGACTTCCTCGGCACCGAGACCACGGAGTCGTCCTCTCAGCCGGGATCGCTGGCTCTCCCCCAGCCACGCCGCCTCACCTCCGGACAGCAAAGCCACGGCAGCCCATGCAGTTGACTCGGCCCACGCCCTCGTGTGCGAACCGCGGCGAACGGCCAGCAGTCGCTCGACCGAAGTCTCGTCGACCACTCCTCGGGCCAACGACCGCAACTCACCCCGCGCGACCAGGTGCTGGACCTGCCGCGTAGAGACGCCGAGCCGCTCAGCGGCCTCGGAGACGGCGAGCAACGACATGACATACATGTTCGCTTACACGAAGTTGTCCGTCAATGGGTCGAGAAGTTGCCGTAGCGAAACGGCCTCTAGGTCGGCTCCGTCGTTCGCGGTCCTGGGTCGTGGCCGGGTAGATGGCCCCCAACGGCCGATAGCCGGACCAGGCTGGCGTAAGCCGGATGGAGCGCCGCAGCCAGCCGTCCGTACCAGTGTCCGGCGGCGTCTCCGAGGGCGGTGCTCGCGTCGCGCGTGACGTTGAGGCGGTGCTCGCCCAGCCACGGGCCGAGGGCGGGGTGCTTGCGCCAGCCCGCCTCGTTGCGGATCCCGCCGAGGAGCGCGTGCAACGAGCCCAGAGGGGTTTCG
>NZ_JAKFEL010000026.1:0-1597 GCF_036675695.1 Aeromicrobium sp.
GTTCGTGCTTGCACATGACCCGAATACCGTGCACTATTTGAGTGTACGCACGTTCACTGAGTTTCGAGGAGGTTACGAGATGGGCATCATCCGCAAGGCTCTCGCCTCACGGCCCGTCGCGTCGCTGACCTCCCCCTACACAATCGATCACTACCTCGACCAGCTTCACCCCATGCTCGCAGCGGAAAACGTACGCGCGAAAGTCGTCGAGGTCATCCACGAGACCGGCGACGCCAGCACTGTGGTGCTGCGTCCCAACGGCACCTGGAAGGGCTTCACGCCCGGTCAGCACGTCCAGTTCGGTGTCGAGGTCGAAGGCAAGCGCCGTGTGCGCGTCTTCTCCGTATCGAGTTCACGCGCCACCAAGAGCAAGACGTTCAGCGTCTCGGTCAAGGCACACCCCGACGGCTACGTGTCGCAGTTTCTGCACAACGACCTGAAGCCCGGCACGATCGTCTATCTCTCGCAGGCCGAGGGCGAGTTCGTTCTCCCCCGCGAGACCCCTGACGACATCCTGTTGATGAGTGGCGGCTCGGGCATCACTCCGGTGATGTCGATGATCCGCACGCTCCGCGACTCCGGCCACACCGGCCGCGTCACCTTCCTGCACTACGCCCGGTCGCTCGAGGACGAGATGTTCAGCGGCGAGCTGGACGAGATCGCTGCTGCGCTCCCCCAGGCGCAGGTCGTACGCATCTTCACCCGCAAGCCGGCCGAGGGCGCCGAGCTCAAGGGTCGGTTCTCGATCGACCACCTCAAGCACCTCGGCATCGATCCGTCAGAGACCCTGACGTACGTGTGCGGCCCCGCTGGCCTCATCGCCAGCGTCCGCGACACCTACGAAGAGCTGGGCGCGACCGAACAGCTCCGCATGGAGTACTTCAAGGTGCCCAGCGTCGACCTCGACGCACCTGACGCCACCGGCACCCTGACGTTCGACAACGCCGCCATCGTGGCCGACAACTCCGGCGCCACGATCCTCGAGCAGGCCGAGGCCGCTGGACTCAAGCCCGAGTTCGGTTGCCGCATGGGTGTCTGCAACACCTGCGTCGTCAAGAAGAACCACGGTGCCGTGCGCCACGTGATCAGCAACGAGATCAGCGCCAACACCGACGAGACCATCAAGATCTGCGTGAACGTCCCCGTCGGCGACTGCAGCGTCGCACTCTAGGAGAGGGAGAACATGTCCAAGACCAAGAACGCACCCATCAAGCCGTACAGCGCGCGCAATCACAACGCCGCGCCCGTGTCACTGATCGACCCCACGAGCGACAAGAAGGCCACCATCGGCCTCGAGTACATGACGTACGAGCAGCTCGAAGACTTCGGCAACGAGCTCAACACCGTGCGCCAGCGCGTCCTCGACGACCTCGGGCAGAAAGACGCCGACTACATCCGTCGCGTCATCAAGGTGCAGCGCGCCTCCGAGGTACTCGGTCGCATCGGCATCTTCATGCCGTTCTTCCCGCCCGCATTCATCGCCGGCATCCTGTTCCTCGGCCTGGCCAAGATCCTCGACAACATGGAGATCGGCCACAACATCATGCACGGCCAGTACGACTGGATGAACGATCCGATGATCGACGCCAGCCGCTTC
>NZ_JAKFEL010000084.1:0-11502 GCF_036675695.1 Aeromicrobium sp.
TGACGTCGTGCCTGAGATGGTCGAGCGCTTCGAGTTCGAGGTCGACACGACCAAGGCCAACGAGAACTGGCGGGCAGAGGTCGCTGAGAATCTTGCACGCAAGGAGGCCGAGGACCGCGAGGCCGAGAAGGCTGATGCCTGATGGCCTATATCGTCCCCTCGCTCGCCGAGACGTTTGAAGACAGGGCGCTCTACACCCAGAGCAACCTGCAGGAGCTCCCATGCATGGACTGCAAGGCGCGCGTGCTCGTGCGCAAGAACAGCGAGCACCACACGTCCATCCAGTGGACCCTGGAAGCCGTCTCGGACTGCACGACCTTCGCCAAGATGAATCAGCAGGAGGGTGGACGACCGGTGTATGCCGGCTGCCCGCGACTGAACAAGTCGATCGAGGAAGCCGTGCGCGATGGCGCAGTCTCGGTCGGTACAGCCGATGACTGATCCTTCATACGAGCTTGAGGTCCTTGAGGTCATCGAGGAGACCGGCGATGCCCGGTCCGTCGTCCTCGATCCCGGCGAGCACCGCGATGAGTTCAAGTACGCACCCGGCCAGTTCCTGACTGTCGCTGTTCCGAGCGACCGGACTGGTCTCGTCGCCCGCAGCTACTCCCTCTCGTCGACGCCAGGCGATGACGGCCCGCTGACGATCACGGTCAAGAAGACCCTCGACGGCTACGCCTCGGGTTGGATCTGTGAGCACCTCAAGGCTGGTGACAAGCTGCGCGTGCTTCCGCCGAGCGGCATCTTCACCCCAAAGGACCTCGACGTCGACCTGCTGCTGTTCGCCGGCGGCAGCGGCATCACGCCCGTCATGTCGATCATCCGCGCGGCCCTTGCCGAAGGCGTCAACAAGATCGTTCTGTTCTACGCCAATCGCGACGAGAAGTCGGTCATCTTCCACGCCTCCCTTGCCGAGCTGTCGGCCGCACAACCCGAACGCCTTCAGGTCGTGCACTGGCTTGAGTCCGTACAAGGCCTGCCCACGCAGGAGCAGCTGAAGGCGTTCGCCTCGCAGTACCTCGATCGCGAGGCCTTCGTATGCGGCCCGGCACCGTTCATGAAGGCAGCGACGTCTGCGCTCAAGGAGCTGGAGTTTCCGCGGGAGCGTCGCCATCAGGAGAAGTTCGTCTCGCTCGGCGGCAACCCGTTCGACGTCCAGACGGTTGAAGCCCCCGCCGAAGACGCTGCATCCCCGGCTCCCTCGGGACCTCCGGTTCGCCTGCAGGTCGACCTCGATGGCGAGGAGTTCGACTTCGACGACTGGAAGCCCGGAACCACACTTCTCGAGCACCTCGAGAGCAAGGGCGTGAAGGCGCCCTACTCGTGCCGTGAGGGCGAGTGCTCCGCCTGCGCCGTACGTCTGCTCGAGGGTGATGTGTCGATGCGCAACAACGATGTTCTGGACGAGGAAGACCTCGCCGAAGGCATCCGTCTTGCCTGCCAGAGCGATGCCATCACCGAAAAAGTACGCGTGACCTACTCGTGATCCATCCTGATATTCGCCTGAGGGTGGGCGCCAAAGGCGTAACGCGGATCACACTGCGTCGTTACTGTTCTGACATCGCTTGGGAGTGCGAATGAGAATTCTTCTCTGTCGTCAGAGCTGTCCCTCCCACTTTTTGGTGAAACAGAGTGCATGGCTACAGGAGGGCACATGGGCATGAATCCCGCCATGGTCCTTCGGGGCCCCGGCCACGTCTTTGCTCTCGCCTGGGACGTCATCAAGCTGACGTTCACCACCCGGTTCCAGTTCCGTGAGTTCGTCGAGCAGGCATGGTTCGTCGCCAGCGTCACGATGATGCCCACGATCCTCGTCTCGATCCCGTTCGGTGCGGTCATCGCGCTCCAGGTCGGCAACCTCACAGGGCAGCTCGGCGCAGAGTCGTTTGCCGGAGCAACGGCGGTGTTGGCGACCGTACGAGAAGCTGCACCGATCGCTGCAGCGCTGATCATCGCCGGCGCGGCGGGGTCAGCGATCTGCGCTGACATGGGTGCGCGCAAAATGCGCGAAGAGATCGATGCGATGGAGACTTTGGGCATCGATCCGGTCCACCGACTGGTCGTGCCCCGTGCTGCAGCAACGCTGATCGTTTCGGTGCTCATGATCGGCATCGTCATCGTCGCCGGAATCGCCGGTGGCTACTACTTCACCGTCATCGTGCAGGGCGGATCTGCGGGCGCATTCCTCGCCTCGTTCACCTCGCTCGCCACGCTGACCGACATCTGGGTCGCGATGATCAAGGCCGCGATCTTCGGCTTCATGGCCGCGATCGTCGGCGCCTACAAGGGACTCAACGCCGGTGGCGGTCCCGCCGGCGTGGGTCGAGCGGTCAACGAGTCGGTCATCCTCTCCTTCATGCTGCTGTTCCTGATCAACTCGATCATCACGGCGCTCTACTTCCAGTTCGTCCCGCAGGCAGGCCTGTGATGAGCACACTCACCGAGCTCGGCTCAACCTTCGCCAAGTCGCAGCGCTCTCGCCTTGAGAGCATGGGCGACCAGCTGCTCTTCTATGCCAAGTGCCTCGGCTACATCCCCAAGGTGCTCCGCGACTACCGCAAGGAAGTCTGGAAGACCCTCGCCGAGGTCGTGTTCGGCGTTGGTGCACTCTCGGTCATCGCGGGCACGGTCGGCGTCATCGCCTTCCTCGCCTTCTTCGCCGGCACCGAGGTCGGCCTGCAGGGCTATGCCTCGCTGAGCCAGATCGGCGTCGCCAAGTTCACCGCCTTCATCTCTGCCTACTTCAACACCCGCGAGGTCGCACCGCTGGTGTCCTCGATCGCCCTGGCAGCAACCGTCGGCTGCGGCTACACAGCTCGGCTCGGCTCGATGCGCATCTCCGAGGAGATCGACGCGCTCGAGGTCATGGGCGTGCAGTCGCTGCCGTTCCTGGTGACTACCCGGATGATCGCCGGTTTCATCGCGGTCATCCCGCTCTACACCGTCGCGCTGCTGGCGTCATACCTCTCACCACGCCTGATCACGACGATGATCTACGGAGAGTCCGTCGGCACCTATGACCACTACTTCAGACAGTTCCTGCCACCGATCGACATCCTCTGGTCCTTCGGGAAGCTGATCGTCCTGGCCGTGCTGATCATCCTGATCCACTGCTATCACGGCTACACGGCATCGGGCGGACCTGCAGGAGTGGGTCTGGCCGTCGGCAAGGCGATCCGTTCGTCGATCGTGACAGTCATCGTCGCCAACTTCTTCCTGAGCTTCGCCATCTGGGGCTCGACGACCACAGTGCGGATCACGGGGTGATCTGATGCTGGCCAACCTGATCCACGACACCCCTGGTGAGCGTCGACGCCTCGCCGTTGCTGGCGTCGCGTTCATGCTGACGGTTGCCCTGATGATCTGGCTGTGCATCGCGCTCTACAACAAGCAGTTCACCAAGACCACCGAAGTGACGGTGATGGCCGAGCGCACGGGTCTTCAGCTCGCGAAGTTCGGCGACGTACGTATGCACGGCGCTCTCGTGGGCCACATCCAGAGGATTGAGAGCACAGGCAAGCAGGCCAAGATCACCTTGCATCTGCGACCCGAGGCTGCCCGCAACATCTCAGAGGACGTCACGGTCGAGATCATGCCGACGACCCTGTTCGGCCGAAAGTATGTCCAGTTGGTGCCGCCTGAGGGCGGAACGGTCGCCGGCGCGGCCAAGCTGAAGGACGGCACGGTCATCCCGGCCAGCAGGGTGACGACGAACGTCGAGCTGCAGAGCATCATGGCCAACCTGTTCCCGCTGCTCCGCTCGATCAAGCCGGCAGACATCAACTCCACGCTCTATGCCCTCGCCCACGCACTCGAGGGCAAGGGCGAACAGCTCGGCGACACCTTCGAGTCGTTGAACTCCTACCTCAAGCGACTCAACGTCAAGCTGCCGACATTGAAGACGGACCTGTCTCTCCTCGCCGACGTGGCCAAGACCTACGACCTCGCTGCCCCTGACCTGATCCGGCTGCTCGACAATGCGACGGTCACGGCGAGGACGCTCTCTGCCAAGAGCGACTCGCTGAACCGTGCACTCGGCAGCATCACCGGGCTAGCACGCGTCACCCGAGTCACCCTGTCGGAGAACGAGCAGCTCCTGATCGACCAGGTGCGGTCAGGCAGGCCGCTGCTCGCGCTTCTCGACACCTACTCGCCCGAGCTGCCCTGCCTGCTCGAGGGCATCGTTCTCCAACGAGAGAACACCGTGAACGTCTTCCAGAACAACCTCATTCACCAGACTCTCGAGCTCGGCGCCCCGCAGCGGACCGCCTACACCGCGGCTGACACTGCGGAGTTCGGTGAGGTCGGCCACGGACCGTGGTGCCTCGGCCTGCCGGCCGACTACAAGAACCCGGCAACGTTCCAGCCTCTCAAGGACGGGTCCGACAAGGACAATCCTGATGGCGGTATCAAATGACCACCCCAGAAAACCACTCGCTCCGCCTGTGGACCCGTTGGGGAGACCCGCAGTCCGCTCGCGCTTTCCCGGGGACCCCGGATGAGTAGCCGCGACAAGGCCTTCCGCGTTGCGGCGGTCAAGCTCACCATCTTCACGGTGGTGTCACTCATGACCACCGGCTTGTTGATCGCCATCATGGGTGGCTTCGGTCTCGGCTCGCAGACGGAGTACAAAGCCGAGTTCACGACGGCGTCGGAGCTGACCAAGGGTGACGACGTGCGCATTGCCGGTGTCGTCGTCGGCAAGGTCAAGAACGTCGAGATCCACAAGCGCAACCGCGCGATGGTGACGTTCAAGGTCAAGGACGGGGTGCCCCTCACCACGGACTCCCGCGCGAGCATCCGGTTCCTCAACCTCATTGGCGATCGCTACATGTCGCTGTCGGAGGGCAAAGCCGGGTCGCCGCGCCTCGCTCCCAAGTCGACGCTGCCGCTCGACAAGACCACCCCGGCGCTCAACCTGACTGAGCTGTTCCAGGGATTCCAGCCGCTGTTCCAGGCGCTCAACCCAGCAGATGTCAACAAGCTGTCGCTCAATCTCATCAAGGTGCTCCAGGGTGAGGGCGGAACGATCCAGGAGCTGCTCTCCAACACGGCCTCGCTGACCAGCACGCTCGCCGACCGTGACCAGCTGATCGGTGACGTGATCACCAACCTGAGCTCCCTGATGAAGACGGTCGACGACCACCACCAGGAGCTGGACGAGCTGATCGTCAGCATGAAGTCATGGTTCGGCGACCTCGCCAAGGATCGCTTGGTCATCGGCTCGTCGCTGACCAACATCGCCGATCTCACCGAGACGGTCGCTGACCTGCTGACGCAGGCCCGACCACTGATCAAGGAAGACGTCGCCCAGCTGCGCCGCCTGTTCACCCTGCTGGCCAAGCCCGAGAACAAGGCCTACCTCGAAGAGACCCTCAACAAGCTGCCCGACATGCTGACCAAGCAGACGCGGATCGGTGTCTATGGCTCTTGGTACAACTACTACCTCTGCGAGTTCCACTTCGGCATCGTGCTCCCCAGCGTCATCATGGACGCGCTGCCTGACGCCGTACGCCAGCAGATCTCCGACCTCACGATCTACAGCCAGGCCGAGAGGTGCAACTGATGGCGCGTAGAAGTGATTCACAAGTCCTGCGACTCGGCGCCGTCTCGATCGCGGTGCTGCTGCTCGTGATGGTTGCCTCGTTCAACCTCCAGAAGCTTCCGTGGTTCAAGGGCACGACGTTCCACGCCGAGCTCAGCGATGCGAGCGGTCTTCGTACCGGCGCTGAGGTCCAAGTCGCCGGCGTACGAGTCGGTCGTGTCAGCAAGCTGAACATCGGCACCGAGAAGGTCATCGCCGACTTCGACGTCAAGGACGCCAAGCTGGGCCGCTCGACGCGGGCCAGCGTCGAGGTCAAGAGCTTGCTGGGTGAGAAGTTCCTCAACATCACGCCCGAAGGCAGCGGACAGCTTCCCGCGGGCGCCACGATCCCGATCTCGCGCACCGACGTCACGGTCGACATCGTCAGCACGCTCGGTCAGCTGACCACGCAGACCGAGCAGACCAACAAGGAAAACCTCACTACGGCGCTCAACACGCTCGCCGAAGTCATCGACGAAGCGGCTCCCGAGGTCCAGTCGAGCTTCAGCGGACTGTCACGCCTGTCGTCCACCATCGCGACCCGCGACGAGGACATCGAGAAGCTCCTTGCCCGCTCACGCAACGTCACCGAGCTGCTTGCCGAGCGCAAGGGCGACCTCGTGACCCTGATGAAGCAGGCCGACCTCATCTTCCAGGAGCTGCAGAACCGCAAGCAGGCTGTCCACGAGCTCCTCGTCAACGCCAACGCGCTGGCAAGAGAGCTCGACGGAGTCGTCAAGGACAACCGCGAGCAGCTCAAGCCCACTCTCGACAAGCTCGAGAACGTGCTGCTCTTCCTGCATGCCCGTGAGGACAAGATCGAGACGCTTCTCAAGAACTACGGGCCGTACGTCAACATTCTGGGCAACATCGTTGGCTCCGGGCCGTGGTTCGACGCCTATGTCCCCAACATCGCGGGTGTGTTCGCCGGCGAGTTCACGACCACCAAGCCCGGGGGTGGATGATGTCGAGCTGGAGCAGAAGGACTCAGCTGGTGCTGGCGGCCCTACCCGTCGGCCTGCTGCTGCTCGCCTTCCTGATCTTCCCGGGTGAAGGGTCACGCACGGTCACGGCTCACTTCGACCGTGCCGTGGGCGTTTACCCGGGCACCCACCTGCGGGTCATGGGCGTACGCGTCGGCGAAGTGACGGCCGTCGTGCCCGAGGGCAACAGCGTCCGTGTCGAGATGACATACGACAGCGACTACAAGATTCCGGCTGATGCCGAGGCGGCGGTGATCACGCCGACCCTGGTGGCCGACCGCTACGTCCAGGTCTACCCCGCCTACAGCAAAGGCGCGGCAATGAAGGACGACGGCGACATCCCGTTGGCCCGCACCCAGACCCCCATCGAGCTCGATCGCATGTTCAAGTCGTTGGACGACCTCGCAGTGACGCTTGGCCCGCAGTCCGGTACGACCAAGGGAGCGCTCGACAACCTGCTCACGGCAGGCGCGACGGCGCTCGAGGGCAATGGAGCCCTCGGCTCCAAGACGATTCGCAACTTGTCGAAGGCTGCTGAGGTCTTCGCGGACAACCGCGGGCCGCTGTTCGAGAACGTACGTTCGCTCGCCGAGATCACCGACACGTTGGCGACCAATGACGCGACGGTCGAGGAGTTCCTGACCCAGCTGGCTGGCGTCTCCGAGCAGTTTGCGGGAGAACGGGATGAGCTGGAGGCAGTGCTCGAGTCGCTCGCCGACGTGCTGGGATCCGTCAGGGGATTCATCAAGGAGAACCGCGCGACCCTCGGCAAGGACATCGACTTGTTGGCCAGCCTTCTGCAACGGGTCGACAACCAGAAGGATTCTGTGGGCATCGTGGTCCAGAAGGGTTCGCTCGCGATGAGCAACCTCGCTCTCGCGTTCGAGCCGGTCACCGGCACCTACGGCTCCCGAGTGCAAGTCCAACCGGGCATCCAGTTCCGGCCCGATCAGTTCCTTTGCGAGACCCTGACCAACACCGGCGCTCCCGGCATGGATGTGGTGTGCGACCTGATCGAGACGCTCTTCACTCCACTTCTGCCCGCCATGTCGGGCGGCGCCGCGCCGCCGAGTGCCGAAGCGGCGACCACACCCGACATCGTGAGTCCTCCGACGCCCGCATCCGAGGGCGGCAAGCCCGACCTGATGTCGTTGCTCGGGGGTGGATCATGATGTCTCGCCGGTTACGCCTGGTCGTGGCAGCGTTCCTTGCGTTCGCGCTGAGCAGCTGCACGTTCAACGGCATCTATGACCTGCCCCTGCCGGGCAACAAGGTCAGCAAGGACAACGGCTTCCTGATCAGCGCGGAGTTCGCCGACGCGCTCAACGTCGTACCCCGTTCGGCCGTCATGGTCGGCGACGTCCCAGTGGGACAGGTGGAGGAGATCGTGCGGTCGGGCTGGAATGCCCGAGTGAAGATGCTGGTCCGCAACGATGTCGTCCTGCCCGACAATGCGGTCGCCGAGATCCGGCAGACGAGCCTGCTCGGCGAGAAGTATGTCGAGCTCTCGGCCCCCGTCGGAGCCGACGGCAAGCCTGCCGGCACCGGCAAGTTGGGACCCAACGACGTGATCCCGATGGATCGGACCGGTCGCAACCCGGAGGTCGAGGAAGTTCTCGGCGCGCTCTCCTTCGTGCTGACCGGTGGTGGTCTCGGTCAGCTCCAGACCATCACCCGTGAGCTCAACGCGATGATGGACGGGCGAACCGACGAGATGCGCGACGTGCTCAGCCAGGTCAACACTCTGGTCGGCACGCTCGACTCCCAGAAGGGCGACATCATCAACGCGCTTGAGTCGATCAACGGCTTGAGCCAGACGCTGGTCAACGAGAAGGAAACGATCGGCAAGGCCATCGATGCGGCGGGCCCGGCCATTGACGTCCTGCGGGACCAGCACGACCAGCTGGTCGGCATGCTTGCCGAGCTCGACAAGCTCGGCGTGGTCGGCACTCGAGTGGTCAACGAGACCAAGGACGACCTGATCGCGGAGCTCCGCCACCTCGAGCCCGTGCTTCGCAACCTGTCCGACACCGGCAAATCGCTGGTCCCGGGCCTGGTCACGGCGTCGAGCTACCCGTTCCCGATCGATGCAGCCGACGTGATCAAGGGTGACTTCGCCAACGTCGTGTTCTCGATGCAGATCAAGCTCACCCCCGTCAGCGAGGGTGGCTTGCTGCCGACCACACTCGACGAAGTCGTGACGCTGTGCCGCGGGCTTCCGACGGCACCCATTTGTAGCTTGGCCAGTGGAGTCTTCGACCCGCTCTGTGGATTGCTTCCCCTGCTTCCGCTGTGTGAGGCAGCCGATCCTGTTTCGTTGGCAGAGAACGGCCAACCCGACACGCTTCTCAACAAGCTGCTGACGGGCAAGTCGGGCGATGACGACGCTGAATCCAATGCTGACACCGGATCCAACGGGCTCGTGGAGCTTGTCGGCGGACTGCTGGGAGGAGGTGGCTGATGAGGCGTGGAATCAAGGTCAGACTCGTTGCCTTCGTCGTGCTGAGCGTGACGAGCATCCTGTACGTCGGAGCCAACTACCTCGGCTTCATCGACCAAGCACTCGGGCGCGGCTACACCGTGCACGTGCTGCTCCCTGGTTCGGGCGGTCTCTATGAAGGCAGCGAGGCAAGCTATCGCGGCGTCAGGATCGGCAAGGTCGCCAAGATGGAGGTCCAGGGTGACGGCCTGCGGGTCGACCTGGCTCTCGACGAGGACGCCAAGATCCCGGCGGATTCGCCGGTCTTCGTCCACAACCTCAGTGTCGTCGGCGAGCAGTACATCTCGTTCGAGCCGACCACCAAGAACGGCCCGCTGCTCAAGGATGGCGACACGGTGCGCGGCACGGCCGAGAGCCTTCCGCTCGGTGAGGACGTGTTGTTGCAGGACCTCGACGCCTTCGTCTCGAGTGTGAACGTTGGCGAGCTCAACACGGTAGTCACCGAGCTGGGCACGATGTTCCGTGACAACGCCAATCCGCTTCGGTCCATGGTTGACAGCGGACAGGCGTTCATCGATGCAGCGGTGGAGAACGAGCCTCAGACTCTCGCCCTGCTGGACGATGCCAAGACGGTTCTCGAGACGCAGAGGGACAGCTCCGACAACATTCGGTCGTTCGCCAAGGACTTGGCGGACGTCACCGACACCCTGGCAGCGTCGGACAAGGACGTTCGGGCAATCCTCGACCGGGCAGGCCCTTCGGTGGACGAGGTCACGGCCTTGGTCCGCACGCTCCGCAAGTCTCTTCCGCCGCTGCTCAAGCCGCTGATCAGCGTCACCGAGGTCCTCGACGCGCGTCTGCCGGCGCTTGAACAGCTCCTCGTGACGTTCCCCCGCCTCATCTCTTCCGGACCGTCCGCCCTGACCGACGGCTCGCAGACCGACGGCCAGAAGTTTGGTCGGGTGAACCTCAACCTCAACCAGGAACCCGCGGCCTGCACGGAGGGCTATCTTCCGCCAGGGCAGTGGCGTCCGCCTTCGGAGGAAGGTTTTGTGCCTCCGTACTATGAAGCAAACTGCGCTTCAGACCCGCCGATCAACATGCGCGGCACGAAGTACGCGCCACCGCTCTTCGACTGGAAGAACCAGTGAAACGAATCTCCACCACGAACGCCGTACTTCTAGTCGCACTCGCTGTTCTCGTTGCATGGCTGGTCCTGTTTGCCGTGCGCGGCAGTGCAGCCGCCCCGGGCAATACTCCGGCCGAGGCTCGAGCCGAGCAGTACGCCGATGTCACTCGTGCAGCCCGCTCGGAGACTTTGGCCTTCCTCGCTGTCGACCACAAGAAGATGGACCAGTTGACCAAGCGGGTCCTCGACGGGGCAACCGGTGAGTTCAAGAAGCAGTACCAGGCGTCCTTGAAGTCATTGAAGGAAGCGGCGGTCACCCAGGAGTCGATCTCCAAGGGACGCGTCGACCAGATCGGTCTCGGTGACGTGGACGGCGACTCGGCTTCCGTGTTCGTGGCGGCCAGCAGCAAGGTCCAGAACAAGGGCACCAAGGGCAAGGTCGAGGACCGATCCTGGCGCATGAAGCTGACCATGGCCAAGGTGGACAACCGTTGGCTCGTCTCCCAGCTCGAGTTCGTGGGTTGAGATGGCAAAGCTGAAGCGCGACGAGCGCGTATGTCCCTTTTGCGCGGAGACCATCAAGGCGTCCGCGATCAAGTGCCGCTTCTGCCAGTCAGAAGTGACCCCGGTTCCCGAGCCCGAGACAGAGCCTTCACCTCCTGCACCGGCGAAGAAGGTGGCCACCAAGAAGGTGCCGGTCACGAAGGCCGTAGCCACCGAGGTCGTCCACGATCTCAAGGCCGATCGCCCGACGGCGGCAGAACGACTTGCCCCACTGTTCAAGAACCTGACTCTCGTGCTGGCGACACTCGTGGCGCTCGCCGCCGCTGGCGTCGGCACGCTGTGGTGGCAGGCCGAGCAAGGTTCTGCCAGCACGACGCCCAGCGGACTTCTGGTCGGTGACGACGCCCGTACGGAGGTGCTGATCGCAGGAGCCGACCTGGCCACGCGCACCCTGTCGTACGACTACAAGACGTTCGACAACGACTTGGAGACAGCCCGCGCGCGTATGACGAAGTCGTTCCGCAAGGAGTATGACTCGACGATGTCGCAGGTCAGAGCCAATACCGAGAAGAACAAGATCGTGCTGCAGGCGACCGCAGTTGCCTCGTCGATCATCAGCGCGACCGAGCACAAGGCCAAGGTCCTGGTGTTCCTCAACCAGACCACGACCGCCGGTGTCGGGAAGTCCGCCAAGCAGCAGGCCAGTCAGAACAGCCTCGTCGTCACCCTGACGCGCGGCGATGGCGACTGGGCCATATCCAAACTCACGGCGCTGGGATAGAATAGAACACGTTCTAGTTCTACCGTCCTGAAGCGAGGAGCGGATTCACGATGGCAAAGGTCGAAGTCGACTTCGATGTGT
>NZ_JAKFEL010000088.1:0-11318 GCF_036675695.1 Aeromicrobium sp.
ACGCCTGGCTCGAATCCGCGCCATTCTGCGCGAACGGTGACGCGATAGGCTCGTCTGCATGTCGGCGGAGCTCGTGATCCTCGTGTCGACCGCGGTGTTGGCCGTGGTCGCGCTGTGCGCTGCGGTCATCTCCGTTCGTGCTGTACGCACGCTGCGTGAGACCCCGACTTCGACCCCGGTCTCCAGCGAGATTGCGCTGGTCGAACGGCCCACCCCAGTCGTCACGCAGCTGCCTGCTTCGTTGGCTCCTCGCGTCGTCGAAGGCCGTCTGATCGTGCCACCGACACAGCAGCAGGTCGTCGCGACTGCACTCGGCCGACCCGGCGTGCGGCTGTCCGTCTTCACCCACGGCGTCGCGCACGCGCTGCGACCTGAGAGCCGCGATCGCATCCTCGGGATGATGAAGCGCGAATATCGTCGCCGCCGACGTGAGCGCCTGCAGGCCGCCCGCCGAGCCGCTCGAGCCGCAACTCCTTCAGCCACCGCCGACAGCTGGATGGGCTCATGAGAGGGCGGATGGTCTGGTTCGTCGCCGGATCCGCCGCCGGGGTCTACGCGGCCGCCAAGGCCAAACGAGCCGCATACCGGCTCTCCATGCCAGGACTCGTCGATCAGTCCGCAGCCCTCGGGCTCGGATGGCGAGCCTTCCGCAGCGAACTGCGCGACGGCATGGAGACTCGCGAGCGAGAAGTCGCCCACGAGCTGTCCGGCACTCCCAACCTTGACCACTTGAGTCTCGAGACTCACCGCCACGAACTTGCTGACAAGGATCACCCCTGATGTTGACCGCTGAGATTCGCCGACGATTCCTCGCGCACTTCGAGAACGCCGGACATACCGCGGTGCCTTCTGCCCCTTTGCTGTTCGACGACCCCAACCTGCTGTTCGTCAACGCCGGCATGGTGCCGTTCAAGCCCTACTTCCTCGGCCAGGAGACCCCGCCGTGGGACCGCGCTGTCAGCGTGCAGAAGTGTGTGCGCACCCAGGACATCGAAGAAGTGGGCAAGACGACCCGTCACGGCACGTTCTTCCAGATGTGCGGCAACTTCTCGTTCGGCGACTACTTCAAGGCCGGCGCGATCGAGCACGCGTGGAGCCTGATCACCAAGTCGATCGACGACGGTGGCTTCGGGTTCGACCCCGAGAAGATATGGGTCACGGTTCTTCACTCTGACGACGAGGCGCGTCAGCTCTGGAAGGACATTGCCGGACTGCCCGAAGAGCGCATCCAGAGTCGCGGTCTGCTCGACAACTACTGGCAGATGGGCGTGCCCGGACCTGGCGGACCGGCGAGCGAGATCTACATCGACCGCGGCCCGGAGTTCGGTCCCGACGGCGGCCCGGTCGTGGACGAGGACCGCTTCCTGGAGATCTGGAACCTCGTGTTCATGCAGGAAGAGATCACCAACGTCCTGGCCAAGGACAAGTTCGACGTCGTCGGACCGCTGCCGCAGCAGAACATCGACACCGGCATGGGTCTCGAGCGCGTTGCATACCTGCTTCAGGGCAAGGGCAACATGTACGAGATCGACGAGGTCTTCCCGGTGATCGAGAAGGCTTCGGAGATCACCGGTCGCACGTACGGTGCAGACCCGACTGACGACGTACGCTTCCGCGTCATCGCCGACCACGTGCGCAGCGGCCTGATGCTCATGGGCGATGGCGTGACCCCGGGCAACGAGGCACGTGGTTACGTGTTGCGCCGTCTGCTCCGACGCGCTGTGCGTTCGATGCGACTGCTCGGCTACGAAGACCCGGCTCTGCCGCAGCTCCTGCCGGTCAGCCTCGATCGTATGAAAGCGTCCTACCCGGAGCTTGAAGCCGACTTCCCGCGCATCGAGAAGATCGCGTACGCCGAGGAGGACGCCTTCCGGCAGACGCTTGGCAAGGGCACGCAGATCTTTGAGTCCGCTGCGTCGGCGATCAAGAACAAGGGCGGCAAGGCGCTGCCGGGCGATCAGGCGTTCGCGCTTCACGACACCTACGGGTTCCCGATCGACTTGACCCTCGAGATGGCGGCCGAGCAGGGCCTGACTGTTGACGAGGACGGATTTCGCGCGCTGATGACCGAGCAGCGTGCTCGCGCCAAGGCGGATGCAAAGTCCAAGAAGGGCGCACATGCCGACACGTCGATCTACCGCGCGACCCTTGACGCCGGTGGACCGACAGAGTGGCTGGCCTACTCGACACTGACCACCGAGTCGCGCGTCCTCGCGCTGCTCGCAGAGGGTGACAGCGTGCCCGCGCTGGTCGCTGGCACGGTCGGCGAGGTCGTGCTCGACCGGACACCCTTCTATGCCGAGTCCGGCGGTCAGAACGCCGACGCCGGCCACATCATCTGGGACGGCGGTCGGGCCGAGGTGCTGGACGTTCAGCGTCCCGTACGAGGTCTTGTCGTTCACCAGGTACGCGTGCTTGAGGGCGAGCTCACGCGCGACCAGAACGTCGAAGCCGCTGTCGATCCCGAATGGCGCCTCGGCGCCCGCCAGGCGCACTCTGGTACGCATGTCGTGCACGCTGCGCTGCGCGAGGTGCTCGGTCCCACGGCACTCCAGGCCGGCTCCTACAACCGCCCTGGCTACCTGCGTCTCGACTACGGCTGGAGTGGCGCGCTCTCGCCCGACCAGCTGCACGGCGTCGAAGAGGCGTCCAACCGCGCACTGCGTGCCGACCTGCCCGTCACGGCTCAGACCATGTCTCTGCAAGAAGCTCGCGACTTCGGCGCCCTCGCGCTGTTCGGCGAGACGTATGGCGAGGACGTCCGCGTCGTGGAGATCGGCGGCCCTTGGTCGCGCGAGCTCTGCGGTGGCACCCACGTCGATCGTTCATCACAGATCGGCACCGTCGTCATCACCTCCGACGGATCTGTCGGTGCGGGCAACCGACGTATCGAGGCACTGACCGGCATCGAAGGCTTCGAGTACCTCGCTCGCGAGCGCGATGTCGTACGCCAGCTGACCGACATCCTCAAGGCTCAGCCGGGTGAGGTTCCGGGACGCGTGCAGGACCTTCTCGAGCGCCTCAAGACCGCGGAGAAGGCAGTCGAGAGCGCCAAGGCAGCACAGCTCCTTGGTGCCGCCGGCGACATCGCCGCAGCTGCCAAGGACGTCAACGGGGTTGCCTACGTCGGCCACCGTGCCGAGGGCGCCAACGGCGGCGATGTCCGCACGCTTGCCCTCGACATCCGCGGACGCCTGCCCAAGGACAAGCCCGCCGTCGTCGTGGTGATCGGTACGGCCGATGACAAGCCGTCGACGGTCGTCGCGCTCAACGAGGCCGCGCAGGCCAAGGGCCTCAGCGCCAACACCTTCGTCGGTCTGGTCGGCGAGAAGATCGGTGGACGAGGCGGAGGCAAGGCGGACGTCGCACAGGGCGGTGGCACTGACGTGTCGGCGATCCCCGCGGCACTGGCAGCAGTCGAAGCAGCGATCGGCTCCTGATGCGGCCAGGACGGCGCATCGGCATCGACGTCGGAGACGTACGGATCGGCGTGGCCGTCTGTGACCCCGACGGCATGCTTGCGACTCCTGTCGAGACAGTTGCAGCTGGTCCCGATGCGATTGGGCGTCTGGCTGAGCTCGTGCGCGAGTACGACGCGATCGAGTGCGTCGTCGGCATGCCCATCGGGCTGTCCGGCCGCGAAGGCCCGGCAGCGGTCAAGGTCAGGGCCTTCTGCGCCGACCTTGTCGAAGCCATCGACCCGGTGTCCATCCGGCTCTTTGACGAGAGGATGTCTACGATGACTGCGGAGAGTCTGCTCAGAGAACGTGGACGATCCGGGAGTTCGAGGAGGAGTGTCATCGACCAGGCAGCTGCCACCGTGATCCTCCAGACGGCACTGGATTCCGAGCGGACCCGAGGGTCTGCGCCCGGCGAGACACTAGCGAGGACGAATGGCTGACGGCGGACTGGACCTGATGACCGGTGGGCCGTCCGGCCCGGGTCGGCGTCGCGCTTCGCGTCCCCCCAAGAAGCCTTGGGGTCGCCGCATCGTCACGCTGCTGATCGTTCTGGCCGTCCTGTTCGGTGGCTACAAGGTCGTCGGCAAGGCGATGGACTTCTTCGGTGGCCCCGCCGACTACCCCGGTCAAGGCGCCGGCAGCGTCGTCGTCGAGATCCCGAGCGGTGCGACTGGCCAGCAGATCGCCAACATTCTCAAAGAGGCCGATGTGGTCAAGAGCGCTGAGGCGTTCTACCAGCTGAGCCTCAACGACTCCCGCTTCCAGGCAGTCCAGGCGGGATTCTTCAAGCTCCGCAAGCAGATGTCTGCGGAGTGGGCGATGCGCGAGCTCGTGGACCGCAACAACCGGGTCGAGGGCAGGGTGACGATTCCTGAGGGGGCGCGTGTCACCACGATCATCACGATCATCGCCAAGAGCACAGACATCTCGAAGAAGAAGGTCGAGGCCGCCCTCGACAAGCCTCAGTCACTCGGCCTTCCCAAGGAAGCCAACAACAATCCCGAGGGATTCCTCTATCCGGCGACGTATGAAGTCGCGCCTGGCTCGACGGCGACCAGCCTGCTCAAGCAGATGGTCAAGAAGACCGTCGAAGTTGAGAAGGAGCTGGACCTCGCCAACCGTGCCGACGCGATCGGTATGACGTCGGTCGAGGTCATGACGCTGGCGAGCATCCTCGAGTACGAAGCCAACCGCGACGAGGACTACCCGAAGGTCGCTCGCGTGTTCCTCAATCGCCTCGACCAGGGCATCGCGCTCCAGTCGGACGCGACCGTGGCATTCGCCAACGGCATCACTGGCGACGTGTGGACGACACCTGAGCAGCGTGACAACCCGTCGGAGTACAACACGTACGAGCATCAGGGTCTGCCACCTGGACCGATCGGTGCTGCTGGCAAGAAGACCATCGAAGCGGTTCTCAACCCGGCAGATGGCGACTGGCTCTACTTCGTGCCGGACTACGAGAACGAGACCACGGTCTTCACCAACAACCTGCGTGACCACGAGGCTGCGGCCGAGCGGTTGCGTGCATGGTGCCGCAGCGCCAAAGACACCGACGACATCTGCTGATGCGCTGCGCCGTCATCGGATCGCCGATAGCCCACTCGCTGTCGCCGGCAATGCATCGTGCCGCCTACGCGGAGCTGGGTCTCGACTGGACCTACGAGGCCGTGCTGGTCGAAGAGGACGGTCTGCAGGAGTTCCTGAGCTCGCTAGGTGACGACGTGCGCGGACTGTCGGTCACGGCCCCGCTCAAGCGACGCCTCGCCGAACTGGTTGAGCCCGATGGGGGACCACCACTCGGAGTGGCCAACACCGTCGTGATCGATGACGGCATACCCAGCACCTACAACACCGACGTCCCGGGCGCAGTCTCTGCACTCGCCGAACGGGGGATCAGCGATCTGCTGACTGCTCGCATCCTGGGGGGCGGCGCCACGGCCGCGTCGATTGCGTACGCGCTCTCGACGATCGGGGTGACGCAGGTCGAGTTCGTCGTACGAGATCCGGCCCGAGCCGCTGAGGCTGTCGACATCGCCACCACGGCGGGAATGGCGGCGTCCGCGCGCAAGCTCGACGAGCCGCTGCTGGACCGCGTCGATCTCCTGGTCTCGACCATCCCGGCAGAGGTCGCCAATGGGCAGGTCCACGAGCTCGTCGCGGCCTCACGCGCCGTGTTCGATGTCGTGTACGACCCGTGGCCGTCTCACCTCATCGACGCCGCCGTGAAGGCGGATCTGCCGCATGTCACCGGAATCGACCTGCTTGCTCACCAAGCCGCGCTTCAGGTCGAGCTGATGACCGGAGACTCCGTCGATCCACAGCTGCTGCGCGCTGCAGCGCTGGATGAGCTCAGCTCTCGCTAGTGTTCCGAGCGTGACCATAGCTCTCGCTGCTTTCGCCGCCGCAGTGCTCGGCGCCGCTGGTCCTTGGGTGCTTCGCCGCATCCCGGAGCCCGAGGATCCGGCCGAGGACAAGATCCCGTACGCCCAGCTAGCCGACGCACGAGGGCTGCCCGTTGGTCTAGCGATTGCCGCCGCGCTCATGGCTGGTCTGGTCGCGTGGCGAATCGACAGCCCAGAGCTGATGCCTGTGTGGGTGCTGATCGCCGGGGTCGGATCATGGCTGGGCTACATCGATTGGCACACCAAGCTGCTGCCAGTTGTGATCGTCGCTCCGACCTACCTTGCGAGCCTGCTGCTGGTCGGCCTGGGCGCACTGCTTCTGAAGGACGCCGACGTGTTCACGCGAGCGTTGATCGCCAACATCGTGGTCTACGTGATCTTCCGCATCCTCTATTGGGTGGGACACCGGTTCTTCGCAGGTGCATTCGGCTACGGCGACGTACGTCTCTCCGGAGTTCTGGCGCTCGCGCTTGGTGCGCTTGGCGGGAGCGCCGTATTCGTTGGGATGTATGCCGGGTTTATCCTCGGAGCGGTGTTCGGCGTGGTCCTGTCGCGGCTCAAGATCGTCGATGCGAAGGGCTATGCATTCGGCCCCTACATGGTCGCCGGAGCCGTGATCGGCGCTGCCTGGAGTTCCTCGATCTACCCGGTTTGAATGCCTGACGTTCGTTGCAGGTGGGGCGTGGGAGAATTGTCGACATGCTCCGTTGGCTCACAGCTGGTGAATCGCACGGCCCCGCGTTGGTGGCCGTGCTCGAAGGTCTGCCCGCAGGGGTGGAGGTCACCAGCAAGGACATCCAGGCGGCGCTTGCACGTCGCCGACTGGGTCACGGCCGCGGCGCACGCATGGCCTTCGAGGCCGACGAGCTCGAGCTGGTCGGCGGCATCCGTCACGGTGTGACGATGGGCAGCCCGATCGCCCTGCGCATCGGCAACAGCGAATGGCCCAAGTGGGAGCAGGTCATGTCGGCAGATCCGGTCGACGCAGACATCCTCGACGGTCTCAAGCGCAATGCGCCGCTGACCCGTCCGCGTCCCGGTCATGCGGACCTCGCCGGCATGCAGAAGTACGGCTTCGATGAGGCCCGCCCGATCCTGGAGCGCGCGAGCGCCCGCGAGACGGCTGCACGGGTCGCTCTCGGCGAGATCGCCGCGCAGTTCATCGAGCAGACCACCGGCGCCAAGATCGTGTCGCACGTTGTCGAGCTCGGCACCGTACGCGCACCTGCTGGCGTGATCCCGAGCCACAGCGACGTCGAAGCACTCGACGCAGATCCCGTTCGTTGCTTCGACCCCGCGACGAGCGAGGCGATGGTTGCCGAGATCGACACGGCCCACAAGGACGGCGACACTCTCGGTGGCGTCGTCGAGGTGATCGTCGAAGGTCTGCCGCCAGGACTCGGATCGCACACCCATTGGGACAAGCGACTCGACGGTCGGTTGGCTGCTGCACTCATGGGCATCCAGGCCATCAAGGGCGTCGAGCTGGGCGACGGCTTCGAGCTCGCTCGCACCCGCGGCTCGCTCGCGCACGACGAGATCGTGCCGACCGAGGACGGCATCCGACGCGTTTCCGGACGTGCAGGCGGCACCGAAGGCGGTATGACAACAGGCGAGATCCTGCGCGTACGCGCCGCGATGAAGCCCATCGCCACAGTCCCCAAGGCACTGCGCACCGTCGACGTCGAGACCGGCGAGGAGGCGCGTGCCCACCACCAGCGTTCGGACGTATGCGCTGTTCCCGCTGCCGGCATCGTCGCCGAGGCGATGGTTGCGCTGGTTGTTGCCGACGCGATCATCGAGAAGTTCGGTGGCGACGCGGTCGAGGAAACCAAGCGAAACGTCGAGGGCTACCTCGCCAACCTGAGGCACCGTTGAGTCCGCTCGTCGTATTCGTCGGACCGCCCGGAGCTGGCAAGAGCACCGTGGCGGAGATCGTGGGTCAACGACTGGGTGTTGGCGTACGCGACACTGACCAGGACGTCGAAGCGAGCGAGGGCGTCAGCGTCCAGGACATCTTCATCGACCATGGCGAGGCGCACTTCCGCACACTCGAGGAGAAGGCTGTCGCAGCTGCGCTGGCTGAGCACGACGGTGTCGTGAGTCTGGGCGGGGGAGCTGTGCTGAGTCCCGCCAGCCGGGCTGCGTTGGCTGGCCATCGAGTGATCTTCCTCGATGTCGGGCTCGCAGCCGCCATTCGACGCGTTGGGATGAACTCCGGTCGCCCCCTGCTGCTCGGCAACGTACGTACGCAGCTCAAGAACTTGCTGGACCAGCGCCGCGTGCTCTACAGAGATGTTGCGCGCTTCACGATCCAGACCGACGATCTTGATGCCGCCCAAGTCGCCGAGAAGGCGATCACCCTGATCGAGGAGGACCGATGAGCACCCCTCGGAGTTCTTCGCTTCCCCCGCTTCGCTCCTCCACCGAACAGCTCCGAGGGGACCCCGCATGACCACCCGGCTCACCGTGCCCACTGACCACCCGTACGACGTGGTGATCGGCAATGGCGTTCACGAGGAGCTTCGCGGTCTCATCGGCTACGGACTTGGTGTCTTGCGCGTGGCGATAATCCACGCGCCCGGGCTTCTCGACCAGGCCGAGCAGCTGCGCAAGCCGCTCGTTGCAGACTCTCTCGACGTGCACCTGATTGAGGTGCCGGACAGCGAGCAGGCCAAGACCGCCGACGTCCTCGCGTTCTGTTGGAAGGTCCTCGGCGAGCTCGGGTTCACCCGCTCGGACGTCATCGTTGGTCTCGGCGGCGGTGCCACGACCGACCTTGCGGGCTTCGTCGCAGCGAGCTGGCTACGCGGAGTGCGGTTCGTCAATGTTCCGACGACAGTGCTTGGCATGGTCGACGCCGCTGTTGGTGGCAAGACCGGCATCAACACCCCCGAAGGCAAGAACCTCGTCGGCGCATTCCACGAGCCGGCTGGCGTGCTCTGCGATCTCGACGTACTGAGCTCGCTGCCCGCAGCAGAACTTCGCAGCGGTCTCGCCGAGATCGTGAAGTGTGGATTCATCGCAGATCCGACGATCCTCGAGCTGATCGAAGCCGCGCCCGAAGCCGTCACCGACGCGACATCCCCGATCGTTGCTGAGTTGATCACCAAGGGCATCGCGGTGAAGGCGCGGGCCGTTGCCGGCGACCTGCGCGAAGCGGCGAACGGAGCCGAAATCGGTCGAGAGGCACTCAACTACGGGCACACCTTCGGTCACGCCGTCGAGCGATTTGAGGGCTACCGCATCCGTCACGGCGAGGCCATCTCGATCGGCATGGTTTACGTCGCCGAGATCGCCCACCGAGCGGGTCTCATCGACGACGAGCTGCTGGCGCGCCACCGCTCGATCCTGACGACTCTGGGACTCCCGACGACTTACAGGCCAGGCATCTGGGAAGCCCTGTCGGCAACGATGCGCGTCGACAAGAAGACCCGTGGCGATCAGCTGCGGTTCGTCGTACTCGATGCGCTTGCCTCGCCGGTGATCCTCGCCGGCCCCGACGAGTCGCTCATCCTGGACGCCTACAAGGCCATCAGTGAGTGAGCGCCAGCGAACGACCCATCAGGCTCCGGGTCATGGCGGCGCCGACACGCTCTTGATTTTTGTGGAGGCGGCGACATGACAACTGCGGCTCGTCGTGAACGGCTGGTTGCGGCACTCGGCGATCGCGGGCTCGACGGAATCTTCGTCACGACGCTGGTCAACGTCCGCTACCTGACCGGGTTCACCGGATCCAACGGTGCACTGCTTGTCCCGCGCGAGGGTGCGCCGGTGTTCTTCACTGATGGTCGCTACCGTGACCAGGCCGCGAACGAGCTGCCCGATGTCGAGCACGTGATCGACCGCGACCTCGCGGGCGCAGCCTCGCCTCGTATGGGTTCCGGCACCTGGGGAGTCGAGACCCACACGCTGAGCGTCGACGGTCACGCCAATCTCACCTCGCTGGCACCCGGTGCCGCGCTCGCGCCTGCGGGTCGCGTCGTCGAAGAGTTGCGAGTCGTCAAGGACGAGGAAGAGATCGAGCACCTGCGTACAGCCTGCGCCATCTCGACCAAGGCACTCGAGGGGCTTCTCGCCGGACCGCTGGTCGGCCGCACCGAGCGCGACATTGCTCGCGATCTCGAGAACCGCATGCTCGACCTCGGCGCCGAAGCGATCGCGTTCGAGACGATCTTGGCGACCGGCGAGAACTCAGCGATCCCGCACCACAGCCCTACAGACCGAGTGCTCGGCAATGGAGAGTTCATGAAGGCGGACTTCGGTGCCCGCGTAGCCGGCTATCACGCAGACTGCACACGTACGGTCGTCCTCGGCACGGCTGACGACTGGCAGCGCGAGATCTATGGCGCCGTTCAGGAGTCGCAGGCAGCAGGGCTCGACCACTTCCGGGATGGCGCAAAAGTGTCCGACTCGGACGATGCTGCAAGGGCGTCGTTGGACGCCGCGGGCTGGCTTCACGCCTTCACGACTGGGCTCGGACATGGTGTTGGCCTTGAGATACACGAGGACCCGTTCATCGCCGCTCGAAACACCGGTAAACTGGTCAGTCGCACCGTCCTCACGATGGAGCCGGGCATCTACGTCCCGGGTCGTGGGGGAGTGCGAATCGAAGACACCGTCCTCGTGACCACGGGAGCCCCCGAGGTACTCACCACGATGACCAAAGACCTCATGGAGATCGGCTGATGGCCACCACGAACGACATCAAGAACGGCATGGTCCTCGACCTCGACGGCCAGCTGTGGTCCGTCATCTGGTTCCAGCACCACAAGCCGGGCAAGGGCGGAGCGATGGTCAAGACCACGCTCAAGAGCGTCCTGAGCGGCAAGACCGTCGACAAGACCTTCAACGCTGGCCTCAAGATCGAGACCGCCAACGTCGACAAGCGCGACTTCACGTACCTCTACCACGATGGCGACGCGTACGTCTTCATGGACAAGTCGACCTACGACCAGGTCAGCATCTCCGAGCAGGTTGTCGGCGACGCCAAGGACTACATGCTCGACAACCAGGACGCGATGGTCGCGATGCACGAAGGTGTGCCGCTCTACATCGAGCTCCCGGCTTCGGTCGAGCTGCTCGTCGAGTACACCGAGCCGGGCCTTCAGGGCGATCGCTCCAGCGGTGGCACCAAGCCGGCTCGCCTCGAGACCGGCAAGGAGATCCAGGTCCCGCTCTTCATCGTCAACGGCGAGAAGGTCAAGGTCGACACTCGCGACGGCAGCTACCTGGGTCGCGTCCAGTCCTGATGTCAGCTCGTACGAAGTCCCGCAAGCGCGCCCTCGACATCCTGTTTGAGTCCGAGGCGCAAAGCCTCGAGCCCGGAGGCACGCTGGCGGATCGTCGCGACTCGACCGACTACCCGGTCAACGACTACGCGATCTCGCTGATCGAGGGCGTCGTGCTGCACCGTGACCGTCTCGACGAGATCATCGCCGAGAACGCGAAG
>NZ_JAKFEL010000164.1:0-11206 GCF_036675695.1 Aeromicrobium sp.
GTGCGGCATCAGGGACTCGAACCCCGAACCCGCTGATTAAGAGTCAGCTGCTCTGCCAATTGAGCTAATGCCGCGAAGCGGGTGCAACATTATCAGCCGATCAGGTGCCTTCCATAATCGGCTCGTCAACGTCTAGGACTCGAGGATTGCGTGCGCTGCGTTGTGGCCACCGATGCCGCTGACGGCACCGCCACGACGTGCTCCGCTTCCGCACAAAAGCACCCTCGGATGTGCTGTCGCGACGCCCCAACGCTCTGCGGGATTGCGCGGCTTCTCGCCTTCTTCGAGCCACGGCCACGCGAGATCGCCATGGAAGATGTGGCCGCCGGGCATTCCCAGCGCGTCTTCGATCTGCGCCGGGGTCTTGTGCTCGACGCCAAGGATCAGCGGCT
Source organism: Aeromicrobium sp. (assembly GCF_036675695.1). Classification (GTDB taxonomy): domain Bacteria; phylum Actinomycetota; class Actinomycetes; order Propionibacteriales; family Nocardioidaceae; genus Aeromicrobium. The sequence goes on from NZ_JAKFEL010000164.1 coordinate 393, forward strand.
CGATCGGCTCGGCTAGGTGCTCGTTGAGCGCCGCGAGGAATTGTTCGTACGCGCGAGTCGCCGCGGCCTCGTCAGGGAGCACCTCATAAGGCGTGTGCAGGCCGAAATACGTCAGTGTCTGCGCATCCGAGCCTGCCAGGTCGCCACCGAGGATCGAGCGGTCGGTGAGCGTGTGGCAGTAGAGCTCGCCGGCCGCAGCGGCGGGGAGCTGGCCAGCAGAGGCCGCCTCCCAGGCAGCCTCCAGCTCGGTCATTGACTCGCCCAGGTGGAAGGTGCCGGCGAAGGCGATCGCCGGATCGATGCCGGACTTGAGTTCAGGGAGTCGCGACACCAGCAGGTTGATCTTGAACTGTGAACCCGATGGCTTGGTCGGGAGCGGATCGCCGAGCAGTCGCGCCAGTATGTACGGGGCGACACCGCTGAGCAGCCACTCGGCATCGATGACGAATCCATCGCCGGTGACTGTTACACCGTCAGGGTCGGTCACGATGCCGTCGACCTCGCAGTTGGTACGGATCGTCACCCCGGCTTCGTTCGCTGCTCGCTCCAGCTCGGCGGTCACGGCACCCATACCTCCGACCGGCACGCGCCACTCGCCCGTGCCGTTGCCGATCAGGTGATAGAGGAAGCAACGGTTCTGGATCAGGGTGCTGTCATGCAGTGAGGCGAATGTGCCGATCAATGCATCCGTGGCGACGACTCCGCGAACGAGATCGTTGGAGAACCGGCGTTCGACGGCGGTTCCGAGTGGTTCCTCGATCAGGTCGGTCCAGATCGCCATCTCCACCTGGTCGCGCATGTCGCCGACGTGGGGGAGCGGTGACAGCAAGGTCGGTGAGACGGCAGCAGCCACCGTGGCGACCTCGTCGTAGAACGACTTCCAGTGCGCGTACTCATCGTCCGAGCCGGTCAGCGCCCGGAATGATTCGCGTGTTGCTTCTCCTTCGGCAGTCTCGATCAGGAGGCCGCCGCCTTCGTAGGGCGTGTAAGACGCCGTGTCGCGGGAACGAAGCTCAAGATTGAGGCCGAGGTCGGCGACGAGCTGCTCAGGCATCAGGCTCACGAGGTAGGAGTAGCGCGAGAGTCGCGCGTCCAAGCCGTCGAAGACCGGCGCGCTGATCGCCGCACCGCCGACATGCCCGAGCCGTTCGAGGATCACAACCGATTTGCCGGCACGTGCCAGGTAGGTCGCGGCGACGAGGGCGTTGTGGCCACCGCCGACGATCACGACATCGGTACGTTCATCCGACATGCTTCAGCGCCTCTCGTTTCGACAACCCGCTCAGCTGATCTTCGTGCTCGGCAACGAAGGTGCGCACCCAGTCTGCGTTGACCTTGGCGTACTCGCGCAGTGCCCATCCGATCGCCTTGCGGATGAAGAACTCAGTGTCGCTCATATTGGGCTCGATCACCTCAGTGAGCAGCTCGGTGTCGACGCGATCGCGGCGACCGAGTTGGCTGATGATCGACAGTCGCCGGAGCCACATGTCATCAGACGTGCTCCACCGGCGCACGTCGTGTGCTGTCTCGGTGGGATGTGCGTCGTGGAGATCGGCAATGTGGTGAGCGATCTCGTCGACGTGGTCCCACCATGCTCCGGTGACCGCCATGTGCTCGTGGAGCGGAATCAATGAGAGCTGGCCCTTGGCCAGCTTGAGCCTGGTCAGCTCGGCAGCGGCGTAGCGCTCCTCGCGATGAGTCGCGTTGTCCCACAGCTCAAGCACCGAGGCCTCGAGGCTGTCGAGGTCGGCAGGTGGCTGCGACTTGGCGAGCGCCCGCGTGATCCTGCGGACGTCGGGCACCCGAACGCCGAGGAAAGGCATGGCCGACTTCATGTAGGCCTGCATCCCCGGCGCCCGGGTCGGATCAGCCGCCTCGCGTAGTGCGCTGCGGATTGACGTGGCGAGCTGATCCACCGTCAGCGGCTGGTCGAGCGACGGTATTGCGCGTTGGCCAGCGGCACGAAGATCAGCAGCACCACGGCTGCCCAGATCAACGTGTAGGCCTCAGGGTGGATCAACGGCCACGCCGTCGGATCCGGCGCCAGCGGGTTGGGATCAGGGTTGCCGAACAGGTTGCGGGCAGCCTGGGTCACCGCCGACACCGGGTTCCACTCGGCGAACACCTTGAGCGGACCGGGCAGCGTGTCGAGCGGCACGAACGTGTTGGCGATGAATGTCAGCGGGAAGATGATGATGAATGACGCGTTGTTCACCACCTCGGGACTCGGCACCAGGAGTCCGACCCACGCCATGACCCATGAGATCGCGTAGGCGAAGACCAGCAACAGGATGAAGCCCCACGCCGCCTCGAAGAACGATGTACGGATGCGCCAACCGACGATCAGGCCCGTCACGCTCATCACGAACAACACGATGATGTTGTTGACGACATCGGACAGCGTGCGACCCGCCAGCACTGCAGACGGTGACATTGGCAACGACCTGAAGCGGTCGATGATGCCCTTCTGAACGTCCTCCGCCAGCCCCGCACCGGTGATGGTCGCGCCGAAGATGACGGTCTGGGCGAAGATGCCCGCGATCAGGAACTCCCGGTAACCGCTACCGCCGCCTTCTTGGTCGATCGCTCCACCAAACACATACGCGAAAAGCAGCACGAACATGATCGGTGACAGCGTCGTGAAGACCAGCAGGTCAGGGACGCGCTTGATCTTGATCAGATTGCGCTTGGCGACTACCGCTGCGTCGCCGAGTACGTCGAGGGCGCTCATGCCGTGACCTCCTGGTCGGTCGTTTCGTCGACTTCGACAGCGCGCCCGGTGAGAGTCAGGAACACGTCGTCGAGGGTGGGACGGCGAAGACCGGCGTCGTCGACGCTGATGCCTTCGTCCTCGAGCATCTGCAATGCCTGGCGTAGGACGGCGACGCCGCCCGTCACTGGCATGAGCAGGCTCCTCTGGCCTTCCGACAGGACCGGATCTGAGACGCCCAGCGGCGTCAGCAACTTGGCAACGCGGTCGAGATCGGCGCCGTCGCTGACGGTGACCTCGACGCGTTCGCCACCAACCTGCGCCTTGAGCTGGTCGGCGGTGCCCTGTGCGATGACCTTGCCGTGGTCGATCACGACGATGTCGTCGGCCAACAGGTCGGCCTCCTCGAGGTATTGGGTCGTCAGCAGCAACGTCGTGCCGCCAGACACGAGTCCCTGCAGGACCGCCCACATCTCGGTTCGGCTGCGTGGATCGAGGCCCGTCGTCGGCTCGTCGAGGAACAGCACCGGGGGCGCGGCGACCAGAGCACCGGCAAGGTCGAGGCGTCGACGCATTCCGCCGGAGTAGGTCTTTGCGGGGCGATCGGCCGCATCTTCCAGGTTGAACTGGGCGAGCAGCTCGCGAGCCCGATCGCGGCTCGCGTTGCGCCCGAGGTGGTAGAGCCGGCCGATCATGTCGAGGTTCTCGAATCCGGTGAGGTATTCGTCCACCGCGGCGTACTGGCCCGAGAGTCCGAGGTTGCGGCGCACCTCCCTCGGATTGTTGAGCACGTCGATGCCGGCGACTTCCGCCGTGCCGGCGTCTGGTTGGAGCAGGGTCGTGAGGATGCGCACGATGGTCGTCTTGCCGGCGCCGTTGGGGCCGAGGAGGCCCAGCACGGATCCGGTGGGCACGGTGATGTCGACGCCGTCGAGCGCGGTCACATCTCCGTACTTCTTGACTAGACCTCGAGCCTGGATCGCAGGTGATTGAGTCATGTTCGGCAGCGTAGTGACGGTGTGCGACAGAACACATCCGTCGAAGGTCGTACAAGTAGTTGAACATTGAACTATCGAGGAGTATGCTGAAGCTACCGACACCGAGGAGTGAGCATGCCCGCCGTAACCGTTGCTGATTGGACCGTTCTGCCGCGGGTGATCACCGCTCCGACCCAGGTCGAGGACCGTGCGCCGATCAGCGTCACGACGGCGCCGCGTGGATTTGAGGGCGAAGGTTTCCCGGTTCACCGTGCGTTCGCAGGTGTTGACCCGACTCTGCTCGACCCGTTCATCCACATGGACCAGATGGGCGAGGTTGAGTACGCACCGGGCGAGCCCAAGGGCACACCATGGCACCCGCACCGTGGCTTCGAGACCGTCACCTACATGATCGACGGCGTCATGGACCACCAGGACACCCACGGCGGTGGCGGATCGATCACCGACGGCGACACCCAGTGGATGACCGCCGGCAGCGGACTCCTGCACATCGAGACCCCGCCCGAGTGGCTCGTCGTCAAGGGCGGCCTGTTCCACGGCCTGCAGCTGTGGGTCAACCTGCCCAAGGCCGACAAGTGGCTGCCTCCGCACTACCAGGACATCAGCCGCGACGACGTCGGCCTCGCCTCGACCCCCGACGCCGGCGCGCTCCTTCGCGTCATCGCCGGCGAGGTCGATTCCGTCAAGGGACCCGGCAGCACGCATACGCCGATGACGATGGTTCACGCGACGGTCTTGCCCGGCGCCGAGATGACCGTGCCGTGGCGCGCTGACTTCAATGCGCTCGTCTACGTCCTCGGCGGCAGCGGGTACGTCGGCCGCGAGCGTCGCCCCATCTCCTCGGGTCAGCTCGCCGTGCTCGGTCATGGCGAGACGATCACGGTCGGAGCCGACCAGCAGCAGGACTCGATCTACCCGGCGCTCGAGGTCGTGCTGCTCGGCGGTCTGCCGATCCGCGAGCCAGTCGCCTGGGCCGGTCCGTTCGTCATGAACACCAAGGCCGAGGTACTGCAGGCGTTCGAGGACTTCCAGAAGGGCAAGCTCGGCACGATCCCGACGGTCCCGCACGCCGACATTCACGGCGAGATCCTCTGAACCCTCGCTAGGCTCGCCGCATGGCGGAGAAGAAGTATGTCGGCGCGATCGACCAGGGCACGACCAGCACACGCTTCATGATCTTTGACCACGACGGTCATGAGGTCGCCAAGCATCAGCTTGAGCACGAGCAGATCCTGCCGCAGGCCGGTTGGGTCGAGCACGATGCCAGCGAGATCTGGGAGTGCACGCAGGAAGTCATCACCGCGGCGATGGGCAAGGCGGGCATCACCGCCGCCGATCTTGCCGCCGTCGGCGTCACCAACCAGCGCGAGACGACCGTCGTATGGGACAAACGCACAGGTCAGCCCTACTACAACGCGATCGTCTGGCAGGACACTCGCACGGACAAGATCGCCTCAGCCCTGGACGCCAGCGGCAAGGGTGATCTGATCCGCGACAAGGCGGGCCTCCCACCCGCGCCGTACTTCTCTGGCGGCAAGATCCAGTGGATTCTCGAAAACGTCGATGGCGTGCGCACTGACGCCGAAGCGGGTCACGCACTGTTCAGCAACACCGACGGCTGGCTGCTGTGGTGGCTGACCGGTGGGCCGGATGGCGGCCTGCACATCACCGACGTGACCAATGCCAGCCGCACGATGCTGATGAACCTCGAGACCCTCGACTGGGACGACGAGCTGCTCGCACTGTTCGACGTACCGCGCGCGATGCTTCCGGCGATCAAGTCGTCGTCGGAGGTCTACGGGCACACGCTCGCTGACGGCCCGTTCGGCGGCGAGGTGCCGTTGGCAGGCGACCTCGGCGACCAGCATGCAGCGCTGGTCGGACAGGTGTGTTTCAAGCCCGGCGAGCTCAAGAATACGTATGGCACGGGCAACTTCCTCGTGCTCAACACCGGCACCGAGATCGTGAAGTCGAAGAACGGACTCATCACGACGGTTGGCTACAAGTTCGGCGATGCTCCGGCTGTCTACGCGCTCGAGGGCTCGATCGCGGTGACAGGGTCGGCGATCCAGTGGCTGCGCGATCAGCTCGGCATCATCAAGGCCGCTGCGGAGACCGAGTCGCTCGCCGGAAGTGTCGAGGACAACGGCGGCGTCTACTTCGTACCCGCCTTCTCCGGCTTGTTCGCGCCTTACTGGCGTTCCGACGCGCGTGGCGTGATCGTCGGTCTCTCGCGCTTCAACACCGTTGCGCACATTGCGCGAGCGGCGCTCGAGGCCATTTGCTACCAGAGCCGGGATGTTGTGGATGCGATGGTTGCGGATGCTGACCTCGATCTGCAGACCCTGCGCGTCGACGGGGGAGTGACCATGAATGAGCTCTGCATGCAGATCCAGGCTGACATCCTCGGCGTCGCGGTGAGCCGTCCTGTGGTCGCGGAGACCACGGCGTTGGGCGCTGCCTACGCGGCTGGCCTCGCGGTCGGCTTCTGGGCCAACACGGACGAGCTTGTCGCCAACTGGAACGAGTCCAAGCGCTGGGAGCCCACGTCCACGCAGGAGCAGCGCGATGCCGGCCACGCTCAGTGGAAGAAGGCCGTCGACCGCACCCTGGATTGGGTTGAGATCGACTGAGCGAGCTCTGCTGGGGGTCCCCCCACGCACGCCAGAGTGAGGTCATTTTCTCGCGGGACGCGTAGGGGGCGCGAACGTCGAGCCAGGTTGAGCGAATCACGCGCGGAGCGCGTCAGGAAGGTCGAAACCTCGTGAGGCGATGTGACTGGGCGACGCGGCTAATTTGTTGACCTGATTGACTATCGCCATGCGTTCCGTAGCCCTGTCACCAGCCAATCGCCAAGCAGCGCTCGACGCGATGGCTGCACAGCCGCTCGACGTTCTCGTCGTTGGTGCTGGCGTGGTCGGCGGAGGTGCAGCGCTCGACGCTGCAACTCGTGGACTATCGGTTGGTCTCGTTGATGCCCGTGACTTCGCGTCCGGTACGTCGAGCCGCTCCAGCAAGCTCGTTCACGGCGGCCTGCGCTACCTCGAGATGCTCGACTTCCGGCTCGTCGCTGAGGCGCTCGGCGAGCGCAGCCTTCTGCTCGACAAGCTCGCACCGCACCTCGTGCACCCGGTGCCGTTCCTTTACCCGCTCACCCGTCGCATCTGGGAGCGCGCTTACGCCGGGTCTGGCGTGCTGCTCTACGACTCGATGGCGCTGCTCTCGGGCCGCTCCCGCGGTGTGCCGCACCACCGCCACCTGACGCGCCGTGGGGCGCTGCGAATGATGCCGGGGCTCAAGAAGGAAGCGCTGATCGGCGCCCTCCACTACTACGACGCACAGGTCGACGACGCTCGGCACACCATGTTCCTGTCGCGCACCGCCGCAGCGTACGGAGCGCACATCGCCAGCCGTACCCGCGTCATCGGGCTGCTGCGCGAAGGCGATCGTGTCACTGGCGCCAAGGTCAAGGACCTGGAGTCGGGCAAGGAGTTCGACATCCTCGCCAAGCAGGTCGTCAACGCGACCGGCGTTTGGACCGACGAGACGCAGTCGTTCGCAGGGGAGCGTGGCCAGTTCCACGTACGCGCCAGCAAGGGCATTCACATCGTCGTGCCCCGCGACCGCATCCGCGGCGACTCCGGACTGATCCTGCGCACCGACAAGTCGGTGCTGTTCGTCATCCCGTGGGGCCGACTCTGGATCATCGGTACGACCGACACCGACTGGGAGCTGTCCAAGGACCACCCGGCAGCAAGCCGCAGCGATATCGACTACCTCCTCAAGCACGTCAACAAGGTGCTCGTGAGCTCGCTGACGCACGAGGACATCGTGGGCGTCTACGCCGGACTGCGGCCACTGCTCGCCGGCGAGGACGAGGCGACGAGCAAGCTCTCTCGTGAGCACGCCGTCGGCACCAGTGTGAAGGGTCTCGTCGTGATCGCGGGCGGCAAGTACACGACCTACCGGATCATGGCCAAGGACGCGATCGACGCTGCCGTGCATGGCATGGCGAGCCACCTGGACCGCATGACTCCTCCGTGCATCACCGAGGACGTACCGCTGCTTGGTGCCGATGGCTTCGAAGCCGTATGGAACCAGCGCCAGATGCTGGCCGCCTCCAGCGGACTCGGGATCGGCCGTATCGAGCACTTGTTGCACCGGTACGGATCGCTCATCACCGAGCTGCTGGACCTGATCGCCGAGAAGCCTGACCTCGGCAAGCCGCTCACCGGTGCCGACGACTACCTCCGCGCCGAAATCGTGTACGCCGCGAGCCACGAAGGTGCTCGTCACCTCGATGACGCGATCGCCCGTCGTACGCGCATCTCGATCGAGACCTTCGACCGCGGCACCGAAGTTGCCGACGAGGTCGCTGACTTGATGAGTGGCGTACTCGGCTGGACCAAGGCGCAGCGCGACAACGAGGTCGACCACTACCTCAAGCGCGTCGAGGCTGAGCTCCAGAGCCAGACCATGCCGGACGACGAGACTGCCGACGCGGCCCGTATGGGCGCTGGCGATGTCGTGCCGATCTCGACCACTCGCGCCAAGGCAGCAGGCTGATGCCCGACGAGATGATCGCGGACTACGACGTCCGTTCGCCGGCATCGCGCACTCTGCTCACCGTCATCGGAACGCTCGTCGCTGTGGGCCTGTTTGCAGCCGCGGTCCTTGGCATCTCTGTGCTGATGAAGGACACCAAGACGTCCACGAGCATCATCGAGATGGGTGACTCGGTGCAGATCGTCGTCAATGCGACGACGGCCGACATCCGGGTTGTCGAGGGTGCTGACGATGTCGTCAAGGTGACGTCAAGGGTGACCAGTGGACTCCGCAAGACGGACTTCCTGATTGGTCGCAAGGGCGACGAGATCAAGGTCATCTCCGGCTGTACGACGTGGCTGTCACCGGGCTGCGGCGTGTCCCTGACGTTGTCAGTGCCCAAGAACATCCCGATTGTCATCAACACGACGTCAGGCGATGTCACGGCTGATGCGCTGGTCCAAGGTGTTCTGACTGTTGCCACGACGAGCGGTGACATCAAGGTGGGTGGGCTCACGGTCGACGAGTTCTCGGCAGAGACCAGCTCAGGCGACGTCAATGCGTCTTTCGCCAAGCAGCCGTTCGCGTTCAAGGCCCTCACGAAGTCGGGTGACATCGTGGCGTCGGTGCCGTCCGGCGATCGAACATACGCCGTCATGGTCGAGTCGAAATCAGGTGAAGTCGAGTCAGCGATCGACTCCGACGACGATGGCCAAGGTTTCGTACGCGCGACGTCCGACAGCGGCGACATCGATCTGCGTGCGGGCTGAGTCCTCAGGCAGGCAGCGTGACCGAGAACAGAATCGGCACGTGGTCTGACGGTCGAACCGGCGGGAACGTGCCTGTCGCGTCGTAGCCGAGTGCCACGTCGTACGCGTTCACGACCATGCCTTTGGAGCAGTAGCCATGGTCGATGATCCAGTCAGCGCTCTTGCGCGCCGTGTCTCTACTGATGTGGGTGTGGGTCGAGAACCGGGTGGTGTCGGACTTGTTCTTGGCGACCTTGCGCACGTTGACCAGGCCGCCGTTGATGAACGCCCTCAGGTCATCTGACCTGTTCATGTCGCCACCGACCAGGATCGGGCAGTTGCCGTGAAGTGCTGAGACCCGCTCGAGCTCGGTCATGGCGATCGCTGCCTGTGCCGAGCGGCCGGCGCCCCACTGCTTGCCGTTGACGAGATGGGTGTTGCCGAAGACGAACTTGGTGCCGCTGGCTATGTCTTCGAACACCGCGAGCGTCAGGTGGCGTCCGGGTACGGCCTTGCCGCCGGCCTTCGCCGCGAGGATCTTGTCTGGCAGCTTCTCGACGAGTCGCGTCGTCGCCTTCTCGAAGAACAGGTAGTTCTCGTTGAACGCGGTCGTCGGGACCACCATCGCGTACGCGGATCCGAGCGCGGCGTCGATTTTCTTGGAGAACGCCGATCCGGTGTTGGTCATTGAGTTCTTCCCGGGCCCGATGAGCTCGTTCATGCCGAACACGGAGGGTGCGCCGGTCTTGACGAGCGCAGCACCCGCAATGGCTCGTTCGGCGTCCTTCTTGAGCTTGTCGGGGCCGGGGATGTTGTACCAAAGCGGCCGCAACGACATCGCCCCCTTGGAGGCAGCCTTTGCGGCCTTGGCAGCGACAGCGGCGACTGCGGGCTCTGCGGGTTTGGGCTCGGCGGCCAGACGTTCGAGAGTCTGGGTGCCGGGGAAACCGTCAGCATTCTTGCCCGACCAGCCTTGCGCCTTCTGGAAGTCTGAGACGTTGGCCTGGTCGGCCTTGCCGAAGATCGGACCGGGTCCCGTTTGATAGTGCTTGCCGAATCCGTGTGCGACCAGTCGTTTGCCGAGCCAGGTGATGTGTGCGCCCGTGGCGCCCATGAAGTACGCAGCCGGATCCATTCGGTCGCCTGACTCCGCACCAATTGCAGGCCATGGATCGACGTGATCGGACCAGAGGGACGATCTGTTGACCTGGAAGTGCACGTGGGCACCTGTGGAGTTGCCGGCGCCCCACTGCCCCGGGATCCCGCCGGACAGCCCGAGCTGCTTGCCGATCTTCACGACCTGTCCGGTCCTGACGTCGACGCGCGACAGATGCGCGACTTGTACGTACCGGATCTTGCCGTGCACGGAACCCTTGATGATGACGTGCGCGCCGTACGCCGGTCCCCAGCCGCCGCCAACGCCCGCGTACCAGACTGTTCCGCTGATGGCCGCCGTGACCTTCGAGCCCTTCTTGCAGCCGAAGTCGACGCCCTTGTGCTGCTTGCCGGTCCTGTAGAGACGCTTGTACGCGAACGACACCGGTGTCGCCGCGGGGACGGGCTTGGCCACGATGCGTCCTCCATTCGCTGGACGGGGATCGCCAGGAGGGATGATTCAGAGTAGGCGTCGATACGTCGTCTGAAAAGGCAGATGGCCCAAGATCGCAGGGATCTTGGACCATCTGAAACGGGTGGACGACGGGACTTGAACCCGCGGCCACCGGCACCACAAGCCGGTGCTCTACCAACTGAGCTACGCCCACCACGCGTGCCGAGCATGCGCCCGACACGGCGTCAGGAAGTCTAACGCAG
>NZ_JAKFEL010000216.1:0-11203 GCF_036675695.1 Aeromicrobium sp.
GATCAGGTCGTGATCTGGATCCCTGCGGCGGAACGGCGAGCCAATGCCGAAACTCCGCGGCAGGGGTGGCCCTAAGAGGCCCTGCCGCGGCAAGCGATTACTACGAGCTGCTGCTTCCGCATGCGTCAAGAGTAGACCGGGTCTGGCTCTCGCGTCCGCATTTTGTCACCGAGTCTCGATTGACGAGACACTTTGCGAGCGCAGCCAGACGTCGGTCACTCATGCGACACTGTTCGGCGTGAGCGCTCCAGCAGAAGTCCCCGAGATCGTCTCGAGCACTCTCGACCTGTCGCGCCAGCGCGGATTCATCACGTCGATTCGCAACGAGACCGGCCGATTGCTTGCCGCGCTCGCCGCATCACGTACGGGGACTCTTGCCGAACTCGGCACCGGTTGCGGTGTCGGTTCAGCCTGGTTGTCGAGCGGCGCTCCCAAAGATGCCCGCATCGTCAGCGCAGAGCTCGACCCGGCCCTGGCCGAAGACGTGCAGAAGATCTTCGCCGAGACACCCAATGTCGACGTCATCGCCGGCGACTGGTCAACGCTTGAGCAGTACGCACCGTTCTCATTGCTGTTCGTGGACGTGCGCGACGTCATGGAAGCGATCGATGTGTTCGCCGATCTTCTGGAGCCAGGCGGCATCGTGGTGCTCGACGATTTCGCACCGTCCGCGTTCTGGCCGCCGATCGTCGAAGGCCGTGTCGACACCATCCGTGAGCGCTGGCTGACCGACGAGCGGTTCGCGGCTGTAGAGATGCTCATTGACGTCGACGCCTCGCTGATCATCGCCACTCGCCGCTGACGCAGGCGTGCCTTAGGCGCGGTGCGCTCCTGGCGGTCTCGGAGCTCTTACGGGTGGCGCTTCGGCCTGCTTGATTTCAGGCTGTTCCGGCTCGTCATCACGGTTGCCGAGCACGCTGTGGCCACGGCCGTACGCCGCGTAGATCACAAGCCCGACGGCCATCCAGATTGCGAAGTCGCGCCACGTCGTCCACGTGAGGTTGAACGACAGCCAGATCGTCGCGAGCAGCGAAAGGATCGGGACCAGTGGTACGAGCGGCACCCGGAATCCCCGCTCAAGCTCTGGCTCCGACCTACGGAGCCGGATGACGCCCACCGCGCAGAACGCGAAGGCGAAGAGGGTGCCGAGCACCAGAAGGTCAGCCCGCTTGACCGAATCCGGGTCGAGCGCCAGCAACGCCGCCGCGAGACCAGCCAGGACTGCAGCGCGCGACGGAGACGAGCCTGCGCCGACCTTGGCCAGTCCCTTCGGCAGCAGACCATCGCGCCCCATCGCGAACAACACACGGCTCTGGGCGATCAGCACAACCAGTACGACGGTGGTTAGCCCGAACAGCGCACCGATGTTGATGACGTTGGAGCTCCATCCCGGTGACCCAGCGGCGCGCAGTGCGTCGGAGACCGGGGCTGCGGTGTTGAGCTCGCTGTACGGACGCAAGCCGATTAGTACCGCGGCCATCGCCACGTACAGGACGGTGACGATGGCGATCGAGGCGAGCATCGCCCGCGGGATCGAGCGTCGCGGTTCCTTGGCGTCCTCTGCAGCGGTCGCGATGAGGTCAAAGCCGATGAACGCGAAGACGATCGCTCCCGCCGCAGTGAAGATACCGAAGATGCCGAAGGCGTCGCTCGTGCCAATGAGCGTCTGGAGCACGGTGGAGGATCCGCCGTCGACAGCCTGCGCCTTCGGGACGAAGGGTGTGTAGTTGGCTGACTTGACGTAAGTGGCACCGACGGCAATCACGAGCAGGACCGCCACGAGCTTGGCCGAGACGATCAGCGCCAGGACACGGCCGGTGAGCTTGGCGCCCGTCATCACCAGAAGCATGAGAACGACGATGAGCGCAGCCCCGATCCAGCCGGTGCCCTCTGCGACCTGCGAGTGCTTGGCGACGAACTCCGGGATGCCGATCTCGAACCCGTCGAGAGTGGCGGTGAAGTAAGACGCCCAGATACGAGAGACCACTGCGGCTGCCACGACGAGCTCCAGCACCAGAGCCCAACCCACGATCCACGCCCAGAGCTCGCCGAACGCGACGTACGCGAACGTGTAGACGCTGCCGGCCGTGGGGATCGTGGACGAAAGCTCGGCGTACGACAGAGCGGCGAGCAGACTCACCACCGCTGCGATGGCGAACGAGACGATGACAGCGGGTCCGGCCATCGTCGCGGCCTGGGTGCCAGCCAGCGAGAAGATACCGCCACCGATCATGACGCCGAGCGCCAGCATGACGAGGAGCCCCGTGCCCAACACGGCTGGCAAGCGATGGCGCGCGTTGGTGATGCGCAGCATCGCAAGCTCAGAGGGCAGGCGACGCGCTCTGCCTACAACGTCCTGTGCCATGCGAGCCCCCGGGTGTCCTGCGGCCGCACAAAACCGGCCGTGTGGCGAGAACGTATCCCCTATCGGGTCAGTCTGGCACCCGTTGCGGCAACTTTCCTTCTGTGAGATCAATCCGTACGAGTGGCAGGAAGATCTGCACGATGGGGCCGATCGTGACGGCGTAAAGCACAGTTCCGAGCCCAACCGTGCCGCCGAGCAGGAATCCGACGACCAGGACGGTCACCTCGATCACGGTTCGCCAGAACCTGACGCTGCGGCCCGTTCGTCGTACGAGCCCGAGCCACAGTCCGTCGCGGGGCCCCGGGCCGAGCTGCGCTCCGATGTAGAGCGCACCGGCAAATCCGTTGCCCACCACACCTCCGACCAAAAGCAGTCCGCGCAGCCAGATGCTGTCGGGCTGGTCGATGACGGCGATGCCGAGGTCGGCGGCGAGACCAATGAGCAGGACGTTGAGGATCGTGCCGATGCCGGGTTTCTGTCGCAAAGGAATCCAGAGCAGGAGCACCAGAGCGCCAACGACGATGACGACCTGCCCGAATGACAACGGCACCTGCTTGGCCAGCCCTTCGTGGAACACGTCCCACGGATCCAGGCCAAGGGTCGACTCGACCATCATCGCCACTGTAAAGCCGTACAGGAAGAGGCCCACGATGAGGCGTACGAGCCGCTCGGGCAGGCGCATCATCGCGAAAGCTGCTGCGTGATCCATGAACCCATCTCTTCCTGATGGCTGCGTGGCGGCGGGCGTTTGCCGTAGCCGTCCGTTGCTACGGCACGCGCGAGCATCACCAAGGTGGCCACAAGGGCGAGGAGCCCGACGAGGGCGAGGATCATGGTCATGACTCCATGGTGCATCAGATTGGCATTCCAATAAATAGCCAATTATGGAATAGTGGCCATGTGGCTCCTACTCTTTCCGCTCCTCGCCTCGCGAATCTGCTCGGCCAGAGCGACTCAACTGGCCCTGCCTACCGCGACCTCGCCGACCGGATACGCCTGTTAGTGATCGACGGCCGAGTACCAGATGGCAGCCGTCTGCCGTCCGAGCGAGCGCTCGCGGTCGCCCTTGGAGTCAGCCGTACGACGACAACCCGCGTGTACGCAGAGCTACGCGACACCGGCCTCCTGCACTCTCGTCAGGGATCCGGAAGCATCGTGCGACTGCCTTTGTCGGCGTCCAACGCGAGCAGCCTGATTGTCTCGGCTCCAGAAACCGACACGATCGCGATGACCTTCTCTGCACCGATCGGCCCGCCCGGTCTCGCCAGGGCATTCGAGGCCGCGGCGGCAAAACTTCCCGGTTTGCTCGCGACAACGGGCTATCTCCCGGATGGCCTGCCCGCACTCCGCGAGATCATCGCGCAGCGCTATACCGATCGCGGCTTGCCGACCGACCCCAGCCAGATTGTGGTGACGAGTGGGGCTCAAGGAGCGATCTCACTACTCGGCCGTGTCCTCGTCCAACCCGGCAACCGCGTAATCGTTGAGGGGACGAGCTGGCCACATGCCCCGGAGTCGCTCGTCGCTGCCGGCGCTCGCCTGACCTCCATGCCCGTCGGCGAGACTCCGTGGGATCCGGAGGCGCTTGCCGCCGCGGTGCGGGGTGCTGCCCACCAGGCTGCGTACATAATCCCCGATTTCCACAATCCGACTGGCGCCGTGATGACCGACGAGGAGCGCGGGGCCTGGGCACACGAGCTTCGCCGCAACGACATCGTGCCGGTCGTCGACGAGTCCTTGCGCGATGTGAACCTCGATGGCATCGAGCTGCCGCCGTCTTTCGGGACGTACGACGATCGCTGCGTGATTGTCGACTCCACGTCAAAGACGTTGTGGGGCGGACTTCGGATCGGTTGGGCTCGCGTACCGCACGAGCTGGTGCTTCCTCTCGTGCAGGCCCGCATGAACCAAGACCTCGGTACGGCAGGCTTCGAGCAGCTCGTCGTCGCCGAGCTGTTGACCGAGGGAGGTCAGACAGCCGCCGCCGGTCGCGCCCGGCTCCGCGCCAACCGGGATCATCTCCTCAGCGAACTCGCCACGTCGCTACCCGAGATCATCGCACCTTGCCCTGGCGGCGGCTCGAGCCTTTGGGTGACGCTGCCCGAACGTATGTCGTCCCGACTTGTCGCGTCGGCTGCCCGCCATGGACTGACCCTCACGCCCGGCCCGCGGTTCTTCACCAGCCCAGTCCCGGCAAGCGAGCGCCACCTGCGGTTGCCGTTCATGCCGAACCAAGACGCGTTGACCGAAGCGGTCGTACGCATGCGCCGCGCCTATGACGAGGTGACCGGCGGTTCGGCCTCAACCGATAATTCGCCAGACTCGCGGGACACGCTCGAGCTGATCGCCTGAAGAATTCGCGAGAAGACTGACTCACGTTCACCGTGAGTTCTCGCAGCACTGCCACCTTCGGGTCGACCCCCTACACGGAACCCGAGGAACCATGCGCGTACGTCGAAAGCTTGCAGTCTTCCCCGCAGCAATGCTGGCTCTGTCCGGCATCGTTTTCATGTCCCTGCCGCACAGCGCAAGCGCCGATCCCGCGCCTGGCAGCCCGACAGACATCAAGATCAACGAGGTCTCGTCACAGGGTGTGCCGAATGACTACGTCGAGCTCATCAATACGGGCTCTTCCCCAGTCGACATCAACGGCTGGACACTTGAAGACAGCGCTGCCCTACCAGCGGTCGTCGCAAACGCGCCAACGATCCTCGAGCCGGGCGCATACCTGACCCTCGTCAAGGACACTCACTTCTCATTCGGACTCGGCAGTGCAGACTTGGTCAAGCTGAAGGCCGGGACCACGCTCGTCGACGAATACTCGTGGACATCGCACCTCGATCCGTCATTCGGACGCTGCCCCGATGGGTCCGGCGACCTCGTGCTCAACACCACCCAGACGCAGGGGTCGGAGAACGACTGCCAGGTCGACCCACCGACGAGTCCCAAGGTGAAGATCAACGAGATTGAGTCCAACGGTGACAAGGTCGCGGACTGGGTCGAGCTCGTGAACACCGGCACCACCGCCGCTGACATCTCGGGCTGGAAGATTCTCGACAACGACCCGTCGCACGTCGCCACACCGGTCGTCGTTCCGGCCGGCACCTCAATCCCTGCTGGCGGTCACTACGCGATCTACACCGAGATCGCCCAGTCTCCCGGCTTCGGCCTGGGTGGCAACGATTCCGTCACACTGTTCCTGGCTGATGGCGCCACCGCCGTCGACACCCACGCTTGGACGGCTCATGCCGCGACCACGTTCGGCCGCTGCCCAGACGGATCCGGTGAGTTCGCCCTGACGACAACGTCAACCAGAGGTCTTGCGAACGCCTGCAGCCCTGTCCGGATCAACGAGATCGAATCCAGCGGCGGCGCTCCCGGTGACTGGGTCGAGCTCGTCAACATCAGCGACTCCCCCGTCGACCTCGCGGGGTGGACGTTCAAGGACAGCGCCGAGCCCGGCTACACAATCCCCAGCGGAACTATCGCCGCGCACGACTACTTCGTGATCGACGAGTCAGCGTTCGGCTTCGGCCTTGGCGGCGCCGATTCGGCTCGACTGTTCGACAACAACGGCAACCTCGCCGAGTCGTACTCCTGGACGGTTCACGCGACCAGTACGTACGGCCGTTGCAAGGATGCACTCGGCGACTTCACCACAACGGTCTCGCCGACCAAAGGCACCGCCAACACATGTCCCGGACTCAACACCGATGTGTGGCCGGGCGACCAAGTCGTCCACACATCTGATCTGACGGACACGTTTGTTCAGGACCTGAGCGGACTGACGTTTGATCCCTCCGACGCAGGAGTGCTGTGGGCGGCTCAAAACAAGAAGGGCACGCTGTTCAAGCTGGTGCGCGACGGCGCCAACTGGGTCCCGGCCGCCGGCTGGCCGAAGGATCCGAAGTACACCAACGGTTCGGGAGCCCCCGACACGGAGGGCATCGCGGTCGGCCCCGACGGGACCGTCTACCTCGCGTCAGAGCGCAACAACGAGGCCAGCGGAGTCAGCCGCAGCTCGATCCTGAGCTACGACCCGGCGTCTCCCGGTCTGACGGCCACCCACGAGTGGGACGTCACGAGCCTCATCCCGGCCAACGGTGCCAACCTCGGGCTCGAGGGTGTCGCCTGGATCCCCGACTCCTATCTCACGGGCAACGGCTTCGTCGACCAGAACACGGGGCAGGCATACGATCCCGCCGACTACCCACAGCACGGCACCGGCGTCTTTGCCGTCGCCGTCGAGGACTCCGGCGATCTGCACCTGTTCGCTCTGCCGTCCGACGGCGGCGCGGCAACGAAGCTGGCGACCATCGACAGCGGCTTCCCACACCTGGCCGACGTCAACTTCGACCCTGAGCGCCAGCGCCTGTGGGCCGTCACCGACGACACCCACGACGGCAAGTCGTCGCAACTGAAGGTCACGAGCGGCGTATTCGTCGTCGATACCGCGTTCGACCGTCCGGCGGGAATGCCCAACCTCAACAACGAGGGACTCGCGATCGCCCCGCAGTCAACCTGCGTGGACGGCAAGAAGGAAGTCGTTTGGTCCGACGATGGCGACACCGACGGTCATTCACTTCGGTCAGGCACGATCAACTGCACCGCGGTCCCCCACGACCCGCTGATCACGGCGGACGTCACGGGAACTCAGGCACCCAGCGGGTGGTACCGCTCGGCCGTCACGGTGACGTTCACCTGCACGCCGCAGGGATCTCCACTCGCAGGGCCGTGCCCCGCACCGGTGGTCCTCTCTGAGTCGGCAGCCGACCAGACCGCGACGGGGACGATCTCCTCGGTGGACGGCGGCACGGCCAGCGTCACGGTCGACAACATCGACATCGACCGGGTGAAGCCGACGGTCACGCTCGGTGGCGCTCCGGATCCCAAGAAGCACGCCGGCAAGCTCCCGAACCCGACGTGCGAGGGGTCTGATGCGCTCTCGGGCATCGACACCTGCACCGTCAAGACGACCCATCCTTCGAACTCGAAGACGGTGTTCACCGCGACGGCAGTCGACAAAGCAGGCAACGAGTCGACCGCGCAGGTCACGTACAACACACTCGCCGTCCCGCACTACACGATCACCTGGGTAGGCCTCAAGCCAGTGCTCACGCTGGTCACGACCTACATCGTGATCCCGAAGCTGCTCTGATAGGGCAGACGAAGGCCCCGAGACCTACGCGGACTCGGGGCCTTCGTTTGTGTCTGGATCAGCGAGCGGCTTGGCCGTCGACGTAGTCGGCGTCCTGCTGCTTCCACGAGAAGTGCGAACGGAGCACCTTGCCGGTTGCCTCGATCGAGTGGCCGGCTTCCTTCTCACGCAGCTCGAGGAACTCCTTGCCACCGTTGTCCTGGTCGCCGATGAAGCGCGCGGCGAACGTGCCGTCCTGGATCTCGGCAAGGACCGACTGCATGCGCTCCTTGACCGACGCATCGATGATGCGCGGACCCGAGACGTAGTCGCCGTACTCGGCTGTGTCGGAGACGCTCCAACGCTGCTTCGCGATGCCGCCCTCCCACATGAGGTCGACGATCAACTTGAGTTCGTGCAGAACCTCGAAGTACGCGATCTCCGGCTGGTAACCAGCCTCCGTCAGCGTTTCGAAGCCGGCCTGGACGAGGTGCGAAACGCCGCCACAAAGCACGGCCTGCTCGCCGAAGAGATCCGTCTCGGTCTCCTCGGTGAAGGTCGTCTTGATGACGCCTGCGCGCGTACCGCCGATGGCCTTCGCGTACGAGAGCGCGAGGTCCCACGCCTTGCCGCTGGCGTCCTGCTCAACCGCGACGATGTCGGGGATGCCGCGACCTGCGACGAACTCGCGGCGCACGGTGTGGCCTGGGGCTTTGGGGGCAACCAGGAGGACGTCGACGCCTGCCGGCGGTTCGATGTAGCCGAAGCGGATGTTGAAGCCGTGGCCGAAGACCAGGGCGTCACCCTCTACCAGGTTGGGAGCGATCGACTCGGCGTAGATGTGGCGCTGGAACTGGTCGGGTGCGAGCACGACGGTGACGTCGGCTTCTTCGACCGCCTCGGCGACCGAGAGGACGCGGAGGCCCTCTGCCTCAGCCTTGGCCTTGCTCTTGGAGCCCTCGGCCAGACCGACACGGACGTCGACGCCGGAATCACGCAGGTTGAGCGCGTGCGCGTGACCCTGGCTTCCGTAACCGATGACCGCCACGTGGCGTCCTTGGATGATGCTCAGGTCTGCGTCGTCGTCGTAAAACAGTTCAGCCACTGGGGTTCTTCTCCTTGAAGCGGTTTTGAGTGTTGGTTTGGCTAGTCAGCCTGCCTGCGAACCAGGAACGGTACGCAGGGTGCGGTCGGTGATGGAACGGGATCCGCGGCCGATCGCCACGCGCCCCGACTGTGCGATCTCTCGGATCCCGAAGGGCTCCAGGACGTTGAGCATCGCGGTGAGCTTCCCGGCGTCGCCGGTTGCCTCGATCGTCACGGCGTCGGTGGCGACGTCGACAACCTTGGCGCGGAACAACTGCACGGTCTCCAGTACCTGCCCACGGGTCTGGGCGTCCGTACGCACCTTGATCAGCATGAGCTCGCGCTCAACCGCCGTGCTCGAGTCGAGCTCGACGATCTTGAGCACGTTGACGAGCTTGTTGAGCTGCTTGGTGACCTGCTCAAGGGGAAGCTCGTCAACGTTCACGACAATCGTCATGCGCGAGATCTCGGGGATCTCGGTCGGTCCGACAGCGAGCGAGTCGATGTTGAAGCCGCGACGCATGAACAAGCTCGAGACGCGCGCGAGAACACCCGGAGTGTTCTCGACCAAGACAGAGAGGGTGTGTCGGCTCATTGTGTGCTCACTCGAGGTCGGCTTGGGATTGTAGCCAGCGCCACCTGCTCCAGGCGCGAGCTTGTCATGTCACCCGTGTGGCGTGACATCAGATCATCTCCTCCTCATCGAACTCGGGCGCCATGTCGCGAGCGATCTGGATCGCATCGTTGCTGGTTCCCGCGTGGACCATCGGCCAGACCATGGCGTCGCGCTCGACCACGAAGTCGATCACAACAGGACGATCGGTGATCGCCATGGCCTTCTCGATCGTGGCGTCCAGGTCAGCCTCGTTGTCGCAGCGGAGCCCGACACAGCCGTATGCGTCCGCGAGCTTCACGAAGTCGGGGATACGACGAGCGCCGATGTCCTCCGGTCCGGTGTTGAGGTCAGTGTTTGAGTAGCGACCGTCGTACAGCAGCGTCTGCCACTGGCGCACCATGCCGAGCGAGGAGTTGTTGATGACCGCAACCTTGATCGGGATGCCCTCGATCGCGCAGGTCGCCAGCTCCTGGTTGGTCATCTGGAAACAGCCGTCACCGTCGATGGCCCAGACCACTGCGTCGGGAAGGCCAACCTGCGCACCCATGGCAGCAGGAACGGCGTAGCCCATCGTGCCGAGGCCACCGGAGTTGAGCCACTGGCGTGGGCGCTCGAAGTCGACGTAGTGAGCAGCCCACATCTGGTGCTGACCGACGCCAGCTGTGTAGGTCGCATTGGGACCGGCGATCGCGCTGATGCGCTCGATGACCTGCTGCGGGGCGAGACCCGTCTCGGGCTTGTCGTAGCCGACGGGGTACTTCGCCTTCACGGCAAGCATCTGCGACTTCCACGCACTGCACTCGACGGTGAGCTTGTCCTCGGCCGTCTGCTTCTGCAGCATCGTGATCAGGTCGGCGATGACCTCACGGCAGTCGCCCACGATCGGGACATCTGCAGCTCGGTTCTTGGATATCTCGGCCGGGTCGATGTCGGCGTGGATGATCTTGGCACCGGGCGCGAACGAGTCGAGCTTGCCCGTCACACGATCGTCGAAGCGCGCACCGAGCGAGATCAGCAGGTCGCTCTTCTGCAACGCACCGACTGCCGCGACGGAACCGTGCATACCGGGCATACCGAGGTGCAGCTCGTGCGAATCGGGGAACGCTCCGCGGGCCATCAACGTGGTGACAACAGGGATCTGGGTCAGCTCGGCAAGAACCTTCAGTTCTTCCCAGGCTTCGGCCTTGATCACACCACCACCGACGTACAGGACCGGGCGCTCGGACTCGGCGATCAGGCGCGCGGCTTCGCGGACCTGTTTGCCGTGCGGACGCGTGGTCGGGCGATAGCCGGGCAGGGCGAGCTCGCTCGGCCAGTTGTAGGTCGTCTGCGCCTGCAACGCGTCCTTCGAGATGTCGACGAGGACCGGTCCTGGACGACCCGTGCTGGCGATGTGAAACGCCTCCGCGATGACGCGCGGGATCTCGTCGGCGTTGGTCACAAGGAAGCTGTGCTTGGTGATCGGCATCGTGATGCCGCGGATGTCGGCTTCCTGGAATGCGTCCGAGCCGATGGCACCGCTCGGGACCTGGCCGGTGATCGCGACGATCGGGACCGAGTCCATGTGAGCGTCGGCGATCGCGGTCACGAGATTGGTCGCACCGGGACCTGACGTCGCCATGCAGACGCCGACGCGGCCGGTGACCTGCGCATAGCCCTGCGCTGCGTGACCGGCACCTTGCTCGTGGCGAACGAGGATGTGGCGGATCTGCTTGGAGTCGAAGAGCGGGTCGTACGCAGGCAGGATCGCGCCGCCTGGGATGCCGAAGATCGTGTCGACCCCGGCCTGCTCCAGTGCCCGCACGAGGCTCTGCGCCCCGGTGAGCGTTTCGGTCATGAGTTCATCCTTCTGTCCATTTCAGTATGCCCGTGGCTTGTCGGTGAGTTCGCATAAAAAAATCCCTCGGCCGTGAGGCATTCGAGGGAGACGCGGGGCCGATCAGGCCATCGCGTCAGTCATCTACTACGAGAATTTCCACGTTCACGCTGATCAGTCTCG
>NZ_JAKFEL010000159.1:0-11187 GCF_036675695.1 Aeromicrobium sp.
GCAGTTCTGCGCAAGTCGCGCCGCCTCGGCGAGGACGCGCCTGATTCTGACGTGTGGAAGGTTCTTGCGACCTCCACGCTCGACGGGATCACGGTGACACCCCTGGGCACGGCTCAGCTCGTCGCCGACCTCCCCGATCCCGGACTGCCCGGCCAGGCGCCGTTCACCCGCGGCAGCACGGCCAGCCGCGACCTCGAAGGCTGGGACGTACGCGCCTGGTTCGCCGATCCGGATGTCGAGCGGACCCGACAGGACGTCATCACCGACTTGGAGAACGGCGTCAACTCTCTGTGGATCACGGTCGGCAGCGGTGGCGTACCGATCGAGTCGTTGAGCACTGTCCTTGAGGCCGTGTTCCTTGACCTCGCTCCCGTTGCTCTCGATGCACCCTATGAGCCCGTCGAAGCTGCCAGGGCCCTCGCCGCGATCTTTGCCGATCGCGCCATCACCCCGGCACCGGGCACCAGCTTTGGCGTCGACCCTATTGGCGCCGGCTTCCGCGACCGCGGCAACACAGATTCTTCGATGATCGAAGAGGTTGCCCGTATCGCCGCTCCACTGGGCATCCGAGCGCTGACCGTCGACGCCACCGCCGTTCACGACGCCGGCGCATCCGACGCCCAGGAGCTTGCATATTCGCTGGCAGCTGGCACGGAGTACCTCCGGGTCTTGGTCGAGGCCGGTTTCACGGTCGACGAAGCCGCCGCGCTGATCGACTTCCGCTACGCCGCAACGGGTGAGCAGTTCCCGACGATCGCGAAGTTCCGCGCCGCGCGTCGGCTCTGGAACCGCGTCGTCGAGCTCAGCGGTGGTGCCGCGACCGGACAGCTCCAGCACGCCGTGACCTCCCGCCCGATGATGGCGAAGTACGACCCGTACGTGAACATGCTCCGCACAACGGTTGCTGCCTTCGCCGCCGGTGTCGGCGGTGCTGCCTCTGTCACGGTCCTGCCATTCGATGAACGACTCGGCCTGCCCGACGCCTTCAGCCGCCGCATCGCCCGCAACACCTCGAGCCTGCTGATCAGCGAGTCTCATGTCGCTGAAGTGAGCGATCCCGCCGGCGGTTCGTACGCGGTCGAGAAGCTCACGGATGACACCGCTCGTGCCGCATGGGCCCTGTTCGGTGAGATCGACGCGGCCGGCGGACTTGATGTCCTCGAAGAGGCGATTGCAGCGACCGTGTCCCAGCGGGCGCTGGCAATCGCCAAGCGCAAGCAGCCGATCACGGGTGTCTCGGAGTTCCCCAACCTCCACGAGACGTTGCCCGAGCGTCGCCCGTACGCCGAGGAGCTGGCCGTACACCGATACGGCGGCGAGTTCGAGGCCATGCGTGATGACCGCGCAGCGACGCCTGTGTTCCTGGCGACCATGGGCACCGTCGCGGCCTACACGGCACGCGCGACCTTCGCCGCCAATCTCTTCGCTGCAGGCGGCGTCGACACTGTCACTGCTGGCCCGACCGAAGGCGTCGACGAGATCGTCGCGGCCTACACAGCGTTGGTTTCAGACGGGGCTGGCAATGTGCCGGTCGTCTGCCTGACCGGCAACGCCGCTGCGTACGACGGCTGGGGTGCTGATCTCGTCACCGCGCTCCGCGCTGCCGGCGCCAAGTACGTCGTCGTGGCGGGCAAGAGCGATCTCGAGGTCGACGCCACTGCCGCTGTCGGAGATGATGCGCTCGCGTTCCTCCGCTCGATCCGACAGGAGCTCCGGGCATGAGTGAGCGAAGCGAGCGAAACATGAATACCGCCATCCCCAAGAGCTTTCAGGGCCTGCCGCTCGTTCCCGAGCAGCCGTACGAGGTCGACGCCGCGGCGTACGCCAGTGCGACCGATGGCGCCCAGCCGTGGGCCGCGCCGGAGGGCATCGAGATCGACGGGCTCTACACCGCCGATGACGTCGAGGGTCTCGATGCTCTCGACACCCTCCCCGGGCTGACTCCGTTCCTTCGCGGCCCCTACCCGGCGATGTACACGACCCAGCCGTGGACGATCCGCCAGTACGCGGGCTTCTCCACCGCTGAGGAGTCCAACGCGTTCTACCGCCGCAACCTCGCCGCCGGTCAGAAAGGCCTGTCGGTCGCCTTCGACCTGGCGACGCATCGCGGGTACGACTCCGACAACCCGCGCGTGGTCGGTGACGTCGGCATGGCCGGTGTCGCGATCGACTCGATCTACGACACCCGGAAGCTCTTCGAGGGCATCCCGCTGGACGAGATGAGCGTCTCGATGACGATGAACGGTGCCGTGCTGCCGATCTTGGCGCTCTACATCGTCGCTGCTGAGGAGCAGGGCGTGCCTCCCGAGAAGCTGTCGGGCACGATCCAGAACGACATCCTCAAAGAGTTCATGGTGCGCAACACCTACATCTATCCGCCGGCACCGTCGATGCGGATCATCTCCGACATTTTCGCCTACACCGCGCAGAAGATGCCGCGCTTCAACTCGATCTCGATCTCCGGCTATCACATCCAGGAAGCCGGAGCGACGAACGACCTCGAGCTCGCCTACACGCTCGCCGACGGTGTCGAGTACATCCGTGCCGGTCTCGACGTCGGTCTCGACATCGACGCCTTTGCGCCCCGCCTGAGCTTCTTCTGGGCGATCGGCATGAACTTCTACATGGAGATCGCCAAGATGCGTGCGGCTCGGGCGCTCTGGGCTCGCCTGGTCTCCGACTTCAACCCCAAGAACCCAAAGTCGCTGAGCCTGCGTACGCACAGCCAGACGTCGGGCTGGTCGCTCACGGCGCAGGACGTGTTCAACAACGTCGGCCGCACGGCGATCGAGGCAATGGCGGCGACCCAGGGACACACGCAGTCGCTGCACACCAACGCTCTCGACGAGGCGATCGCCTTGCCGACCGACTTCAGCGCCCGCATCGCCCGCAACACCCAGCTGCTCCTGCAGCAGGAGTCGGGCACCACCGACATCATCGACCCGTGGGGAGGTTCCTACTACGTCGAGAAGCTGACCCACGACCTCGCCAACCGCGCCTGGGCTCATATCCAGGAGGTCGAGAAGGCCGGCGGCATGTCCAAGGCAATCGAGGCTGGCATCCCCAAGATGCGCATCGAAGAGGCCGCCGCCCGTACGCAGGCTCGCATCGACTCCGGGCAGCAGGCCGTCATCGGCGTCAACACGTTCCGCCTCGCCGACGAGGACGCGCTCGACGTGCTCAAGGTCGACAACAAGGCCGTGTACGCCTCGCAGATCGCCAAGCTTGAGCGCCTGCGCGCCGAGCGCAACACCGGCGGTGTTGACGCTGCTCTCGCTGCGCTGACCAAGAGCGCCGAACGCGGCTCGACCAATGACGGATCGCTCGACGACAACCTGCTCACGTTGGCTGTCAACGCTGCCCGCGCGAAGGCGACCGTTGGAGAGATCTCCGACGCGCTGGAGAAGGTCTACGGGCGCCACCAGGCAGTCATCCGTACGATCTCAGGTGTGTACCGTGCTGAAGCCGGCCAGGCCGGCAATGTCGCCGCGGTGGTCAAGGCCACCGAGGAGTTCGAGAAGGCCGAGGGCCGTCGCCCCCGCATCCTCGTCGCCAAGATGGGCCAGGACGGACACGATCGAGGGCAGAAGGTCGTCGTCACGGCGTTTGCCGACATGGGCTTCGACGTCGATGTGGGCCCGCTGTTCTCGACACCCGAAGAAGTCGCCCAGCAGGCGGTTGACGCCGACGTCCACATCGTCGGTGTTTCCTCCCTCGCGGCGGGTCACCTCACGCTGCTGCCGGCGTTGAAGCAGGCTCTCGAGGACCTCGGTCGCGGAGACATCATGGTGTCGATCGGCGGCGTCATCCCGCCCGATGACGTCGAGACGCTCAAGGAGATGGGCGCTGCTGCGGTGTTCCTGCCGGGCACCGTCATCGCCGACTCGGCACTCGACCTGCTCGAGCGACTCCGACAGAACCTCAAGAGCGCCTAGTCCTACATGGTCGATGTCGCCCAGCTCGCCGAGGACGTACGTTCGCGCAAGCGGGCGGCGATCTCGCGGGCCATCACGCTGGTCGAGTCGAGCCGGTCTGACCATCGCGCCGAAGCGCGAGAGCTGCTCGGTCTGCTGAACCCTGACGCCGGGGGAGCCGTACGCGTCGGCATCTCGGGAGTGCCCGGTGTCGGCAAGTCAACGTTCATCGAAGCGTTGGGCATGTACCTCGTCGAGCAGGGTCATCGCGTTGGTGTGCTCGCCGTCGATCCGTCGAGCGTACGTACGGGCGGCTCGGTTCTCGGCGACAAGACCCGTATGGCGAAGCTCGCGGTCAATCCCGATGCGTTCATCCGTCCCTCGCCCAGCGCTGGAACCCTCGGCGGTGTCGCACGTGCGACCGGCCAGGCCATGACAGTCCTCGAGGCGGCCGGGTTCGATGTCGTGCTGATCGAGACCGTCGGTGTCGGTCAGTCCGAGATCACGGTCGCCGGCATGGTCGACACCTTCACGTTCCTTACCCTCGCCCGCTCAGGCGACCAGCTCCAGGGCATCAAGAAGGGCATCCTCGAGATCGTCGATGTCGTTGCGGTCAACAAGGCCGACGGTGATCGCAAGCAGGAAGCCAACGCTGCCGCCAAGGACCTCGCCGGAGCGATGCGTCTCGTCTTCAGCGGCTCCAAGGAGTGGGTCCCGCCGGTCCTCACCTGTTCGGCGCTCGAGGGCATCGACATCGACAAGGTCTGGTCCCGCATACTCGAGCACCGAGAGTCGCTCGGCGATGACGGTCTCGCAGCCAAGCGCGCCGCTCAGCAGCTCGACTTCACCTGGGCCCTCGTACGCGATGAGCTCGACCAGCGGCTCCGCAACAACGAAGCCGTGGCCAAAGTCCGCGAAGAAGTCCGCGAGGCCGTACTGTCGGGCGAGATGCCCGCGGCGACCGCAGCCGACAAGATCCTCGAGGCCTACGACTCCTAGAGACGATTCGCGCTTGGCAGACATACTCAGACATGCGCACTCTCTCTGTCGTGTTGATGCTGGCGTTGCTGGCTGCGTGCGGGTCGGAGTCGTCGCCCCCGCCAGCAAAAGACGGTGAGGTACGAACGATCGACCGTGCCACGGTGACTGACGTGCTGAGCGCCGACGGGGAAATGGGCGACGGGCCGGTTCTGTGCACTGGACCCGTACGCGAGTCGGCACCACCACAGTGCGAGGGCCCGGTCATCTCCAACTGGGACTGGACCAAGGTCTGGGGCGCTGCCGGTAGTGAAGGCGCACAATTCGGCGACTTCTGCTTCGAGGGCAAGAACGTCGGCGACACATTCGAGCTCACGACGCTGCCGCGACCGGTCGGCACGTGTGGCACCCAGGAATACTTCGCGCGTGCAACTGTCCTCGAGGACGGTGGCACCTACGGCCAAGCTCATGGTCCGCAGCTGTGCCTGGGAGCGATCAGGTTGTCGATGCCCCCACAGTGCGACGGGCCCGACATACCGAACTGGGACTGGACGAAGGTCAGCGGCAAGAGTCAGCGTTCACAGACGATCAACGGGCTGTACGTCGTTCACGGCGTCTACGTCGACGGTGACTTCACGTTGACCCGTCCGCCGTTGGAACCTCAACAGTTCGAGGGAGAGGTCCCGGCTTTCGAGCTCGACCGCAATTTCAACAGTCCATGCCCGGAGCCGGACGGAGGTTGGTTCCCCAAGGATCGGCCCAAGCTCGACGAGTACGCCGTGGAACGCGCTGCACCGTTCGCCGAGAAGATCCCGGGCTACTCCGAGCTGTGGCTCGACCAGCAGTTCAGCTACGCCAAGGAGAACGATCCCAACCGGATCATCCTCAACGTGCGAGTGACCAAGGACGTCAAGGGTGCCGAGAAGGCGATGCGCACGGTCTGGCAAGGCGCACTGTGCGTCAGCAAGGCCGAGCGCACCGACGCCGAGCTCCGACGCATCCAGGAGGGGGCGCAGGACATGGCAAAGGGCCTGATGCTCTCGTCGTCGCCTGGCGATGACCACGTCGACATGAGCGTCATCCTCGACGAGGGTGGGCGACTGCAGAAGGCATTCGACGACAAGTACGGCGCAGGCGTCGTACGTGTCCGGTCCGCACTGTCGAAGGCGCCCCCAGGAATGTGAAAGGCTGAGGCAGTGAAGCGAACTGTCTCAGCCCATCTCGAGCTCGAGCTTCACGACTCCGCGGACCTGATCTTCTCGATCGCCGTCGCGCAGGGTGCCAACCTCGAGTCCGAGACGTTCACGATCAGCTCCGGCGGCGGCGAGCTGGAGCCACGCGAGCTCATCGGCCGCCACGGCACTAGGCTTCATCGCCTGACGGGCCCCGCCGGCAAGATGACGATCGACTACTCCGCCGTTGCGATCGGCCAGGCCGATTCCGCTCCGGTCGACGAGCTCGACCTGATCGAGTACCGCCGCCCCAGCCGCTACTGCGAGTCGGACACGCTGTTCTCGACCGCGCGGGCCGAGTTCGCCGGCGCCAGTGGCAAGGAGCTCCTCGACGCCGTCACCACCTGGGTCGGGTCGCACCTCTCGTACGTACCCGGCGTCAGCCTCCACACCGACGGTGCAGTTGCGACGATGTTGGCCCGTGAGGGCGTGTGCCGCGACTACGCGCACCTCGTCGTTGCTCTCCTGCGCGGGCTGGATGTGCCGGCCCGACTTGCCTCGGTCTACGCGCCGGGGCTCAGTCCGATGGACTTCCACGCAGTGGCCGAGGCGTACGTCGAGAACGCCTGGCACGTCGTCGACGCCACGGGACTGGCGCCGCGGCAGAGTCTGCTTCGTATCGCCACCGGACAGGATGCGGCTGAGACCGCGTTTCTGTCGCAGCACTGGGCACGCGTCGACCTGTTGTCGATGCAGGTGATTGCCGTGGTGGACCAACTGCCTCGCGACGACACAGCTGAACTTGTGAAGCTGCGATAGCACTGCGCAGCTGGTTGAGCTGCGCTCAGCGGTGCCCCGGGTGGCGACGCGGGAACTGGGAGCGCCCCCGCGTCGCCGAGGACCTACCTCTGAGGAAGTAACTCGTATGAACTAGGACCCTCTAGTCCTTCGTAACTAAATTGCGCGGGCGAAGTCAAGAGGGAGCGGGATTAGTTCACCTTGAGCGGAGAGAACCCGATCGTGTTGGTCGTGACGGTCCACGCGCCGATCGCCCACTTGGTGCCGCCGCCGTGCCGAAGCAAGTAGGTCGCGGAGGTTGCCACGGTCAGCATGTCGTCACGCTTCTCGGCTGTGTTGAAGACGGGGACGGAGGCATCTGCCGTGAGCTTCGCGGCGATGCGGGGCTGCGACTTGGAGTAGTCAAGGCTGATCGCGACTGTGGACCATTTCGGATTGATCCACACCGCGCGGTCTTTGTAGCCACGAGTCGTGAACGGCTTCCCGTAGTAGACGCGGCCAGATCCTGCGGAGTTGTGCTTTCCGCGGATGCCGTCACCGCGCAGCAGCACCAGACCGAGAGCGTCGCGGGCCGCGATGCTTCCCGGGTCGGCGACGAAGGTGTTGATGCGTGGTCGGTAGTAGCTGTTGGCAGTCTCCGAGGTGAGCGCCGGGAGGACGAAGTCGAACGCGGAGCGCTTGTAGGACTTGCGCGGGATCGACAGCCGGGAGTATCGCTTCTCGAAGATGAATCGCACGGCTGTGCAGGCTGCCGCATCGACGGCTTTCTTGCCGAACACGCGTACGGCCTCTGCTTCGCCTGTGATGCGTACGGCCGGGCACCAGTTGACCTTCTTGCCCTTGACGGTCACTTTGCGGGGATGTCCGGGCCACGCACCGCGTACGGACTCGGGAGCGAGTGCCGCCCTCGCCGGATCTGGCGCGGGATCAGCGGTCGGTGTGGGCTTCGCCGACGCTGATTCGCTGGCCGAGGGGGTGCTGCCCGCAGTCGGCTTGTCGCCCACGGAACCATCCGGTGCGGCGAAGCCCATTGCCAGGCTCACCAAGACAACCGCCGTGACTGCGCCGGCAAACACCGTCAGCCACTTCGTCTTCACCGCCCCAGCATAAGGGCTGCGGGTGGCGGGTCGACTTCTTGTTTGACCGAGATCGGAGTGATCAGGCGTTGGCCCAGGCTGGGTTCCAGCCCTCGACCTCGTCGGCGTTGCGTGTCGGCGGACCGGTGTAGATCGCCGACGGACGGATCAGACGACCCGTTCGCTTCTGCTCGAGGATGTGCGCGCTCCAGCCGGCGGTACGCGCCGACGTGAACATCGCGGTGAACATCGGGGGCGGGACCTCCGCGTAGTCGAGGACGATCGCGGCCCAGAACTCGACATTGGTCTCGAGCACGCGGTCGGGGCGACGCTCGCGGAGCTCCTTGAGCGCAGCCTCCTCGAGGGCGACGGCAACCTCGGCGCGGGGAGCGTTGAGCTCCTTGGCGGTACGACGGAGGGTGCGGGCACGCGGATCCTCGGCGCGGTAGACGCGGTGG
Organism: Aeromicrobium sp.; assembly: GCF_036675695.1. Classification (GTDB taxonomy): domain Bacteria; phylum Actinomycetota; class Actinomycetes; order Propionibacteriales; family Nocardioidaceae; genus Aeromicrobium. Next base: position 8,397 of record NZ_JAKFEL010000159.1, read on the forward strand.
CCGAAGCCCATGAGGCGCTCGCCGCTGTCGAGGAGCTTCTTGACGTACGCCGTGGCGTCGCCGGACTTCTCGACCTCTTCGATCATGGTCAGCACGCGAGCCGGGGCGCCGCCGTGCAGCGGTCCGGACATGGCGCCAACGGCACCCGAGAGGGCGGCAGCGACGTCGGCACCCGTCGAGGCGATGACGCGCGCGGTGAAGGTCGAGGCGTTCATGCCGTGCTCGGCCGCCGAGACGAGGTAGGCATCGATGGCCTTGGCGTGGTCGGGGTTGACCTCGCCGCGCCAGCGAGTGAGCATCCGGCCGATGATCGTGTCGTTCTTGTCGATCTCGGACTGCGGCACCATCGGCTTGCCCACGCCTCGCGCGGCCTGCGCGACATAGGAGAGGACCATGACCGCGGTGCGGGCAAGGTCCTCACGTGCCTGGACTTCGTCAATGTCATACAGCTGCTTGAGGCCCCAGGCGGGAGCCGTCAGCGCGATCGCACTCTGTACGTCGGCGCGGATGTCGCCGGAGTGGACCGGGATGGGGAACGGCTCGGCGGGCGGCAGGCCCGGCTCATAGGACCCATCGACCAGCAGGCCCCAGATCTTCTCGAACGGAACGCGGCCGACCAGGTCGTCAATGTCGACGCCGCGATAGCGCAGCGCTGACCCTTCCTTGTCCGGCTCGGCGATCTCGCTCTCGAATGCGACGACGCCTTCAAGTCCATGGTGCACTTCAGTCATGTTCAGCATTCTGCCCTGCGCGCATACGGTGGACACATGGAGTCCCCTGATTTGGCTCGAATGCGTGAGTCGTATGCCCGCGAAGGACTCGCGGAGGCCGCGGCCGGAGACGATCCGCTAGCGCTGTTTGGTCGGTGGCTCGACGATGCTTTGGTTGCCCAGATCCATGAGCCCAACGCGATGGCTCTGGCCACCGCGACGTCCGATGGCCAACCGTCCGTCCGCATCGTGCTGCTCAAAGGGGTCGACGCATCGGGACTCACGTTCTTCACCAACTACGAGTCGCGCAAGGGCGGTGAGCTCGAGACGAATCCGCGTGCTGCAGCGGCGATGCTGTGGCACCCACTGCAGCGGCAAGTGAGGTTCGAGGGTTCGGTCTCCCGCATCTCGGCGGCGGACTCGGACGCGTACTTCCACTCCCGGCCCCGCGGCTCTCAGCTGGGAGCCGTCGCCTCGCCACAGTCGTCCGTGGTCGACGATCGAGCAGCACTCGAAGCTCTCTACGCCGAGGCGGCTGAGACGTATGGCACGGGTGATGTGACCCGGCCAGAGCATTGGGGTGGCTATCGCATCGAGATCGAGTCGATCGAGTTCTGGCAGGGCCGCGAGGACCGACTGCACGATCGCCTGCTGTACCGCCGTACGGGTACGGCGTGGACCCGCGCTCGGCTCGCCCCCTGACTCGGGTCACTTGCCTTGGCGGCCGTACATCGCCTCGGTGGCCGACTTGCTGGGGCGCCACCATGACTCGTTCTCGCGGTACCACTCGATGGTAGAAGCGATGCCTGCGGAGAAGTCGGCGTACTTCGGAGCCCAACCGAGCTCACGACGCAGCTTGGATGAGTCGATCGCGTAGCGAAGGTCGTGGCCCGCGCGATCCGTCACGGTCTCGTAGTCCTCGGGCTCGCGACCGAAAGCGGTGAGGAGTTCAGCGACGACCTCGCGATTGCTCATCTCGCCGTCGGCGCCGATGAGATACGTCTCGCCCATGACGCCCTTGTCGAGAATGGTCATCACGGCGCCACTGTGATCGTCGACGTGAATCCAGTCGCGAACGTTGCGACCGTCGCCGTAGACGTGGGGCTTGAGGCCGTCGATCAACTGGGTGATCTGGCGTGGGATGAACTTCTCGACGTGTTGGAACGGCCCGTAATTGTTGGAGCAGTTGCTGATCGTTGCGCGTACGCCGAACGAGCGCACCCAAGCCGCAACGAGCAGATCAGATCCCGCCTTGGTTGCCGAATACGGGCTCGACGGGTTGTAGGGCGTCGTCTCGGTGAATCGCGCCGGGTCGTCGAGGTCGAGGTCGCCGTAGACCTCATCGGTGGAGATGTGGTGGAACCGCACATCGTGCTTGCGGACGGCCTCCAGGAGTGTGAACGTCCCGACCAGGTTGGTGTCGACGAAGCTTCGTGGACTCGCCAGCGAGTTGTCATTGTGCGACTCGGCCGCGAAGTGGACGACCGCGTCGTGCTCGCCGACGAGCTGGTCGACCAGGTGGGCGTCGACGATGTCGCCGACAACGAGCTCGAATCGGGTCTCCGGCAGGTCAGCCAGGCTCTGGCGACTGCCGGCGTACGTCAGCTTGTCCAAAACGGTCACGTGATCGTCGGTGTGGGCGAGGAGATGGCGCACGAAGTTGGAGCCGATGAAGCCTGCTCCGCCAGTCACGAGCACAGTGCGCATGGGATTCAGCGTAGTCGGGGAAGCGCCTTCGAATTCGTCAATGCGTGTTCACCTTCCGGCCGCATTCGAGTCGGTGTCCGGACGCGTCGTCCGCTCATTGTGGACGTATGTCAGGAGTCGTGTTCACGCTTGCCCTCGGGTTTGCTCTCGCGTTCGCAGAGTCAGGCCTGGGACTCGGCATCGTGATGCCCGGCGAGACGGCTGTCGTCGTCCTCGCGGCCTCAATGCGCTCGACCACCGACATCCTTCTGCTGGGCGTGGCGGTGATGATCGGCGCGAGCATGGGCGATCACGTCGGCTATCTCCTCGGCCGGCGCTACGGCGACCAGCTCCGCGACACCAAGCCCGTACGTCGGCTCGGCGTTCGCCACTTC
>NZ_JAKFEL010000151.1:0-52484 GCF_036675695.1 Aeromicrobium sp.
TCCAGAGTTCCACCGCCTGAAAGGGGAGGTCGACACGTGTCGGTCACCATCAAGCCGCTCGAAGATCGTCTGGTCATCCAGGCTGTCGAAGCCGAGCAGACCACCAAGTCGGGTCTGGTCATTCCAGAAACCGCCAAAGAAAAGCCGCAGGAAGGTCTTGTCGTTGCAGTAGGCCCCGGTCGGGTCGACGACAACGGCAACCGCGTTCCGATCGATGTCGCCGTTGGCGACAAGGTCATCTTCAGCAAGTACGGCGGAACCGAGGTCAAGTACGACGGAGACGAGTACCTCATCCTCTCCGCTCGCGACGTCCTCGCTGTCGTTTCGTGATGTGACGCCCCGGCGCCACTAGTCATCCGTTGACTGGGGGAGCCGGGGCATCCCACGAAAACCCCTATCTTTCGAAAGAAGTCACCCGCATGCCCAAGATCCTCGAATTTGACGAGAACGCCCGCCGCGCGCTCGAGCGTGGCGTCGACAAGCTCGCCGACACCGTCAAGGTCACGCTTGGCCCCAAGGGCCGCTACGTCGTGCTCGACAAGAAGTGGGGCGCTCCCACGATCACCAACGACGGTGTGACGGTTGCCCGTGAGGTTGAGCTCGACGACCCGTTCGAGAACCTCGGCGCCCAGCTCGCCAAGGAAGTTGCCACCAAGACCAACGACGTCGCCGGTGACGGTACGACCACCGCGACCGTTCTCGCGCAGGCCATGGTTCACGAAGGACTCCGCGCGGTTGCCGCCGGATCCAACCCAATGGGCCTCAAGAAGGGCATCGAGGCGGCTGTCGCGGCTGTCGTCGAAGAGCTCCACAAGCTCGCCCGCCCGGTCGACGACGTCAAGGACATGACCGACGTCGCCACCGTCTCCTCGCGTGACGCGCACATCGGTGAGCTCATCGCCGAAGCGTTCGACAAGGTCGGCAAGGACGGCGTCATCACCGTCGAAGAGTCCAACACCATGGGCACCGAGCTCGAGTTCACCGAGGGCATGCAGTTCGACAAGGGCTACCTGTCGCCGTACATGGTCACCGACACCGAGCGCATGGAAGCGGTGCTCGATGACCCGTACATCCTGGTCAACCAGGGCAAGATCTCCTCGGTCAGCGACATCCTCCCGCTGCTGGAGAAGGTCGTTGCGGCCGGCAAGACGCTGTTCATCATCGCCGAGGACATCGACGGTGAAGCGCTCTCGACGATCGTGGTCAACAAGATCCGCGGCACGTTCACCTCCGTGGCCGTCAAGGCTCCGGCATTCGGTGACCGTCGCAAGGCCATGCTGCAGGACATTGCGACGCTGACCGGTGCAACTGTCGTCACGCCTGACGTGGGCCTCAAGCTCGACCAGGTCGGCCTCGAAGTCCTCGGTACCTCGCGTCGCGTGGTTGTCACCAAGGACGCCACCACGATCATCGACGGCGGCGGCGACAAGGCCGAGGTTGAAGGTCGGGTCAGCCAGATCAAGGCTGAGATCGAGCTGTCGGACTCCGACTGGGACAAGGAGAAGCTCCAGGAGCGTCTCGCCAAGCTGGCCGGCGGCGTCTGCGTCGTCAAGGTTGGCGCAGCCACCGAAGTCGAGCTCAAGGAGAAGAAGCACCGCATCGAGGACGCCGTCTCGGCCACTCGTGCAGCGATCGAGGAAGGCATCGTCGCTGGAGGCGGTTCTGCCCTCGTACACGCAGTCTCCGTGCTCTCCGACAACCTCGGACTGACTGGCGACGAAGCCATCGGCGTACGCATCGTGCGCCTCGGCGCCGACGCTCCGCTCGAATGGATCGCCCGCAACGGCGGTGTCTCCGGCGAAGTTGTCGTCAACAAGGTCCGCGAGAGCGGCCAGGGCTACAACGCGGCAACCGGCGAATACGGCGACCTGGTCGCGCAGGGTGTCCTCGACCCGGTCAAGGTGACGCGTTCCGCGCTCGCCAACGCCGCGTCGATCACGGCCATGCTGCTGACGACCGAGACGCTGATCGTCGAGAAGCCCGCTGAAGAGGCTGCTGACGCTCACGCTGGTCACAACCACTAGAAACCTGTTGGTCCAGAACGCCCTCCCCGCCAGGGGGAGGGCGTTCTTGCGTATGGGGCGCCTCGAGACCGTGCAGAAGATTAGGTTAGGCTGTCCTTATGAAGCGAATCCTCGCGGCCATTGCCGCGCTTGCCCTCCTGACCCTTGCCGCCTGCGGCTCCTCCGACGACAGCGAGTCCGGCCCATGGACGTTCACCGACGACCTCGGCGCGAAGATCTCGCTCGACTCTGCGCCCGAGCGACTCCTCGTACAGTCCTCGATGGCAGCAGCCCTGACCGACCTTGGACTTGGCGACCAGATTGTCGGAACGTTCGGCCCGCTCAAGAACGCAGCCGGCGAGCCCGACTCGCAGGTCGCCGGCCTCGACATCGATGACGTCACGGATGTCACCGCTGCAGGCGAATACGGCTCGATCGACCTGGAGAAGGCGGCAACGCTCAAGCCCGATCTGGTCGTCACCAGCGCGTACCTCGACGATGACCTCTGGTACATCAACGACGCCACCGCGAAGGACCTGAAGAAGCTCGCACCGATTGCAGTCGTGAGCTTTGACGGCAAGACCTTGCCCGAGCTGCTCGAGGGTACGGAGCGTGCTGCGAAGGCACTCGGCGCCGATCTCGATGACGACGATGTCACCGAGGCGCACGACGAGTTCGATGCTGCAGCCAAGCGCGTTGAGGCCGCCGGTGCGGCCCTTGGCGATCGCACGATCCTGGCTGGGTCGCCGTCCAAGGAGCTCTTCTACGCTTCCAACCCGGCAGTCAGCCCAGACCTCAGCTACTGGCGCGAAGAGCTCAACCTTCCGCTCGTCGTACCGTCCAACCCCGACCCGGGCGGCTACTTCGAGAGCCTCAGCTGGGAGAAGGCCGACAAGTACCCGGCTGACGTGTTCCTGTACGACGACCGCACCGGTGAGGCCGGGCTGAAGTTGCTGGACGATCAGCCGGTATTCCAGACGCTGGCGGCAGCCAAGAACAAGGCGTACATCCCGTGGACCTCGGTCGCACCGCCGAGCTACCAGGCGTACGCCGACTTGATGAACCGTCTTGCCGACGACCTCGCCAAGGTCAGCTGACACAACTCACGGATGTGGGCACCAACCGTCTGCTCCATGACCCGTACAATCAGGTCATGGAGCAGACCGGCATCCCTGACAAATTTGCCGCCCTCGGGCTGACGTACGACGACGTGCTCCTCCTGCCGGGTTTGTCTGACCTCAACCCGTCCGAGATCGACACCACAGCACGGTTGACCCGCGGCATCAGCCTCAAGGTTCCGCTCATCAGCGCCGCGATGGACACCGTCACCGAGTCCCGTATGGCGATCGCCATGGCCCGCGAGGGCGGTATCGGTGTTCTGCACCGCAACCTGTCACTCGACGATCAGGCCTACCAGGTCGACCTGGTCAAGCGGACCCAGACGGGCATCATCTCCAACCCCGTGACGATCGGCCCCGATGCGACGCTCGAGGACCTCGATCGCATCTGTGGTGAGTACCGAGTGTCCGGACTCCCGGTTGTCGACACCGACAACCGTCTCCTCGGCATCATCACCAACCGTGACCTGCGATTCACCCCGGTCGCCGAGTGGGCATCGACCAAGGTCGACGAAGTCATGACCCCAATGCCCCTGATCACCGGCCACGAGGGCATCTCCCGCGAGGACGCCACGCTGCTGCTGCGCAAGCACAAGCGTGAGCGGCTGCCGCTGGTCGACGACTCCGGTCGCCTCGTCGGACTCATCACGGTCAAGGACTTCGTGAAGTCCGAGCAGTTCCCACACGCGTCTAAGGACGCTGACGGTCGGCTCATGGTCGGAGCCGCGATCGGCTACTTCGGCGATGCGTGGCAGCGTGCGACGACCCTCATCGAGGCGGGCGTCGACGTGCTGGTCGCGGATACCGCTCACGGTCACGTACGCATGCTGCTCGAGATCGTCGAGCGACTCAAGACAGACCCAGCCACCAAGCACGTACAGGTCATCGGCGGCAATGTCGCGACTCGTGACGGCGCGCAGGCCTTCGTCGATGCCGGAGCTGACGCAGTCAAGGTCGGTTTTGGTCCGGGCTCGATCTGTACGACCCGGGTCGTGACCGGCTGTGGCGTACCCCAGATCACGGCCGTCTACGAAGCTTCGCTGGCCTGCAAGCCCGCTGGCGTCCCGGTGATCGCCGATGGTGGTCTGCAGCAGTCCGGTGACATCGCCAAGGCGCTGGTCGCCGGCGCCGACACCGTGATGATCGGGTCGATGCTCGCGGGCGTCGAGGAGTCGCCTGGCGAGGTCGTCTTCGTCAACGGCAAGCAGTTCAAGGCCTACCGCGGCATGGGATCGCTCGGCGCGATGAGCAGCCGCGGCAAGAAGTCCTACTCCAAGGATCGTTACTTCCAAGCCGAAGTCTCCAGCGACGACAAGATCGTTCCCGAGGGCGTCGAGGGCCAGGTCGCGTTCCGCGGACCGCTGTCCGCTGTCGCGCACCAGCTGATCGGTGGCCTCAACCAGTCGATGTTCTACGTCGGCGCTCGTACGATCCCCGAGCTTCAGGAGAAGGGTCGCTTCGTGCGCATCACGTCGGCCTCGCTCAAGGAGAGCCACCCGCACGACATCCACATGACCGCCGAGGCTCCCAACTACAGTTCGCGCTGACCCATGGCACTAGCCTCGAAAGAGTGACCAGTCGCAACGTCGCCGTCTTCATCGACGCCGAGAACCTCTTCAAGGGCTACGGCAAGCTCGAGATCCCGGACGTCTCGATGTCCGACATCCTCAAGCAGCTGGAGACGGCTGTCGCACGTGAGGCAGGCGCTGGAGGCATCGCGCTGGCTCGGGCTTACGCGGACTGGAACGCCATTGGACTCGAGGACTATCGTCGCGAGGTCGAGCGGAGCCGCGTCGAGACCGTCCAGGTGTTCTCGGTCAGCAAAGCCGAGAAGAATGCCGCCGACATCGTTCTCGTGGTCGACTGCCTCCGCGCCGCCGCCGATCTCGATCAGCTCGAGGTGTTCGTCCTTGTCTCTGCTGACGGAGACTTCGTACCGTTGGTTCGCCGTCTCCACGAGCTGAACAAGTTCGTGGTCGGGGCAACGCTGGCGAATCACCCGGTCAACAATGTCCTCGAGCAAGAGGTCGATCACTACGTACCGCTGAAGCTCGCGCCACAACCCGCCGTAGGGCTCAAGGCTGTGTTCTCGGCTGACCTCGCGTCCAAACCCGCCAAGGCGGCTCCGAAGAAGAAGGCAGCTGAACCGAAGGCGGCCAAGGTCGAGCAGCCCAAGGCCAAGCAGCCTTCAGCGCCGACGCGCGCCAAGAAGGAACCAGCGAAGAAGGTTGCCAAGAAGGCGCCTCAGGCAGTGGTGCCGAAGGCTTCCGGCAAGGTCAACTGGCACGAGATGGCCAAGGAGATCCCGGTGGTCCATTCCGGGAAGGCGAGCTCGCCGGATGACTACAGGGCGATCATCAAGAAGGTGCTGAACGACTCGAAGGTTCGAAGCTACTGCGACAAGCTCGCCAACCAGGGCGGCACCCTCCCGATCCTCGCGATGGCGCTCAAGGCAGCCGCACCCAAGCTCAGCCCGTCCGACGCCAAGGTCAGCTCGCTGTCTCGCGCCCTTCGCTTCGCCCTCGCCGGTACTCAGTACGCCCTGGCTCGCGAGAGCGACGACGTGCAGCCGGTCCTCGTCAGGCGCCAGACCAACCCGTCAGGGATGCTGCCCGACCTCTCACTCGACGACATCGCTCGAGGCGTTCAGTAGCCCACTAGTCTTAGGGCATGGACATCGAGATCGGCACCGCCAAGCGCGGTCGGCGGGCCTATTCGTTCGACGACATCGCGATCGTGCCGAGCCGTCGTACGCGCGATCCGCAAGAGGTCTCGACCGCATGGCAGATCGACGCGTACCGCTTTGAGCTTCCGTTGATCGCCGCACCGATGGACTCGGTCATGAGCCCGGACACGGCGATTGCCCTCGGCAAGCACGGTGGTCTCGGCGTACTCGACCTCGAAGGTCTGTGGACGCGCTATGAGGACCCCGAGAAGCTGCTCGACGAGCTGGCCAACGGTCCGGCAGACACCAAGCGTCTCCAGGAGATCTACGCCGAGCCGATCAAGGCCGAATTGATCAAGGCCCGCCTGCAGCAGGTACGCGACTCGGGTGTGACAGTCGCCGGAGCCTTGTCGCCGCAGCGCACCAAGCAGTTCGCCTCGACCGTCGTCGAGGCCGGCGTCGACCTGTTCGTCATCCGCGGAACGACCGTGTCGGCGGAGCACGTCTCAGGCAGCGCGGAGCCGCTCAACCTCAAGGAATTCATCTACGAGCTCGACGTGCCGGTCATTGTCGGTGGCTGCGCGACCTATCAGGCAGCGCTGCACCTGATGCGGACTGGCGCCGCCGGCGTGCTCGTCGGCTTTGGCGGTGGAGCCGCACACACGACCCGCTCGGTGCTGGGCATCTCGGTACCGATGGCATCTGCTGTCGCAGACGTTGCCGCAGCGCGACGCGACTACCTCGACGAGTCGGGCGGCCGCTACGTCCACGTCATTGCAGATGGTTCGATCGGCCGCAGTGGCGACATCGCCAAGGCCATCGCCTGTGGAGCCGACGCCGTGATGATCGGCTCGCCGTTCGCCCGCGCCGCCGAGGCGCCCGGTCGAGGCGTGCACTGGGGCGCTGAGGCATGGCATGCAGAGCTGCCGCGTGGTGAGCGCGTCGAGATCGGCACGGTCGGCGACCTCCAGTCGGTGCTGTTCGGCCCCTCGTCGGTGCCCGACGGAACGATGAACCTGATCGGTGCTCTGCGACGCGCCATGGCCACCACTGGCTACAGCGACCTCAAGGAGTTCCAGCGGGTGGAGGTCGTCGTCGGTTGACCACTCCCGCGAGGGTCGAGTGGAACGACGCAGACGCCGTACGGCTGCGTGACGCCATGCAGGCCGAGATCCGCGGGATGTACGCCGATGACCCGACGTCGCAGAACCGCGACGGCCGACTCGAGATCGATCCGGAATCGATCGTCTTCACCGCCGTGATCCGCGAGGATGACGAACCGATCGGCCACATCGCCTTGCGGCGCTTGGGCGATGATCTGGAGATCAAGCGGATGTACGTCGTACCCGAGCGACGCGGCGGCGATCTTGCTGAGCGACTGCTCGCTGAGGTCGAACGTGAGGCCAGGGCGTTGGGCGCACCGCGGCTGATCCTGCACACAGGGGCCCGGCAGCAGGCGGCGGTGGCGTTCTACCAGCGCCACGGTTACACGCCGATCGAGATATACCCGCCGTACGAGCAGCTGGCCTACTCGCTGTGCTTCGAGAAGCAGCTGGCATGAGGAACTAGAGCATCAAACCCATACCAGCGGTATGCTCGCCCTTATGTCTGTTGCAGAAGCCGCACCAAGAACCACCTCTTCGCTGGTCACACCTGAGCGAGTCGCCGAACTCACGGCGTTGATCCGGACCTCCTCGGGCGAGACTCGTACGACGATTTCTCCGCTCAATGGTGAGCCCGTTGCAGAGATTCCTGTCTCGAGCATCGCGGACGTCGAGGCGGCCTTTGCGGCTGCTCGCACGGCCCAGGAAGCGTGGTCCAAGACCTCGCTGCGCGAGCGCAAGAAAGCGTTGCTTCGCCTGCACGACCTCGTACTTGAGCATCAGGACGAGCTGATGGACCTGATCCAGATCGAGTCGGGCAAGAGCCGCGCGCACGCGTTCGATGAGGTCGCTCACGTGGCCCTGACGGCTCGCTTCTATGCCCGACGACTCAAGAAGCAGCTCAAGCCAAGGCGTCGCAACGGCGCCCTGCCGCTGCTGACCAGCGTCACGGTGATCCCGCAGCCGAAGGGAGTCGTCGGGTTGATCAGCCCGTGGAACTACCCGCTGACCATGGCCGTCTCCGATGGCATCCCCGCCATCGCCGCGGGCAACGCAATCGTGCACAAGCCCGACAGCCAGAGCCCGCTTATCGCGCTCGCCGGCATCGAGCTCATGCGCAAGGCAGGATTCCCGGCAGAGATCTGGCAGGTCGTCAGCGGTGCCGGCTCGGTCGTCGGCACCGCGATCATCGAGCGCGCCGACTACATCTGCTTCACCGGCTCGACCGCGACCGGAAAGCTCATCGCCCAGCAGGCTGCCGCTCGACTCGTCAGCTGCTCGCTGGAACTCGGTGGCAAGAACCCGATGATCGTGCTTCCGAGCGCGAACATCGACAAGGCGGCGGCCGGCGCCGTCGAAGCGTGCTTCTCGTCCGCTGGTCAGCTGTGTGTCTCGATCGAGCGCCTGTATGTCCCCGAGGAGAAGTACGACGAGTTCAAGACGGCGTTCGTGTCGCGCGTCGAACACCTCGCGCTGGGGGCGGCTCTCGACTGGGATGCCGACATCGGCTCCCTGGTCTCACAGTCACAGCTCAAGACAGTGACCGCACACGTCCAGGACGCCGTGGCCAACGGTGCAACGGTTCTTGCCGGCGGCAAGGGCCGCCCCGACCTCGGCCCGTTCTTCTACGAGCCCACCGTCCTTGAGGGTGTGACCGACAAGGCCGAGTGCTTCGCGGGAGAGACGTTCGGACCGCTGGTCTCGCTCTATCCGTACAAGACCACCGAGGAGGCGATTGCGCTCGCGAACGGCGGTGAGTACGGCCTCAACGCCAGCCTGTGGGGCAAGCCCCGCGAGGCCAAGGCGATCGCGGCCCGCATCAAGGCCGGCACGGTCAACATCAACGAAGGCTTCTCGGCGACATTCGGCAGCGTCGATGCCCCGATGGGTGGCATGCGCCAATCAGGTCTCGGTCGCCGTCAGGGCGCCGAGGGCATTCTGCGCTACACCGAACCGCAGTCGATCGGCGTTCAACGCCTCATGCCGATGAACGGTCCGAGCGCTCTGCAGGCGCGCACGTGGGCCAAGCTGCTCACTGTCGGACTCAAGGTCCTGCGTCGGACGCCGCGCGCATGAGTAACTCGTACGACTACGACGTCCTGGTCATCGGCTCCGGCTTCGGCGGGAGCGTCTCGGCGCTCCGGCTGACCGAGAAGGGCTACAAGGTTGGCGTCCTCGAGGCCGGCAAGCGCTACTCCGACGAGGACTTCGCCAAGAGCTCGTGGCGGCTTCGAAAGTTTCTGTGGCTGCCGCAGCTCGGCTGTTATGGCATCCAGCGCATCGACAAGCTCAAGGACGTCCTGATCCTGTCGGGCGCCGGAGTCGGCGGTGGCTCGCTGGTCTACGCCAACACGCTGTACGAACCGCTCGACCCGTTCTACAAGGACTCGGCGTGGGGCCACATCACGGACTGGAAGACTGAGCTCGCGCCCTACTACGACCAGGCCAAGCGCATGTTGGGCGTCACCGTGTACCCGTACGTCTCGCCGGCCGACGAAGTCGTCAAGAAGGTCGCCGAGCGTATGGGAGTGGGCGGAACGTTCCACCACACGCCCGTCGGCGTCTTCTTTGGTGAGCCGGGGGAGCGGGTCGCCGATCCGTTCTTCGGAGGCGCCGGACCCGAGCGCAACGCCTGCCTCAACTGCGGCGAGTGCATGACGGGTTGTCGCCACAACGCCAAGAACACCCTGGTCAAGAACTACCTCCACCTGGCTGAGAAGGCCGGCGCAGAAGTGCACCCGCTCACGACAGCCACCGCCGTACGTCCGCTGCCCGGTGGCGGCTACGAGATCGAGGTTCGTCGCACCAACAAGCGGTTCCGCCCGCGCAAGAAGATCACCGCCGAGCAGGTCGTGTTCTCCGCCAGCACCATGGGCACACAGAAGCTTCTGCACAAGATGAAGGACAAGGGTCACCTCTCGGGTGTCTCAGACCGCCTGGGCCTGCTGACGCGTACGAACTCCGAGGCGCTCCTCGGCTCGATCTCCGACGGCTTGGACGTCGACTACAGCGAGGGCGTCGCGATCACATCGTCGTTCCACCCGGACGAGTACACCCACATCGAGCCGACCCGCTACGGCAAGGGCTCCAACGCGATGTCGTTGATGCAGACAGTGCTCACCGACGGCAGCTCCGACAAGCCCCGCTGGCGGGTGTGGCTGCGGGAGATGTGGACGCAGAAGCGCAACCTGTTCAAGCTCTACGACCTGCGCCACTGGTCTGAGCGCACGATCATCGCGCTGGTCATGCAGACGCACGACAACTCGATCACGACCTATACGAAGCGCGGCATCAGCGGTCGACGCAAGCTGACGTCCAAGCAGGGCCATGGTGCGCCGAACCCCGCGTTCATCGAGCCCGGTCACCGAGCCGTGCAGATGATGGCGGAGGAGATGGGCGGTACGCCGGGCGGCACGATCGGCGAGCCGTTCAACGTCCCGCTGACCGCGCACTTCATGGGCGGCTGCGCGATTGGCGACAGCCCCGAAAACGGCGTCGTGGACCCCTATCAGCGACTGTTCGGCCACGAGGGCCTGCATGTCGCCGATGGCTCGGCGATTACGGCGAACCTGGGCGTCAATCCCTCGCTCACGATCACGGCTCAGACCGAGCGGGCGATGTCTTACTGGCCCAACAAGGGCGAGGCGGATGTTCGGCCCCCGATCGGCGAGGGATATCGCAAGATCGACCCGATTGCGCCCAACCACCCTGTGGTACCGGCCGACGCGCCGGCAGCGCTGCGCTTGCCCATCATCGGCGTCAGCTGAAACTGGCACTCTTCCTGCAATTGCGGGGAAAAGTGCCAGCAACGCACAGAGCCCGACCGGGAGGGAACTCACGGGTCGGGCCCTGTTGTGCCAACTAGAAACCGGCACATGATCTAACGGGAGGGAGTTTTGTTAGATCCACCCTGTAAAACGAGGCGATACACACATGGTTACGTCGTTACTCAAGTATTTTTCCGCCGATAGACTGACCACGTGACCCCCGAACATGACCTTGTCCTTGTCGTTGATTTTGGGGCGCAGTACGCGCAGCTGATCGCCCGCCGCGTACGCGAGGCGCGGGTCTATTCCGAGATCGTGCCGCACACCATGTCAGCGGCCGAAATCATGGCTCGCAAGCCCGCCGCGATCATCCTTTCGGGCGGGCCGTCATCGGTGTACGAAGAGGGCGCTCCGCGGCTGGATCCGGCGATGCTGCAGGGCGATGTGCCCGTATTCGGCATTTGCTACGGATTCATGGCGATGGCGCAGGCGCTCGGCGGCAATGTCGCCAAGACGGGCCAGCGTGAGTACGGCCGTACGGCGGTCTCCGTCCTCGAGCCCGGCACACTGCTCGCTGGACTTCCCGAGTCGCTGACCTCCTGGATGTCGCACGGTGATGAGGTCATCGGCGCTCCTGAGGGCTTCACGGTCAACGCCAACTCTCCGCGCGCCACAGTCGCCGCGTTCGAGGACACCGGACGCCGCCTCGCCGGCGTGCAATGGCACCCCGAGGTCATGCACAGTGAGCACGGCCAGCGGATCCTTGAGCAGTTCCTGGTCGAGATAGCCGGCTGCCGCCAGACCTGGACGAGTAGCAACATCGTCGAGGAGCAGGTCGAACTCATCCGCAAGCAGGTCGGCGACTCCCGCGTCATCTCCGCGCTCTCCGGTGGCGTCGACTCAGCTGTCTCCACCGCACTCGTCCAACGCGCCATCGGCGACCAGCTCACCGCGGTCTTCGTCGACCACGGACTGCTACGCGAAGGCGAAGCCGAGCAGGTCGAGAAGGACTACGTGAAGGCCACCGGCGTCGACCTCAAGGTCGTGGACGCCAAGGACCAGTTCCTCGGGTTCCTCGCCGGGGTCAGCGACCCCGAGGAGAAGCGCAAGATCATCGGACGCGAGTTCATCCGCGTCTTCGAGGCTGCCGAGCGCGAAGTCCTCGCGACTCCGGGTCCTCCGGTGAAGTTCCTCGTGCAGGGCACGCTTTACCCCGATGTCGTCGAGTCCGGCGGGGGAGCCGGTGCCTCCAACATCAAGAGCCACCACAACGTGGGCGGTCTTCCCGAAGACCTCGAGTTCAGCCTGATCGAGCCCCTTCGTACCTTGTTCAAGGACGAGGTACGCGACGTCGGTCGCCAGCTCGGCATCCCCGAGGCGATCGTCGGTCGCCACCCGTTCCCCGGCCCCGGCCTCGCGATCCGCATCGTCGGAGCCGTGGACGCCGACCGCCTGCGCATCCTCCGCGCCGCCGACTTGATCGTTCGCGACGAGACCACCGCAGCTGGCCTTGACGGTGACATCTGGCAGTTCCCCGTCGTGCTGCTCGCCGACGTCCGCTCGGTCGGCGTCCAGGGCGACGGCCGCACATACGGTCACCCGATCGTGCTGCGACCCGTGTCCAGCGAAGATGCGATGACAGCCGACTGGAGCCGTCTGCCGTACGAGGTGCTCGAGCGCATCTCTACCCGGATCACCAATGAGGTCGACGAGGTCAACCGGGTGGTCCTCGACATCACCAGCAAGCCGCCCGGCACGATCGAGTGGGAATAACCTCTAGCTGAGGCGGTCCAGCCGCTCCTTGGCCCTGGCCAGCTCCTTGTGGGCCGCATCGCGAGCCTTCGTGGCTTGAGTGACGGCACGTTGGAGACCTCGTGAGTCGGCATCTGCTTCGGCCACATCTTCCTGAAGCGTCTGGAGCTCCTTCTTCAGGTCTTCGATGCGTTGGTGCAGCTCGGCCCGTGCCAGCTCGTTCGCCTCGTACGCCGTCTCGCTCTCCTTGAGGTCGGTGTCGGCCTGGTCCGCCGCATCGGACGCCTCAGCGACGAGATCGCGTGCGGCATCCTCGCGAGCGGCTTTGGGGTCTGGGAGGTCGGGGACGGCCGTGAGCCTGCGTTCCCGGGGTCGGTCCTCGCGGGGCTTCAGCTCAAAATCGGGCAGCGCAACGCTGTCGGACAGGTCGACGAAGCCCATCCCGGCTCCGGAGAGCGCCGACACCAGGAGTCCAGCCTGTACGGCTCTGGCAGCCTCAGGGCTCGCGAGTGCGGCCTTGATCGTCTCCTCGACGCCGTTCGCGACCGCAGAGCTGAACGAGACATCGTGGTCGCGGGCCAGTTCGGCTCCCTCGGCTGCGAGCTGCCTGAGCAGGGCCTTGCGCTCACCGTTCAGCTCGCGCAAACGGGCGCCGTCACCTTGTTCCTGGGCCTCGCGCAGATGTTCGCCGAGATCGACGACCTCTTGCAGGAGCTCTTCGCTGTTGCGCGCCAGCAGGTTGATCACGACAGCCGCGGCGCTGGGCTTGCGGAGCTCGCTGATCGCCTGGCTCAACGCAAGATCACCAGCAGCACGGGCCGCTGCCACGCTCTCCTTGCGAGCCGCGATGAAGTCGCCCGGCGGCTGGGAGTACAGGTCCTGGGCGATCTCGCTGAGGTCCATGACCACACCCTAAGGGTGCGCATCCGCGGTTTCTGTTTGTCTCACTCGCTCTCGGGTACGTCTCCGTGCATGACGTCACTGTGGCTCGACCGTTCCCTTCCGATCACCGATGATCTCCTCCCGACCGATGGAAAGGTCGAGGATCTCGTCGTTGGCGGAGGGATCACCGGTCTGACGACCGCACTCCTGCTCGCTCGCGCGGGTCGTCGAGTTGCGCTCGTCGAGGCTCGCACCATCGGCGCGGTTGCCACAGGCAACACCACGGCCAAGCTCTCGCTCTTGCAGGGCACCCGCCTGTCCACGATCCTCCAGCGGCAGTCCGAGCGGATCGCGCAGGCGTACGTCGAGGCGAACCGCGAGGGCCAGCAGTGGTTGCTGCGCTTCTGCAGGGACCACGACGTGACGTTCCAGACCCGCGATGCCATCACCTACGCGGGGTGCGCGGATGACGTGACGGCTGCACGAGAGGAGCATGACGCGGCCCTGAAGCTCGGCCTGGACGTTCGGTGGGAGGACGCGCTGGATGCCCCGTTCCCGGTCCACGGAGCCACCGTTCTGCCGGACCAGGCGCAGTTCGATCCGATGGACGTGCTGTCTGCCCTCGCCGAGCAGTTGAGGTCGCACGGTGGCACGATCCACCAGAACTGCCGCGTAGTTGGGGTGTCGAAACTGGGCACCCCGCGAGTCGAGCTGTTGGGCGGGGAGACGCTCCAAGCATCCAAGGTCGTGCTGGCGACGGGCACGCCGATCCTCGATCGCGGACTCTACTTCGCCAAGCTCGAGCCGCAGCGCTCCTACGCTCTGGCCTTCAGCCACCCGAGTCCACCCCAGGCGATGTACCTGTCGGCCGGAGGTTCTACGCGGTCGGTTCGCGATGCCCCGGGCCTCGAGGGAGATTTCCTACTGGTCGGAGGGAGCGGGCACACGGTGGGTCGTACCGGTTCTGAGCTGGAGCATGTCGATGAGCTCCGTGAGTGGACGTCGGAGCATTTCCCCGACGCAGTCGAGACCCACGTCTGGTCTGCCCAGGACTACGAGTCGCACGACGGGATCCCGTACGTCGGCAAGCTTCCGCGCGGGCGGGGCAACATCTACCTCGCTACTGGGTTTGCGAAATGGGGAATGACGAACGGGGTTGCCGCCGCACGAAGCATCTCAGGGCAGATTCTCGGCAGCCAACCCTCGTGGGCCAAGGTGCTGGGCCGCCGCGTCACCCGCCCTTCAGGGGTGTTACACGGCGCATCGATCAACGTAGGAGTGGCTGTCGCCGGTACGCGGGGTCTCGTCGCCGCGGAGACCCGGACGGCGACAGAGTTGCCGGCCGAGGGTGAAGGCACCGTCGGTCGCAGGTCCCTGGTCCCCACAGGAGTGTCGACGGTCGGCGGGCGTACGTGCTCGGTCACGGCTGTGTGCACGCATCTCGGCGGAGTGCTGTCGTGGAACGACGTCGAGCAGAGCTGGGATTGTCCACTGCACGGATCGCGTTTCTCACCCGACGGCGAGGTGCTCGAGGGACCCGCCACGAGGCCTCTTCAGCGGCGGTGAAAATGCTCATTCCACAGTGATATTCACAGTGTGGATAGTTCTTTAGGACTATGTCGAACTAGTCATTGTAGACATCGGGAATGCCGTCGTGGTCGCCGTCGAGTTGCTCCCGTTCTTCGATTGCGCGGTAGACGCGGTTGCGCGCCACGAGTACCAAGGACGCCCCGACTGCGGAGATCAGCGACCCGACCAAGACGCCGATCTTGACGTGCTCATCGGTGAGGTTGCCGACGCCGTACGCGAGCTCACCGATGAGCAGTGACACCGTGAATCCGACCCCGCCCAGCATGGCGACTCCGAGCACGTCGGGCCAGGCCAGGTCGTCGTCGAGCTCGGCTCCCGTAAAGGTGGCCATCAGCCAGGTCGCGGCGAACACCCCGACCGTCTTGCCGACAAACAGGCCGGCGACGATGCCCAGAGTGATCGGCTCGGTCAGTGCGTCCGTGAAGCCATCCAGGCCCTCGACATGCACTCCGGCGGCGAAGAACGCGAAGATTGGCACTGCAATAGCCGCCGACAGCGGACGGAATCGGTGCTCCAAGTGCTCTGCCAGACCTGCACCATCACCCCCGTCCTGACGACGGACTGGAACTGCGAACGCCAGAAGAACTCCAGCAACCGTGGCATGGACTCCTGAGGCGTGCACGAGAGCCCACGTGACTCCGGCGAGCGGCAGCAAGACCCACCACGTGCTGACCCGTCGTTGCACCAAGACTGTGAACGCCACGAGCGGCAACAGCGCGAGCAGCAGGTAGTTGAGATGTAATGACGAGGTGTAGAAGACCGCGATGATGATGATGGCGATCAGGTCGTCGACCACCGCAAGAGTGAGCAGGAACGTACGAAGGCCGCTGGGTAGATGGCTGCCGATCACGGCCAGGACTGCGAGGGCGAAGGCGATGTCGGTTGCCGTCGGGATCGCCCATCCCTCCAAGGAGCCGCCGAGGTTGAACACCACAAAGACGAGGGCAGGCAGGGCCATACCGCCGAGCGCGGCGACGACGGGGAGCGCAGCACGCTGCGGGTCGCGCAGGTCGCCGGCGACGAACTCGCGCTTGAGCTCGAGACCGGCGACGAAGAAGAAGATCGCCAGCAGGCCGTCGGATGCCCACCCGCCGAAGGTCAGGTTGAGGTGCAGCGACTCAGGCCCGAACGCCGTGTCTCGCAACTTGGCGTAGCCGTCGCCCAGGTTGGCGAAGAGGATGGCAGCCGCGGCGGCAATCAGCAGAAGAACTCCGCCCAGCGTCTCCTGCCGGAGGATGTCGGCTATGCGGGATGCTTCGGGCCACGAGCCCCTTCCGAACAGCCGAGAGACCATGTCCTCACCCTATCGGGCGAATCAAGATGCTAAGATGAATGAAGATTCAACTAATTAGGAGTACGATCATGCCCGTCACTCGCCTCAACCACGCTGTGCTCTACGTCCGTGATGTTGATGCCAGCGTTGCGTTCTACGCCAGCACCCTCGGCTTCAAGACCGTCATGGCGTTCCCGGGTGCCGCGTTCCTCCAGGCCAATGGCAGCAACAATGACCATGACCTCGGGCTCTTCCAGATCGGTGCCCAGGCAGGCGATTCGGGAGCAGGGCGTACGACGGTCGGTCTCTACCACCTCGCGTGGGAGGTCGACACGCTCGACGAGCTCGCCGCCACGCGGCAGCGCCTCGCCGACGCGGGAGCTCTTGCAGGTGCCACGGATCACGGCACGACCAAGGCGCTGTACGCCAAGGATCCTGACGGCATCGAGTTCGAGGTCAGCTGGCTGGTGCCGGCCGACCAGCTCACCCAAGAGGTCCTCGACTCCCGCAAGTCCATGAGCCCGTTGAACCTCGAGGCCGAGATCGCGCGCTTCGGTGGTCAGACGCTCGGCGGTATCGGCGTCTCGCTCCCAGCCTGACCCGATAACCTTCCGGCATGCCGGACGTTGCGATTTCCGCGCCCAACGAGGCTGCCGCCGACGCCGGTGAACAGATTGCGCTGGCGGGCGGCAATGCGATCGACTCCGCGATCGCCGCAACGCTGGTGACGATGGTCAACGAGGTTGGCATCGTCTCGCTGAGCTCCGGTGGATTCATCACGGTCCAGCCGCCTGACGGCAGTGCACCGCACACGGTCGACGGCTGGATGGACATGCCCGGTCGTGACCGCGAACTCGGCAGCGGTACATGGGACGTCCATACCGACTACGGCGGTGGGGTGACCGTCACGATCGGCGCGGGTTCTGTGGCTTGCCACGGCTCGGTGGCTGCGTTCGGCGAGACACATGCCCGATGGGGGAGTGTGCCCTGGCGTGAGCTGGTGGCGCCCGCTGTCGAGGTCGCCCGAGGTGGCTTCCAGCTGGGTACGGCATCGCGCTTCTATCTCGAATACGTCCACGACGACATCTTCGGGTGGGACGACCAGAGCCGCGTTGCCGTGCACGACCGGGACGGCTCGATCTCGACCGGACTGGTCGAGCTGCCCGACTTGGTTGGTGCGCTCGAGCTGATCGCTGCGGAAGGGCCGTCCGCTCTGCACACCGGCGACCTGGCGCGGCTGATCAGCGATGACGTGATCGACCGCGGCGGGATCCTCGGCCCGGCCGACCTGGCGGCGTACAAACCCATCGTCAGACCGTCTCTGATGAGCACGGTCGGCGAGTGGCAGCTCGGCACCAACCCTCCTCCGTCAGTCGGTGGAGTGTGCGTCGCGGCGATGCTGCGGCTGCTCGAGGGCCACCCAGCTCATGGATGGGACGAGTCCGATGTCGACCACCTCGTACGCGTGCAGCGCGCGGTACTCGGACATCGGCTCGACACGTTGGACCACAGCGAGGATCTGGAGCGCGATGCTGCCGCGTTCCTGGACCTGATCGACCGCGACCACCTCGCCGTCCTGGAATCCGGATCGACCGCGCACGTCTCGGCCACCGACAGTGATGGTGGAGCCTGCGCGATCACGGTGTCGTCCGGCTACAGCTCGGGAATGATCGCCAAGGGCACCGGCATCTGGCTCAACAACTGCCTCGGCGAGCAAGAGCTCAACGCCAAAGGGCTGCACGGTCTTGCTCCCGGCACGAGGCTCCTGTCCAACATGGCGCCGACGGTTGGCCACCACCCCGACGGATCGTCGATCGCGATCGGGTCACCTGGCGCGGACCGCATCACGACGG
Source organism: Aeromicrobium sp. (assembly GCF_036675695.1). Classification (GTDB taxonomy): domain Bacteria; phylum Actinomycetota; class Actinomycetes; order Propionibacteriales; family Nocardioidaceae; genus Aeromicrobium. The sequence continues at coordinate 18,007 of NZ_JAKFEL010000151.1, forward strand.
CGATCGTCCAGGTACTCGCCGGGTTCATCAATGGCGGACTGGGCCTTCAGGACGCGGTCAATCACCCTCGCGTCCACGTACACCGTGCCGGCCGCCCCGACGAGGACGTGAAGGTCGAGACGCAGCCGTCGATGTACTACGGCGGCGTCGGCGTGACACTCCGAAAGCCCGACGGACGTCTCGTCGCTGCGGCAGACCCGCGCCGCGACGGTGCCGTTCGCCTGGTCCACGGACGAGATGGTGTGTGATTGAGACGTGACCGCACCGATCATCATTGGCCACCGCGGCGTTCCCGGTGAGCGTCTGGAGCACACGCGGCCCTCGTACCTCCTTGCCATCGAGCAGGGCGCCGACTACATCGAGCCGGACGTCGTCAGCACCAAGGACGGCGTGCTCGTTGTCAGGCACGAGAACGAGATCAGCGGCACGACCGATGTGGCGGAGCACCCCGAGTTCGCCGACCGCAAGGTCTCCAAGTTCGTCGATGGCACGCCGCACACGGGCTGGTTCACCGAGGACTTCACCCTCGAGGAGCTCAAGACCCTCCGCGTCAAGGAGCGGTTGCCGAAGCTGCGTCCGCAGAACATCCCCCTGGCGCACAGGGAGAAGATCCTGACCTTCGACGAGGTCCTCAACATCGCCGAGGACGCCAGCGAGCACCGTGACGTGCCGGTCGGCGTCTATGTCGAGACGAAGCACCCGACCTACTTCGCTGGCATTGGTCACAACCTGAACGACCTGCTGATCGCGAACCTCGAGAGGCGTCGGCTGAACCGGGCCGAGTCGAAGATCATCATCCAGTCGATGGAGACGGGCAATCTCAAGGACCTACGCGGACGTACGCCCCTGATGCTGATCCAGCTGATGGATCGCCAAGGTGCACCCTTCGACCTCGTCGCGGCTCGTGACCCTCGTACGTACCGCAGCCTGACGTCAAGGATCGAGCTGGAGAAGATCGCTGCCTACGCGGACGGGATCGGGCCGAACAAGAGCCAGGTCATCAAGCGTGATGCCGACTATCGGCTGGCCGGACAGACCAGCCTTGTGCGTCGCGCTCACGACAGCGGGCTGCTGGTGCACATCTGGACGATGCGCAACGAGAACAACTTCTTGCCGACAGAGCTCCGCAAGGGCACCAACACGGCGGACCATGGTGATGCCCTTGCGGAGTATCTTGCGTTCTTCGACGCGGGTGTCGACGGAGTGTTCTCCGACTTCACTTCGACGGCTGTGCAGGCTCGCTCTCAGTGGTTGCAGAGTCACTAGCTGCAGCCCATACGGTCTGGGCTGCAGCCGGTCGTGCCGGCATCAGCACCCACGCGACGATGTAGGCCAGGATCAGCGAGCCGGCGCCGAGCAACGTGCACACGACGACGATCAGGCGAACCAGGTTGGCATCGATACCGGTGTAGTCGGCGAGGCCTCCGCAGACGCCTCCCAGCCACTTGTCATCAGGATTGCGGGTCAGCTTCTTCATTTTCACTTCTCTCTTGGAACGGGTTGTCTTCTGGGCTTGGGGTTGTGGCGAGTTGTTTGGGCTTCCAGAACGTCGCGATGACACCCAGGAGGCCGAGTCCGATCAGTACGCCCGAGGAGGCGAGGCTGAGCTCACGTGGAGTGAGCCAGTCTTGCTTCCACACGGCCCACTGTCCGACACCGGCCAGGAACATCAGGCCGAACGCGAGGCTGCTCCAGCGGAACGGGTGACGATTCATGACCGGATCACCTCGACGTTGCCGATGCGCTGGTCGATCTCGATCGTCAAAGCCTCGCCTGTGCCGGTGGCCGGCAGCTGGATCTCGTTCTCCGTGCCGTGCTGCTTGCGGCCGAACACCGAGATCTCGCCGAGCTTGAGCTCGCTGTCGATCGTGACGTTGAGTCCCTTGGGGACGATGACCTTGGTCTGGCCGACGCCGTTCTCCAGGGTGATCGTGCGTCCCAGCAGGGCCGTCGGGTCGTTGACGTCGGTCAGGTCGAGCTCGAGGAGACCGACACCGTGTTCGTACGACGAGTCCACGCCTGCGGCGGTCGTCGGAGTTGGGTTCTGCTCGCCGATGCGCCCGTTCGGGAAGACTGAGCCGATGGCCAGCACCAGGCCGAGTACGACTCCCAGGGCGATCAGTGGTCCGCCGTGGCCCCAGAACGTCCCGATGACGAGGCCGACGCCGGTGATCGCGAGAGCGACGGCTACGTACGTTGTCCAGCCCACGTCATCGTTGGTGTCGGCGTAGATCCGGGTGATGGCGACGCCGATCGCAATCAGCGACAGCGTGAGCAGTGTGAGCGCCTTCGACTTCGGCTGGCGCGCATGGGCGATCTTCTCGGCGACCTTCTTGTCGATCTTGGCCTGGACGTCAGCGGTGATCCTCTCGCTCGACGGCATGTCAGCCATGACCTGCGCCTTGATGGCCTCCTTGTCTGTCTTGCGGGGTCGTACGACGAAGAAGTAGTAGAGCGCTGCTAGCGGGACGAGAAGCCACCCGGTGCCCCACAACCAGTTGTCGTGGCCGCCGAGGACCGAGAAGGCGGCGATGACGCCCGCTGCGACGAGTCCGATCTTGCGGACCTGCTCCTCGTTGTCGTCGAGCTTGAACCAGCCGGCGGCGATGCTCTTGTCTGCGTCGTCGGACGGCAGCAGCAGCCAGGCGGCGCCGTAGAGGATGGCGCCCGCGCCGACGATCGTGAGCACGGCAATGACGATGCGCACGATCACGGGATCGATGTTGAGGTACTTGGCAACGCCCGAACTCACACCGGCGACCCATCGGTCATCGGTGGATCGCTTGACGTCAGCGATGGTGCGCAGCTTCTGCGGATCGAACTCGTCGTCCGGTCCGTTGGCGCGAGGCGCTTCGTGTGTGTCATTCATATCTCCATCGTGGCCGACTGGCGTTGGCCTCACCATCGGGTACGACCCTGAAACTGCTGCAACGACGATCAGGGTGGACAAGGGTCGTCCCTAGTAGCGCCTGTGCGCGCGCACGTGTGACGATCGTTGGGTGACCCAGATCAGTGCGAGCCCCTATCGCCGTGCCTACCGACCGGCGGACCGGCGGCTGGTGGGCGGTGTCGCGACCGGTCTCGCCGATCACTTCGGGGTGGGTGTCCTCTATGTTCGACTCGCCTTCGTGGTGGCAACCTGGCTCAGCGGCGTCGGCATCATCGCCTATCTGTTGCTGTGGCGTTTCCTGCCGCTGCGCCAGCCCGAGCTGACGCCAGGCCTCGAGGCGGCCACCCGACAGGGTCTGCGTACGAACCCCAACCGCCCCGGTTCGGCCGAGATCCTCCAGACGCTGGCCATTGGCATGGTCGGAGTTGGCGTGCTGCTGTTCCTCCAGGTCACCGGGCGAGGCATCAGCGATGCACTGGTCGGACCCGCGTTGGTCGCCGTCATCGGTCTGACGGTGATCTGGCGTCAGTTCGACGATGTCGCCTGGCGGCGCTGGATGCGGCAGACCAGCGGCATTGGCTTTGCCGTACGCATCGCAGCTGGCGGAGTGCTGATCGCGCTTGCTGCTCTCTACTTCCTGACGCAGGAGCGCGGCTGGGGCGCCATGGTCGACCTCGCCGCGGCGCTGGGCGTCGCCCTGATCGGCCTCGCGATGATCCTCGGGCCGTGGATCACCAAGCTGCTCGGCGACCTGACGGAGGAGCGTCGGGCGCTCGTACGTTCGCAGGAGCGCGCGGATGTTGCGGCGCACCTGCACGACTCGGTGCTCCAGACCCTGGCGCTGCTGCAGAAGAACGCCGGCGATCAGGCCACCGTGGCCACTCTCGCCCGACGTCAGGAACGTGAGCTGCGCGCGTGGCTCTATGGCACTGATGAGCAGGCGGGCGACTCCCTTGTCGCGGCTCTGCGGGCATCGGCGGCCGACGTCGAGGACGCTCACCAGGTACCGGTGGAGGTCATCGCTGTTGGCGATGCTCCGCTCGACCCTGACGTCAGCGCTGTCGCCAAGGCGGCACGCGAGGCCATGATCAACGCCGCCAAACATGCGAAGGTCGATCGCATCGATGTCTACGCCGAGGCCAACAACGAGACCGTCCAGGTGTTCGTCCGTGATCGCGGTGTCGGCTTCAACGTCGACAAGATCGCGGAGGATCGCATGGGTGTGCGCGGCTCCATCGTCGATCGGGTCGAACGCCACGGAGGTAACGTGACGATCCGCAGCAAGCGCGGTCAGGGCACCGAGGTCGCGATGACCGTTCCCGTACGCGACGCCGACCACGTATTCGAGGAGACCAGCTCATGACGACCACCCTGCGCGTCGCGATCGTCGACGACCACGCGATGTTCCGGCGCGGAGTCCGCGCCGAGATCGACGGGCCCGTCGAGATCGTCGCCGAGGCGGAGGACGTCGAGAGTGCCGTGGCGATCCTCGTCGAGACCAAGCCCGACGTCGTGCTGCTCGACGTGCACATGCCGGGCGGGGGAGGACTCGAGGTCATACGACGTCTGCACCTTCGTCATCCCGACATGAAGTTCCTCGCCCTGTCGGTCAGCGACGCCGCCGAAGACGTCATCGGCATCATCCGCGCCGGCGCTCGTGGCTATGTCACCAAGAACATCTCCGGCCCCGAGCTGCTCGATGCGATCGACCGGGTCGCCGCTGGAGATGCGGTGTTCTCGCCGCGGCTGGCCGGGTTCGTCCTCGACGCGTTCGCTGGCACGATCGAGGTCGCTCAGATCGACGAGGACTTCGACCGTCTGACTGAGCGCGAGCGCGAGGTCATGCGCCTCATCGCGCGCGGCTACGCATACAAGGAAGTCGCCAAGGAGCTGTTCATCTCGATCAAGACGGTCGAGACCCACGTGTCGAGCGTGCTGCGCAAGCTCCAGCTGTCGAGTCGTCACGAGCTGACGCGCTGGGCCAACGACCGCCGCCTGATCTAGTGCGTTCCTGAAGTTCACCTGCGCGCAATCTTGCGGGTCTAACCTGAACGGGTGAGCGATCCGCACCTGATTGTGCTCTTCGGCGCCACGGGCGACCTTGCCCGGCGCAAGTTGCTGCCCGGGCTGATGCACCTGCTGCAGTCGGGACTCGTACCCGACTCACGCATCATCGGCGTTTCGCTCGACGAGTTCGACGACGAGTCGTTCCGAGCCTTCGCGGAGGAGGCCTGGCGTGAGTTCAGCCCTCGCATGATCAGGGACGAGCAGTGGGCGGCGTTCGCGCCCAAGCTGTCGTACGTCAACGTCAAGGACGGCTCTGCGGCACTGGCCAAGGCGGCAAGACTTCACGAGGCGGAGCTGGGCGGCGAGCCGCGACGCCTCCATTACCTGAGTGTGCCGCCCAAGGCGGCGCTCGACGTCGTGCACACCCTGCGCGACGCCGACCTGGTCGACCGTGCGCGGATCATCATGGAGAAGCCGTTCGGAACGGATCTCGCGAGCGCCAAGTCGCTCAACGCGCAGATCCACGAGGTGTTCGCCGAGGAGCAGATCTTCCGGATCGATCACTTCCTCGGCAAGGAAGCGGCGCTCAACATCCTGGCGTTCCGCTTCGCCAACGGTCTCTTCGAGCCGATCTGGAACCGCAACTTCATCGACCACGTGCAGATCGACGTTCCCGAGACGCTGTCCCTTGAGGGTCGATCTGGTTTCTACGAAGGCACTGGCGCGTTCAAGGACATGGTCGTCACCCATTTGTTCCAGGTCCTGGCCTTCATGGCGATGGAGCCGCCGACGTCACTGGACTCCGACTCGATCAGCGAGGAGAAGAACAAGGTCTTCCGCTCGATGCTGCCCCTCGACCCGAAGCACGTCGTGCGCGGGCAGTACGACGGCTATCGCGACGAGCCGGGCGTGGCCGGGGACTCCGAGACCGAGACGTTCGTGGCGCTGAAGGCCGAGATCGACAACTGGCGCTGGGCCGGGGTGCCGTTCTTCCTGCGTACGGGCAAGAAGATGGCCGAAGGTGCGCGGATCATCTCGATAGCGTTCCGGGAGCCTCCCAAGAGCATGTTCCCGACCGGCTCAGGTGTTGGCCTTTCCGGTCCGGATCACCTGACGTTCGACCTCGCGGACTCGTCGAAGATGTCGCTCTCGTTCTACGGCAAGCGGCCCGGCCCGGGCATGCGGCTCGACAAGCTCAGCATGCAGTTCGCGATGCACGAGACCGAGCGGGCCGGAGACGTGCTGGAGGCGTACGAGCGGCTGATCCACGACGCGATGCGCGGCGAGAGGACGCTGTTCACGACGGCCGAAGGCATCGAGCGCTTGTGGGAGATCTCCGAGCCGCTGCTCAACGATCCGCCGCCGGTACGGCCCTATCCGTCGGCGACCTGGGGTCCGAACGCCGTGCACCAGCTGATCGCGCCGCGCGCCTGGCGACTGCCGTTCGAGCGCAGCTGGCGCAAGCCCAACACGATGGCCGAATAGCGCAGCTAACCCCAGTGCTGCTCGACGAGCCTCGTGGCCTCGTCGATCGACAGTCCCTGGCGACGCGCAATGCGTACGTACGTCGCGGCAGCGTCCTCCGCCTGAGCGTCACCGATCTTGCGGGTCGCTATGAGCGTCCCGCCGCGGCCGTGTGTCTCGATCACACCATCGGTCTCTAGTGCTCGATATGCCTTCGCGACAGTGTTGACGGCGAGACCCAGATCGGCGGCGAGCTGGCGTACGGGCGGCAGCTTGTGACCGGCCTTCAGCGTCCCCTTTGCCGCACTGTCTGCGATCTGACGACGTACTTGCTCATACGGCGGCTCAGCTGCGTTGCTGTCGATCGTGACGAGAGTCATGCGCCCATTGTCGCGTGCTGCCCGACGGGGCCGATGTCTGCAGCGGCAACTAGGCTGGAGGGCCTGATGACATCGCCATTCCCCGTGCCCCAAACCGCGGAGAAGAAGTCTGCCCAGGAGGCCGAAAAGAAGCGCGCGCGCTCCGACATCCTGCTCGACGGACTCAACGACGCGCAGCGCGATGCGGTGTCACATCCAGGTGGCCCGCTGCTCGTGGTGGCGGGTGCCGGCTCAGGCAAGACGCGCGTTCTCACCCGCCGCGTGGCGTGGTTGATCGCGGCTCGTGGAGCGCATCCCGGGTCGATCCTGGCGATCACGTTCACCAACAAGGCCGCTGCTGAGATGCGCGAAAGAGTCGCCGAGCTCGTCGGCCCCCGAGCTCGCATGATGTGGGTTTCGACGTTCCACTCCGCCTGCGTACGCATCCTGCGGCGCGAGGCGACGAAGTTCGGGTTCACGTCGACGTTCACGATCTACGACTCGGCCGATCAGCGCCGGCTCATGACCCAGGTGTGCCGCGACATGGATCTCGACCCCAAGCGGGTCAACCCGCGAGCCGTGCTCAACTGGATCTCCAACCTCAAGAACGAGCTCATCGACCACGAGGCAGCGGGAAGCAAGGCGGTCAACCCGACCGAGGAGCTCTACGCCGAGGCCTACACGACCTATCAGGCGAGGCTCCGCGCTGCCAACGCGATGGACTTCGACGACCTGATCATGAACACAGTCCACCTGTTCCAGGGCTGGCCCGATGTTGCCGAGACCTACCGTCGTCGCTTCCGGCACATCTTGGTCGACGAATACCAAGACACCAACCATGCGCAATACCAGCTGATCAAGGAGCTGACCGACGCCGATTCCGACCTGTTGGTCGTCGGCGACTCGGACCAGTCGATCTATGCGTTCCGTGGTGCCAACATCCGCAACATCCTCGAGTTCGAGGATGACTTCCCCAATGCCTCGACGATCCTGCTCGAGCAGAACTATCGATCGACCCAGACGATCCTGTCGGCCGCCAACGCGGTCATCAGTCGCAACGCCGGCCGCAAGGACAAGCAGCTGTGGTCCGCCGAGGGTGACGGCGAGAAGATCGTCGGTTATGTCGGCGACGACGAGCGCGACGAGGCGCAGTTCATCGCCGAGGAGATCGACAAGCTGAGCGACGCGGGTGACGCCGCCGCCAAGGATGTCGCGATCTTCTATCGCACCAACGCTCAGAGCCGAGTGTTCGAAGAAGTCTTCATCCGAGTTGGACTGCCCTATCGCGTGGTCGGCGGAGTCAGGTTCTACGAGCGCAAAGAGATCAAGGACGCGCTCGCATATGTACGCGTGCTCATCAATCCGCGCGATGCCGTGTCGCTCCGCCGCATCCTCAACGAGCCCAAGCGCGGCATCGGCGATCGGGCTGAGGCGGCAATCCAGCGTCTGGCCGATCGTCACGAGATCAGCTTCTGGGAGGCGATGACCCGCGCCAACGAAGCCGATGATCTTGCGACGCGCTCCCTCAACGCGATCCAGACGTTCACCCAGACCATGTCGGAGCTCATGGCGATGGCCGAGAGCGGAGCACCCGCCGATGCCGTGCTCGAGGCCGCATTGACTCGCAGCGGCTATCTCAACGCCCTTGAGCAGAGCACCGATCCGCAGGATGAGACGCGGGTCGAGAACCTCGCCGAGCTTGTTGCGGTGGCGCGAGAGTTCGTCGTCGGCGCCAGCACGCTCGACGACGACGCAGACTCGGAAGCGGTTGCCGACGCTGCGGCGGACCTCGCACCGGGATCCCTCGCGGCCTTCCTTGAGCAAGTTGCCTTGGTGGCTGACGCCGACCAGATCCCCGACGAAGGCGACGGTGTCGTCACGCTGATGACGCTTCATACGGCCAAGGGGCTCGAGTTCCCGGTCGTGTTCCTCACCGGTCTCGAGGATGGCGTCTTCCCGCACATGCGCTCGCTCGCCGACAACACCGAGCTCGAGGAGGAGCGCCGACTCGCGTACGTCGGCATCACCCGAGCGCGCACACGTCTCTACGTCACTCGCGCCCAGACGCGTGCCGCGTGGGGTGCCCCGTCCTACAATCCGGCGTCCCGCTTCCTCGATGAGTTGCCCGAGGCACTGGTCGATTGGCGTCGGGTTGCGTCGTCGCCAACCCAGTGGACGCCCAGCAGTCCTTCCGTCACGTCGCAGTCGACGTTCCGGTCGACCAATGTCGCCGCGCGCTCCAAGCGAGCGACGCGTGAGGTCGTTTCGCTGGAGCCTGGAGATCGGGTGTCGCACGACAGCTTCGGACTCGGCACCGTGGTGGCGGTCGACGGTCAGGGCGACAAGGCCCAGGCATCGGTCGACTTCGGGTCGCAGGGAGTCAAGCGACTGCTGCTCCGCTACGCGCCGGTCGAAAAGCTCTAATCCCCGCGATTTGTGACACCCACGGCGTTAAACGCGCCGGGTAGCGCCGTGGGTGTCACAAATCGCGGGCGATTTGGTGCCACTTGCGGCCCAGCTCAGGCGGCGGTCCGGTGTAGCCGCGGCGTAGCAGGGCTTCGACGATCCGGGCGACGATAGACGTTGGCTGCTCGAAGTCGGCGATAGTCACCACAATCAGGGTCCAGCCGGCTGCCTCGATGCGCTCGCGGCGAAGGTGGTCCTTCTGTCGCTGCTCGGCGTTCCGCTCGTGGACCCAGCCATCGTGCTCGACCACGATCCGGTATGCCGGGAGTACGAGGTCGCCTCGCGCTAGCCATTCACCCGCCTCGGTGGTGATATCGATGTTGGGTTCTGGCTCCGGGAGTCCCGCCGTGGCAATCAGGAGTCTTGCGTCGCTCTCCCGCGGGGAGTCGACTCGTTCGCGAACGAGCAGTGCTGCCTCGTGGGCGCGGATCACGCCGTCAAGATGGGACGCCATCGTGTAGTCGATGAGTCGATCCACCGTGGTGTGTCCGGCCCGGACGAGCCAGTCTCCGGCTTGGACCAGGCTGCGAACGCTCAGCAGAGTGCCGCTGTCGACGAACGATCGGTCCGGTCCCAGAACTGCGACTCCATTCCTTGACAGCGGAGACGTGCGCCCAAGCCGACGGTGCAGCACCACGTCGTTGCGGGTTTGCGCTGTTGAGGTGGTTGAGAAATGGACAGGGCTGGGACTGCCGATCATGACGCCCATCCATTGCAGTGCCGTCACGTGGCTCGCGGCCGATCCAGGTGGGAGAGCTAGAGCTGCAGCGCGCACTGCTAGTTCGAAGGTCAGTTCGGTCGTGGTGAGTCGCCATACGCCGTGGTGGACCGCTACGAAGGCAGGACCTCGCAGCATCGACGAAGTGACGCCGTGCTCGGAGGCCTGGGCCGAGGTGAACACGCGGTCATGAAGTTCGGCAGGGATTCGAGGATGACGCGGCATACCTCTCACAGTGCTGTCGCTATGCGCGGGCAACCACATACCGGCTTCGACCTGTGGACAAAGCCGTGCGAAATGTGACGCTGTGGGCGCTATCAACGTGGGGTAACGCCGTGGGCGTCACAAATCGCGGGGAGGAGCTACGGGCGAATGCCGTGCTGAACGAGTACTGCGTAGGGGTCGACGGGTCCGCCGCCACCCGGGTGTACTTCGAGGTGCAGGTGCGGGCCGGTGACGTTGCCGGTAGAGCCGGTGTAGCCGATGACTTGGCCCGGGCTGACCTTGTCGCCGACGCTGACAGCGATGCGGCTCTGGTGGCAGTACCAGACGTCCGTGCCGTCGATGAGCGTGACGATCGTGCGGTTGCCGTATGCGCCTTCGTAGCCCGTGGACTTGACTGTGCCAGCGGCAACGGAGCTGATGGCCGATCCTGAGGGTCCGGCGAAGTCGAGGCCCGTGTGCATGCGTGACCAGAGGCCGCTGCGCTGACCGAAGCGTGCCGAGAGGTGGTAGCCGGTGACCGGCAGTACCCACTGGTTCTTCTTCGCCGCAGCTTCGGCATTTTTGAGGATCTTGTTCTGGTCGGCGAGGGCGATCAACATCTGGTCGGCCTGGATCTTGCCCTGCTCGTCGAGCTTGCGGTCGAAGTCACGGCTGACGTCAACGCTGTTGACGTCGTCGCCGGTGTAGGTCTCGGAGATCGTTTGGTAGTCGCCGGCCGACAGTGTCGAGTCGTCGACGTGACCACCAACGACGGCGGAACCAAAACCAGCCATGATCAGCGCGAATGCGCCGGCCATGGCTGGGGTGAGTCGAAGGGAGCGCTTGCGAGCTCGGCGCCTTTCGGCGACCCGCTTGCCGCTCGAAGCCCGCTTGGGGGTCTCCTGGCGTACATCCAGTCGGCGTTTAGGCGCAGACGAAGACACGCAAAAAACCTCCGAAAGGGGACAGCAGGACTCGACGAGCCTAGCCCAATCGCTGGTTCGGACGAAACCGAATCCACACATTTGTTGTTCGCCCCGCGGGAATTGTCGACATTGTGTGACGACGTTCACGCTCCACGAGCGGGACCGGACGCGCCGTGCAGGATCACGTGCGACGATGCCGGACATGACCAGACGACGCATCGTGGTTGGTGCCGTGGGAGAGGGCGAGGACGCGCAGGCAGTTGCCCGGACTCTGCGGGATGCGGGTCGGGAGGTCATTCTCGTCGGCGGAGGACAGTCCGCTGAACAACTCATCAGGACGGCCTTGGCCGAGGATGCAGACGAGGTCGTGGTGTGCGGCGACGTCGACCTGACGGCACTGGAGTCCGTTCGCGAGCAGCTCGGCGCCCAGCACGTACGCCTGACAGTCGCAGCCGGTGTGACCGACCTGACACGTCAGGACCTCCTTTGAGCGGGTAGAGTCGCCACGCTCAATTTTTCTGTCGTCGGCCCCATTCTGAGTCGAACAGTCTGAGCCAATCAGGACGTCAACAAAGGACGGACACACCGTGGATTTGATGGAATATCAGGCGAAGGAACTCTTCGCCAAGCATGGCGTCACGACGACGCTCGGCATCGTCGTACAGACGCCAGAGGAAGCCAAGGCTGCCGCTGAGCAGCTCGGCGGCGTGACCGTCGTCAAGGCTCAGGTCAAGGCAGGAGGTCGCGGCAAGGCCGGCGGCGTCAAGATCGCCAAGACGCCCGACGAGGCATTCGAGCACGCGACCAACATCCTCGCGCTCACGATCAAGGACCTGCCCGTCAACCGCGTTCTGGTGACCCCGGCGACTCCGCCGGTCGAGGAGTACTACTTCTCGTTCCTGCTGGACCGTTCGAACCGCAGCTACCTCTGCATTGCCAGCGTCGAGGGTGGTGTCGAGATCGAAGAGGTCGCGAAGACCAACCCCGAGGCAGTGCGCCAGATCCCGATCGACGCCGGCACCGGTGTCGACGAGGCGAAGGCCCGCGCGATCGTCGAAGAGGTCAAGTTCCCCGCCGAGCTCGCCGACCAGGCTGTTGTCATGGTCCAGGCGCTGTGGAAGGTCTTCGTCGAAGAAGACGCCACGCTCGTCGAGGTCAACCCGCTGGCACGCCTGGAGGGTGACAAGCTCGAAGCTCTCGACGGCAAGGTGTCGCTTGACGACAACGCCTCCGAGGTTCGTCACCCCGAGCACGAGGACTTCGTGATCCACGAGGAAGCTGACCCGCTCGAGGCAAAGGCGAAGGCCAAGGGCCTCAACTACGTCAAGCTTGATGGTCAGGTCGGCATCATCGGCAACGGTGCGGGGCTCGTCATGAGCACGCTCGACGTCGTGGCATACGCCGGTGAGAAGCACGGCGGCGTCAAGCCCGCCAACTTCCTCGACATCGGTGGAGGCGCCTCGGCGCAGGTCATGGCCGACGGCCTTGACGTCATCCTGGGTGACGAGCAGGTCAAGTCGGTATTCGTGAACGTGTTCGGCGGCATCACCTCGTGTGATGCGGTCGCCAACGGCATCAAGGGCGCTCTCGAGCTGCTCGGCGACGCCGCCACGAAGCCGCTGGTCGTACGTCTCGACGGAAATAACGTCGACGAGGGCCGCGCCATCCTGAACGAGCTCAACCACCCGCTCGTGACCCAGGTCGAGACGATGGACGGTGCGGCCGACAAGGCTGCACAGTTCGCACACGAAGGAGTCTGAGTATGTCGATTTTCCTCAACAAGGACTCAAAGGTCATCGTCCAGGGCATCACCGGCGGCGAGGGCTCCAAGCACACCGCTCGCATGCTCGCGGCTGGCACCCAGGTCGTCGGTGGCGTCAACGCCCGCAAGGCCGGCACGACCGTCGAGCACATCGACGCGTCGGGCACCAAGGTCGAGCTGCCGGTCTTCGGATCGGTTTCCGAGGCCATCGAGAAGACTGGCGCTGATGTGTCGGTCGTTTTCGTGCCTCCGGCATTCACCAAGGACGCTGTTGTCGAAGCGATTGACGCTGAGATCGGTCTATTGGTGATCATCACCGAAGGTGTCCCGATCCAGGACAGCGCCGAGTTCTGGGCCTACGCCCAGGGCAAGAAGACGCGGATCATTGGTCCCAACTGCCCGGGCATCATCACGCCGGGCGAGGCGCTCGCGGGCATCACGCCGGCGAACATCGCCGGGAGTGGACCGATCGGTCTCGTCTCCAAGTCGGGCACGCTGACCTACCAGATGATGTTCGAGCTGCGCGACTTCGGCTTCTCGACCGCGATCGGCATCGGTGGTGACCCGATCATCGGTACGACGCACATCGATGCGCTCGAGGCATTCGAAGCTGACCCCGAGACCAAGGCGATCGTCATGATCGGCGAGATCGGTGGCGACGCCGAGGAGAAGGCAGCCGCGTACATCAAGGAGCACGTCACGAAGCCGGTCGTCGGCTACGTCGCAGGCTTCACGGCTCCCGAGGGCAAGACGATGGGCCACGCTGGCGCAATCGTCTCCGACGGTGCGGGAACGGCGCAGGGCAAGAAGGAAGCCCTCGAAGCTGCGGGCGTCAAGGTCGGCAAGACGCCGTCCGAGACGGCTGAGCTGATGCGAGCCATCCTGAAGGACATCTAGCCTCGAGAGTCTCTGAGGTACATGTGACGAGGGCCCCTCTTCCGCCTGGCGGGAGAGGGGTTCTTGCTATTCGGCGAAGCGCAGTCGTGCGCCGGCGCGGGCAGCGACGGCCTTGAACACCTTGGATGAAACGTCGAACTTCCCTGATGGTGTGAACGTCACCTGGGCGACGTCGGAGCCGCGCCTGATGATTGCGCCGCGGAAGATGATGCGCTGGCCCTTGGTGACCTCGAGGCTGATGCGCCACGTCTTGCCGGAGTACTGGCCGGTCCTGAACGAGTCGCGCTGGTCGACCTTGGCGGTCAGGTTCTTGACCCCACACTCGTTGACCCGGTCGCTGATGGTCTTGACGAATTCCTTGGCAAGCTTCTCGCTCGGGAACCGGCCAATCGTCTCGGCGACGCCGAACTCCTTGGGCAGCTCCCTGGCTTGGGGGATGACGAACAGCTTGGACTTCGCGGTCTTGATCGCTGAGAAATCGGCTCGATCGCATCCTGTGGCAGCCGGGTTGACCTTGGCAGCGGAGAACGCCTCGACGCCAACCCAGACGCGATCGATCTGAGCGATCGGTGGAAGATCCACGATGCCGAGGAACGCAGGGTCCTGCGAAGTTCTCGGCGGCTCGGTACGAGTGACGGCGATTTCGTCTGTGCAGTTGCCACCGGTGTCGGCGCACAGGCGTGACACGGCGTTGTTGAGCGTACGGGCGAAGGCCCCGATCCTCGGTCCGACGGTGCCATCGACCTCATGGACAAGGGTGCTGGTGACATTGCCTGAGTGGCTGAAGCCGACGGTGAACGTACGTACCGGAGTCGAGTGTGAGCGCAGGAGCAGGATCTGGAAGTCGCCGGCCGGTCGCTTTACCGAGTAGGAGTCGACCAGCTGTACGCGGGGGTGCTGGCAGTCGGAGTACCAACGCACCAGGCGGCGGTAGGCAGCGTCGGCGATCTTGGTGCTGCGCGAGACCTCAATGGCCTGCGCAACCCGCTCCTTGTCCTGACCGTTCGCGGTGTAGGTGCGAACCAGGACCTTGAGAGGATCGGTGTCCGCAAACCGCTTGACCGGACAGGTCGCATAGGGCGTCGTGTTGTCGATGTTCTCATCAGTGTTCTCGACGGACCACACACTCCGCGGGTCCAGCTGGCCGACCTGCGTCAGGGTCAGCAGGTTGCCGGTGTCAATGTTCTCAGCGTCGAGGACGACGTCTGGTCGCTCCGCACCGATCTTTTCGCGATAGGGGAGTGAGGCGCGGCTGTCGAGGGCGTCACCCTCGGTGACGATGAATCCGCCGCCGATCGCGAGAGCCACGGATGCCGCGACCAGAATCACCGTGTTGCGCTGCCGGCCACGCTTCGCCGCCTTGCGGATCTTGGCAGGGGTCGGCTCCTCGAACGCGTCGGTCGCCGTGCCGAGCCCGTGCATACGGCGCTCGATCTCGTCGATTGACTGGCCGAGCTTCGCCTCGAGTGTTGCCAGAGCGTTGGTGACGCTCTCGATGCCTTCCTCGGCGGGCAGGTTGACCTCCTGCGATGCCTCTTCGAGGTCGGTGTTGCCGAGGGTCATCAGCACGATCAGGCGACGGTCGGTGACGTTCATCTCGCCGAGTGCGTCGAGGAGCTGCGTGTCGCTGTCTTCTTCGTGCTTGCGGCGCAGCGGGTGGGTGCCTCGGCTCAGGCCGGTCAGCTTCCAGGCTTCGTTGCGTACGTATGCGAGCGGGTTGCCTGCGCGGATCTTGGACCAGTCACGCCAGGCGCGACGGTAGGCGTCGACGGTTGATTCGAAGGCTACGTGACGGTCACCGGTGACGGCGTACGTGACCTCGAGGGCCTGGGAGAAGGTTGAGGTGTAGAAGCTGTTGAACTCGTCGACGCGAGTCATGTCCAGCCTCCTCGTCCCGGGCGTGCCTGTCTACAACGCCGCAACTTTACAGGCAGGATGAAGTGGTGCCCGAGCCGTCCACGCCGTCCTTCTTGCGGCCCGCCTTCCTGACGGCGATCCTTTCGGCGGTGGGGTCGCTCGCCGTCTCGGCCCTGTTCGTCCTGGCGGCCCGCGGATCAGCTGACTTGTCGTTTTCTGGATTTGCCCGATCGTCTGCCCGTACGTGGTTGGTCTCGCTGGGGTCGGGGTTGGACACAGGTGAGGTTTCGCTGGGGCTCGTTCCCTTGGGCGCGACTCTGCTGTGCATCGCGATCGTGGCGGCGACCACGCACTGGGTCGTCGTCGATCCGGTTGAGCTCCCTGCCTTTGCGGCATCGACGGCTGGCGCTTCGGGTCTAATCGCCGGCATCGCGTCGGCTGTGTCCAACGCCGGCGACATCCATACCTCAGCAGTCCGTGCAGCAATTGGCGCATTCATCGTTGGTGGTATCGGCGCGGCATTGGGTGCGGCCACCCGCCACAAGGCCACAGCTGATCTCTGGCCGACCTCCAATGTCGATGCCCGCGCCGTCGTCCGCGCATCAGTGCCAGCGATCATCGCTGTGCTGGCGTCGTCCGCGACGATCGTGTTGGCGCTGCTGGTCCTTCACGTTTCGCGCGCGGGCGACCTTTGGGCCGTGCTCGATCCGGGATTCGGTGGCGGCTTGGCTCTCGCAGTCGGGTGTCTGCTGGCGATACCGACCCTCATCCTGTGGACCGCTTCCGCTCTGATCGGCCCTGGCTTCGCCCTGGGCACCGACACCAGCGTGGACCTGACGGGCGCTCAGCTGGGTGAGGTTCCCGGTCTGCCGATCTTCGCCGCGCTTCCAGCGCCGGGGCAGTTCGCGGACTGGGTGTTCCTGCTCGGCCTCATCCCGCTTCTCGCGGGCATGATCGCCGGATGGCGGGTCGAGGTGCGTGACCGCGAAGACCTGCTCACCCGCGTAGGCCTGGGTGCGGCGGCCGGGGGAGTCGCCGGGCTGGCGCTGGGACTTCTGATCGCCGTGTCGGGTGGCGCGATCGGGCCGGGCCGCATGGCCGACGCCGGACCGCCGACTCTGACCCCGCTTCTGGTCGCTGTTCCCGTGATGGCGTTGGGCGGCGCACTTGGCGCAGTGCTCGGCCACTATCGTGGGGAGCGTGCCACGAAGCCCGAAGTCACCAGCACGAGTCGTGGTCCTCGTCTCTGGAAGCGGGACAAATCTCCAAGCCCTGATCGACGCGTCGACCCGACCTGACTACGGCGTCGAGATTGTCGCGGTCGGTGCGGACCGCACTGACATCCGCGCTCTCGAGCGCGCTGAGAAGCACGGCATCGAGACCTTCGTCCTCGAGACGAAGTCGTACGCCGATCGCGCGGCCTGGGACGTCGCCCTCGCCGAGGCTGTTGCTGCACATGGACCGGATCTCGTCGTGCTGGCCGGATTCATGAAGCTGACCGGCCCTGCGTTTCTCGCCCGTTTCGGCGGCCGAACCCTCAACACCCACCCGGCGCTCTCGCCTGCCTTCCCGGGCATGCATGGGCCGCGCGATGCGCTCGCGTACGGCGTCAAGGTCACCGGCGCGACGCTGTTCATCGTCGACGAGGGAGTCGACACCGGACCGATCGTGGCTCAGGTTGCAGTGCCTGTGCTCGACGATGACGACGAAGAGACGCTGCACAAACGCATCAAGACCAGCGAGCGGACCATGCTCGTCGAATGGGTCGGCGCGCTGGCCCGTTCGGACTTCCACATCGATGACCGGGCCGTGCGCCTCGGAGGAGCCCCCACATGACAACCCGTCCCCTCAAGCGTGCCCTGATCTCGGTCTATGACAAGACCGGTCTCGAGGAGCTCGCCCGCGATCTTCACGCCGCTGGTGTTGCAATCGTATCGACCGGTTCGACCGCCAAGACCATCGAGTCGGCGGGCGTGCCGGTCACTCCTGTCGAGCAGTTGACGGAGTTCCCCGAGTGCCTCGACGGTCGGGTCAAGACCCTGCACCCGCGCGTACACGCCGGCATCCTGGCTGATCTGCGTCTCGACTCACATGTGTCACAGCTCGCCGACCTCGGCATCGAGCCGTTCGACATCGTGATCGTGAACCTCTATCCGTTTACCGAGACCGTTGCGTCCGGAGCGACGCCCGACGAGTGCGTCGAGCAGATCGACATCGGCGGACCGTCGATGGTTCGAGCCGCTGCCAAGAACCACCCCAGCGTCGCCGTTGTCACCTCGACAGCCCAGTACGACTCGCTCCGCGAAGCGCTCGCCGCCGGAGGATTCACACTCGAACAGCGCAAGCAGCTCGCTGCCCAAGCGTTCGCTCACACCGCTGCATACGACGTCGCGGTCGCCTCGTGGTTTGCGTCGGCGTACGTACAGCCGACCGACTCTGTCTTCCCGGACTTCCTTGGCGCGACCTGGGAGCGGTCGGCGGTTCTTCGGTACGGCGAGAACCTGCACCAGCCCGCGGCGCTCTACACGTCCGGTCGCGGCGGACTGGCCAATGCCGTGCAGCTGCACGGCAAGGAGATGAGCTACAACAACTACGTCGACACGGACGCTGCGCGACGCGCGGTTGGTGACTTTGACGCGCCGGCGGTGGCGATCATCAAGCATGCCAACCCCTGCGGGATCGCTGTCGGCACTGATGTCGGCGAAGCGCATGCCCGGGCACACGCCTGTGACCCTGTCTCGGCCTTTGGTGGTGTCATTGCCGCCAATCGCCCGGTCACAGTTGCGATGGCTGAGCAGGTCGCGGAGGTCTTCACTGAGGTCATCGTGGCTCCGGACTACGAGCCGGGCGCGCTTGACGTGCTCCAGGCCAAGAAGAACATCCGCATCCTCCAGGTGCCGGTCGAAGCCGGTCGCTCGCCAGTTGAGCTGCGTCCGGTGAGTGGCGGCGTGCTGCTCCAGAAGGTCGACCGGGTGGATGCTGAGGGTGACGCGTCTTCGACCTGGACTTTGGTGGCCGGCGAGCCTGCGGATGAAGCCACGCTCGCCGACCTCGAGTTTGCGTGGACCGCGTGCCGAGCCGTGAAGTCGAACGCGATCTTGCTGGCCAAGGAAGGCGCCTCGGTGGGCGTCGGCATGGGCCAGGTCAACCGTGTCGATTCCTGCAAGCTTGCCGTGGAGCGGGCCGGAGCCGAGCGCGCTGCGGGCTCGGTTGCTGCGTCCGACGCGTTCTTCCCGTTCCCAGACGGTCCGGAGATCTTGATGGCTGCTGGCGTACGCGCGATCGTTCAGCCCGGTGGATCGATCCGTGACGACTCGGTGATCGAGGCAGCGAACGCTGCCGGCGTGACGATGTACGTCACCGGCACCCGACACTTTTTTCACTAAGCAGAGATTCCACTGACGTCATGTCCGAACGCATGGTCGGGGCGCTGCTGGTTGCGTTGTCCTCGGCTGCGTTTGGGTCGATGGCGATCTTCGGAGTCTGGGCGCAGGACGATGGCACGAGCACGCCGGCGCTGATCTTCGTACGGTTCACCGCTGCCGCGCTGATCCTGGTCGCGTTCATGCGCGTACGGGGAATTGCGGTCCCGTCGGTGCGTGACTGCCTGCCGGTCGCTGCAATGGGCGGGATCGGCTACGTCGGTCAGGCCTACTGCTATTTCCTTGCGCTTGAACACGCACAGGCCAGCCTGGTCGCGCTGTTGCTCTATCTCTTTCCCGCGTTCGTCGCGATCCTCGCGGCGGTGTTCCTGCACGAACGCATCGGACTGGTGACGGCGTTGGCGTTGACGCTCGCCCTCGCGGGCACGTTCCTCGTCGTCGGCGGAGGCACGGGCAAACCTCTCGGCATCGCGCTGGGTATCGGCGCTGCCGTCATCTACTCGATCTACATCACGGTTGGCTCGGTCGTGACTCGCGGACTGGACGCCATTGCAGTCTCGACGGTCGTGTGTGTCGCCGCTGCGTTCGTTTCGGGCGTGATCGTCGCCGTACTCGCTGCGACTGGTCGCGCAGCTTCGTTCCCTGAGTCCGCCACGGGTTGGTCGTCGCTGGCCGCGATTGCGCTGGTCTGCACCGTGATGGCGATTCTCGCGTTCTTCGCCGGACTGCGACTGCTCGGTCCTACCTCGACGTCAGTGCTGTCGACACTCGAGCCTGTCGTCACCGTCGGTCTTGCCACCTGGCTGCTCTCTGAGTCGCTGTCGACCGTCCAGGCGATCGGCGCTGCTCTCGTACTTGCTGCCGTCGTATGGCTGGCGCTGAGCCAGCGCCCGGCGCCGTCCGAGGTGCCTCCGGTCTAGCTCGCGGGGATGCCGAGGTTCTCGAGAACCACGGCATGGGGGAGCGCGGCCAGCGATGCACCGGGCAGAGCGAGCTTGGATCGCCGCAAGCCACTGCCGATCAGCACCCATGGCTGTTCGACGACCCTGGAATCCACCAGGAGGGGCCATCCGTCCGGGAGGCCGACGGGAGTGATGCCGCCGTATTCCATGCCGGTCTCGGAGACCGCCCAATCCTGTGGGGCGAACGAGAGCTTTCGTACGTCGATCGTGCGGCGTACGAGTCCGTTGACGTCGGCGCGGGTGTGCGCCAGCACGACGCAGGCAGCTGGACGTTGCTCTCCGCCGCGCTTGCCGAGCACCACGACGCAGTTGGCCGAGACCTCCGGAGGAATGCCGTGCTCGGAGGCGAGCGCAGCGGTGTCGGCCAGATCCGGGTCGATCGCGACGGTATGTGAGTGAGCCGCGACGTCGGGCAGCAGCGCCAAGGCGGCAGCAACAGGGTCGGCGAGCAGTTCCAGATCGAGCGGACCGAGCTCAAGCGTGCCCAGCGTGACGGTCAAGGCTGGTCCTTGCGGAGCTCGGCGAGCTTGTGGTCAACGCCTGCTGGACCGAGAGCATGCGCTGCCACCAGGTTGCGAATCGCTGCAGTGAGCAGGCGAGCCTCCGCCTCTTCGCTGTAGAGACCCGACTGTCGCCGCAGCGCGGTGCCGCCAATGAGCGCGACGATCGCAGCGGCGAGCTCGGCGGGGGCGTCGATGCCGACCCGGGTGAGCACTGAGCCAGCCAATGACTCGAACGCCCGCATGGCTCGAGCCGCTTGATCGCGCAGCTCGGGTTGCCGGGCTGCGGCGAGGAAGATCGACAGTTCAACTGCAGCAACTTCGGGCCCACGGGCTGCGAACACCATCGTGATGAACCCGGCCGCGTCATCCAGGCTCACGTCGACGTCGACATCGACCTTGGACAGCGCCTCCAGGTCAGCAGTCCACTGGTCGATGTGAGCACCGAGGGCTTCCTTGATGAGCTCGTCGATCGACTCGAAGTAGTACGTCGTCGTTGCTGACGGCAGTCCGGCGCGCAGGGAGACCGCACGGTGCGTGACGGCGCGGGAGCCGCCCTCGGCGAACAGCTCGATCGCTGCGTTGAGGAGCTCGTCGCGTCGCAGCCGGCTGCGCTCCTGAGACAGCTGCGCGCGAGTTGCCATGAACGACCCTTCGAGGAGCGGTGAGTGCTGAGGGAAGTCTATGTGCCCAGGCGTGACGCTCCCTGACCCGTCACGATCAGAGACGGTCGTCGTGAAAGACTCGTGCCGTGACGGCACAGATCCTCGACGGCAAGGCGGCTGCAGCCGCGATCAAGTCTGAGCTCCGCGAGCGGGTGAGCGCACTGGCGACCAGGGGAGTCATTCCCGGGCTCGGCACGATCCTGGTCGGCGACGATCCCGGCAGCCAGTGGTACGTCGCAGGCAAGCACAAGGACTGCGCAGAGGTCGGCATCAACTCGATCCGCATCGACCTTCCCGCGACGGCGACACAGGCTGATGTCGAGTCTGCAGTCGACCGGCTGAACGCCGATCCGGCTTGTACCGGCTATATCGTGCAGCTGCCGCTGCCCAAGGGCCTCGACGAGAACGCAGTGATCGGACGCATCGACCCGGCCAAGGACGCTGACGGTCTGCACCCGACCAATCTCGGCTGGCTCGTGCTTGGCAAGGAAGCGCCGCTGCCCTGCACGCCTCGCGGCATCATCGAGCTCCTTCGTCGCAACGACGTCGCCATTGCCGGCAAGCATGTCGTTGTCGTCGGACGCGGCATCACCGTCGGCCGGCCAATGGGTCTGCTGCTGACCCGTCGCAGCGAGAACGCAACGGTCACGCTCTGCCACACCGGTACGCGCGACCTCGGTGCTGAGGTTCGTCGTGCCGACATCGTGATCGCCGCCGCAGGAGTTCCGGGCATCGTCTCGGCCGACATGGTCAAGCCAGGTGCCGCTCTTCTCGATGTGGGCGTCAGCCGTGACGAGAACGGCATCGTCGGCGACGTTGACCCCGCTGCGTACGAGGTCGCCGGCTGGGTCTCTCCCAACCCCGGGGGAGTGGGACCGATGACCCGCGCGATGCTCCTGTCCAATGTCGTCGACACCGCTGAGCAGCTCAACCCGTGAAGGGTCCCCGCAGCCGCGGTTCGCAGCTCTACCTGCTGCAGCTCCTCGCTGTCTTCAGCGGTCTGTGCCTGGTCGTGGCTGGACCATGGAGGGCAGGCGTCGCCGTCGTGGGTGGAGCTTTCATTGTTGGCGCCATCGCCAGGTCAGTCGTACCGGTCAGCCACACAGGCATGCTGCGCGTACGAGGCAAGGCCTTCGACATGCTGTGGATGACCTTGCTCGGCGTCGCACTCGTTGTGCTGGCGCTGGTGATCCCCGACCAGCCTGGGTGACATGACACTGCCCCACCTCCGAGCCGGAGATGGGGCAGCGTTCGAGTCTGCGAGCCTCAGATCAGGCCGAGCTCCTTGACCGCGTCGCGCTCTTCGATGAGCTCGGCAGCCGTCGCGTCCATGCGGGCGCGGGAGAAGTCGTCGATCTCCAGACCCTGGACGATCGACCAGTCGCCGCCCTTGGTCGTGACGGGGAACGAGTAGATCAGACCCTCGGGGACGCCATACGAGCCGTCGGACACGACAGCCATCGACGCCCAGTCACCCTCAGGCGTGCCGAACAGCCAGTCGTGCGCAGCGTCGATGGTGGCCGAGGCTGCGGACGCTGCCGAAGACGAACCGCGCGCCTCGATGATCGCGGCACCGCGCTTGGCGACAGTCGGGATGAAGTCGTTCTCGATCCAGGCCTGGTCGTTGACGGTCTCAGCGGCGTTCTTGCCGCCAACCTCTGCGTGGAAGATGTCGGGGTACTGGGTGGCCGAGTGGTTGCCCCAGATCGTCATCTTCTTGATATCGGTCACGCTGGCGCCGGTCTTGGCAGCGAGCTGCGAGATGGCGCGGTTGTGGTCGAGACGGGTCAGGGCGCTGAAGCGCTCCTTGGGGATGTCAGGCGCGTTGGTCATCGCGATGAGCGCGTTGGTGTTGGCCGGGTTGCCGGTGACACCGACGCGTACGTCGCTCGCGGCGACCTTGTTGAGCGCCTTGCCCTGGGCGGTGAAGATCGCACCGTTGGCCTCGAGCAAGTCGCCGCGCTCCATGCCCGGTCCGCGGGGACGTGCACCGACGAGCAGGGCGAGGTTGACGCCATCGAAAATCTTCTCGGCGTCATCGCCGATCTCGACGCCAGCGAGGGTCGGGAATGCGCAGTCGTCGAGCTCCATGACGACGCCTTCGAGCGCCTTGAGCGCCGGGGTGATCTCGAGCAGCTGGAGCTGGATCGGGGTGTCGGGCCCGAGCAGTGAACCGCTCGCGAGTCGAAAGAGCAAGCTATAGCCGATCTGACCGGCAGCTCCGGTGACGGCGACCTTGACGGGGGTTGTGCTCACGAATGTGCTCCTTGATGCATGGGGGACTCAGTCGAAACTAACCCACTGCGGCTGTAGGAATGTGCTCGGGTCGGACCAATGCGCGTGTCTAATCTTGAATCGTTCCAGAAAAGGTGGTTGCATGTGGTCATGCAGACTGTCGATGACCCCGTGGAGCTGTTGCGGGGCGCCGGTATGCGCGTCACCCGCCCTCGGGTCGCCGTGATCTCTGCTCTGGCTCTGGCTCCTCACTCAGAGGTTGACCGCATCGCGGCCGACGTACGAACTGAGCTCGGTGGCGTGTCGACCCAGGCGATCTACGACGTGTTGCGGGCGCTCACTGATGTCGGACTGGCCCGGCGCATCGAGCCTGCCGGCTCGCCCGCGCTGTTCGAGCTGCGTGTCGGGGACAACCACCACCATGTCGTCTGTCGCGAGTGCGGTGCCGTCGCTGATGTCGACTGCGCCCACGGCAGCGCTCCTTGCTTGACCGCTTCCGACAACCATGGCTTCACGATCGACGAAGCCGAGGTCACCTACTGGGGCACCTGCCCCGACTGCACAACTGTTCTTGAGACAACCAACTGATCCGGAAGGAACGCCATGCCTGACAACCAGGACCACAACGCCGTCGTAGGCGACATGAACGACGAGGAGAACGAGGGGCAGGGCAAGTGCCCCGTCTCGCACGGAGGCCGCGTCCATCCGACTGAGGGTTCAGCCAACCAGGAGTGGTGGCCCAACCAGCTCAACCTCAAGATCCTGCGCAAGAACACCGATGTCGCCAACCCGATGGACGCCGACTTCGACTACGCCGAGGCGTTCAAGAACCTCGACCTCGACGCCTTGCGCGCTGACCTTGCTGCGCTGATGACCGACTCCCAGGACTGGTGGCCCGCCGACTTCGGCCACTACGGAGGGTTATTCATCCGGATGGCCTGGCACAGCGCGGGCACCTATCGCATCCGCGACGGCCGAGGCGGAGCCGGCGCCGGCATGCAGCGCTTCGCGCCGCTCAACAGCTGGCCGGACAATGGCAACCTCGACAAGGCGCGCCGCCTGCTGTGGCCGATCAAGAAGAAGTACGGTTCGGCGATCTCGTGGGCTGACCTGATGATCCTGACGGGCAACGTTGCACTCGAGACGATGGGCTTCAAGACGTTCGGCTTTGGCGGCGGTCGTCCCGACGTGTGGGAGCCGGACGAGGACGTCTACTGGGGCCCCGAGGACGAGTGGCTCGGCGGCGACAAGGGTGGCGAGCAGCGCTACACGGGCGACCGCGAGCTGGAGAATCCCCTGGCCGCAGTCCAGATGGGTCTCATCTACGTCAACCCGGAGGGACCGGAGGGCAACCCCGACCCGCTCGGATCGGCTCGCGACATCCGCGAGACGTTCAGCCGTATGGCGATGAACGACGAGGAAACCGTCGCGCTGATCGCCGGTGGGCACACCTTCGGCAAGACGCATGGCGCCGGTGACCCCGACCAGTACGTCGGCCCCGAGCCGGAGGGTGCCGGGATCGAGGAACAAGGCCTCGGCTGGAAGCAGTCGCTGGGCACCGGCAAGGGGCGCGACGTCATCACCAGTGGTCTCGAGGTCACCTGGACCCCCACACCAACGACGTGGGACAACAGCTTCTTCGAGACACTTTTTGGTTTTGAGTGGGAGCTCAGCAAGAGCCCGGCTGGCGCCAATCAGTGGGTGGCCAAGGACGGCGCCGGCGCCAACACGTTCCCGGACCCCGAGACCAACGAGCTCAACCGTCCGCCGACCATGCTGACGTCCGACCTCGCTCTGCGGTTCGACCCGATCTACGAGCCGATCTCGCGTCGCTTCCTGGAGAACCCGGATCAGCTCGCCGACGCCTTCGCGCGTGCTTGGTACAAGCTGACGCACCGAGACATGGGCCCGATCCAGCGCTACCTCGGTCCGCTCGTGCCGCAAGAAGAGCTGCTCTGGCAGGATCCGCTCCCTGCTGGCGGCGCATCGCTGTCGGACGCCGACGTGGCTGAGCTGAAGGCTCAGATCCTCGCTTCGGGGCTGACGGTCTCACAGCTCGTATCGACCGCTTGGGCGTCGGCATCGTCGTTCCGCATCAGCGACAAGCGAGGCGGCGCCAACGGTGCGCGCCTTCGCCTCGAGCCGCAAAACAGCTGGGAGGTCAACAACCCCGAGCAGCTGGCGACCGTTCTTCGCGCTCTTGAAGGTGTGCAGCAGGCATTTGGCAAGGGTGTCTCCCTCGCCGACGTCATCGTGCTGGGTGGCGCGGCAGCCATCGAGCAGGCCGCCAAGGCTGCAGGCCACGACGTCACGGTGCCGTTCACACCGGGACGTACGGATGCGACTCAGGAGCAGACCGATGTCGAGTCGTTCGCTGCGCTGGAGCCGCAGGCCGATGGGTTCCGCAATTACGAAGCGAAGGGCAACCGCCTTCCTGCGGAGTACCTGCTGATCGACAAGGCCAACCTGCTCAACCTGAGTGCTCCTGAGATGACGGTGCTGGTGGGCGGTCTGCGTGTACTGGGGGCCAACTACGACAACTCCTCTACGGGTGTCCTCACCGACAAGCCGGGATCGTTGACGAACGACTTCTTCGCCAACCTCCTCGATCTCGGTACGACGTGGACGGCCGCGGCGGCGGACTCGTCGACGTACGAGGGCCGTGACGACTCGGGCGCCGTGAAGTGGACCGGAAGTCGTGCCGACCTCGTGTTCGGTTCGAACTCTGAGCTGCGGGCCATCGCGGAGGTCTACGCGAGCGACGACGCCAAGGGCAAGTTCGTCACGGACTTCGTGGCTGCCTGGGCCAAGGTCATGGACCTCGACCGGTACGACGTCCGCTAACGCCGCCTGATTGACGAGACATACGAAGGGCCCGGTCGTGATGACCGGGCCTTTCGTATGTTCTTGGGACTAGCGCCTGCCCTCGATGTCGACTCCTGAACGGTTGCTCCCGTTGATGAATATGTAGCCGAGCCCTCCGACAATGCCGCCGACCAGCGGTGCGACGATGAACGCCCACAGCTGTTGCATGCTGTCTCCACCGGCCAGCAGAGCCGCGCCGATGGATCGCGCCGGGTTGACCGAGGTGTTGTCGATCGGGATCGTCACGAGGTGGATGAGCGTGAGGGCCAGACCGATCGCGATCGGGGCGAACCCGTCAGGCGTCCTGCCCGAGGTCACGGCGGCAATGATGAACACGAACAACGCCGTGAAGATGACCTCGGTGAGGAGCACCGCGAGCAGCGAGTAGCCGCCGATCGTGTCGCCCCAGCCGTTGGATGCGCCGGCGAACGAGGTCTCGCGGTCGAAGTCGGCATTGCCCGAACCGATCGCCCAGATGGCGAGTCCGCCGAGAACGCCGCCGCTGACTTGGGCTGCGACGTACGGCAGCACGTTGTTCCACTCGAATCGCTTGGCCGCCGCGAGGCCGACTGTGACTGCCGGGTTGAAGTGCGCGCCCGAGATGGGTCCCACGGCAAACGCCATGGTCAGGACGGTGAGGCCGAAGGCGAGCGCGACGCCGTGCGCGCCGATGGCCTGGCCGGCGAGGATCGCGCTACCGACGCCGCCCAGTACGAGCACGAACGTTCCGAGCGCTTCGGCGGCGAGCCGCGATGACATTGGGGTGGTTGTAGCCATGATGAGACTCCTCCACTAGGGGCCGCCCCCTGCGACCAATTCGAGTGTATGACTGAGAGGCCCTGCGAGAAGGTTCCGTCAGGAGTGTCGACATCCGTGAGATATCTTGATGTCGAACGAATTTTCTGCGCCGAGGAGGCTGGCCACATGGCCAAGATCATCTACACCCACACCGACGAAGCGCCCTTGCTGGCCACGTACTCGTTCCTCCCCGTGATTGAGGCGTATGCCTCAACTGCTGGCGTTGAGGTTGAGACCCGCGACATCTCGCTGGCTGGCCGCATCATTGCCCTGTTCGGCGATCGTCTGACGCCTGAGCAGCAGATCGGCGATGCGCTGACCGAGCTGGGCGACCTCGCGAAGACGCCCGAGGCCAACATCATCAAGCTGCCCAACATCAGTGCCTCCATTCCGCAGCTGAAAGCGGCCATCGCCGAGCTCCAAAGCCAGGGCTACGCACTCCCGGACTACCCGGACGACCCGCAGACGGACGAAGACAAGGACGTACGCGCGCGCTATGACAAGGTCAAGGGCAGCGCCGTCAACCCCGTGCTGCGTGAGGGCAACTCCGATCGTCGCGCACCCGCTTCGGTCAAGAACTACGCACGCCAGCACCCGCACTCGATGGGCGCATGGAGCAGCGACTCCAAGACAAATGTCGCCACCATGGACGCCGATGACTTCAGGTCCAATGAGAAGTCGGTCGTCATCGATGCCGATGGCACGATCACGATCCAGCTCGTCGCTGCCGACGGCAGCGTGACGGTGCTCAAGGAAGCGTTCCCGGTGTTGGCTGGTGAAGTCATTGACGGCACCGTGTTGAGTGCGGCTGCCCTCGACGAGTTCGTGACAGCCCAGATCGCTCGTGCCAAGGCCGAAGGAGTCCTGTTCTCGGTCCACCTCAAGGCCACCATGATGAAGGTCTCCGACCCGATCATCTTCGGCCACGTCGTCAAAGCATTCCTGCCCGACGTGTTCGCTCAGTACGGCGACGATCTCGCTGCGGCCGGTCTGAGCCCCAACAACGGACTCGGCTCGATCCTCGCTGGTCTCGATGCCTTGCCGAATGGTGCCGAGATCAAGGCTGCGATCGACGCCGGCATCGCGGCTGGTCCGACTCTCGCGATGGTCGACTCCGACAAGGGCATCACGAACCTTCACGTGCCGAGCGACGTCATCGTCGACGCTTCGATGCCCGCCATGATCCGTACATCGGGTCACATGTGGGGCCCCGACGGGGCCGAGGCCGACACGCTCGCCGTCATCCCTGACAGCTCGTATGCAGGCGTCTACCAGACTGTCATCGACGACTGCCGCGCCAACGGTGCGTACGATCCCACGACGATGGGCTCAGTGCCCAATGTCGGCCTGATGGCCCAGGCAGCCGAGGAGTACGGCAGCCACGACAAGACGTTCGAGATCCCGAGGGCCGGCACGGTCCAGGTCGTCGACGCCTCGGGCACGGTGCTGATTGAGCACAGCGTCGAGCCGGGCGATGTCTGGCGCGCCTGCCAGACCAAGGACGTCCCGATCCAGGACTGGGTCAAGCTCGCCGTGACCCGAGCACGCGCGTCCGGCACCCCGGCCGTCTTCTGGCTCGATCCCACCCGTGCGCACGACACCAACCTCAAGGCGAAGGTCGAGAAGTACCTGCTCGATCACGACACCGAGGGTCTTCAGATCGAGATCATGTCGCCGATCGAGGCGACGCAGTTCTCGGTCGACCGCATCCGCAAGGGTGAGGACACCATCTCGGTCACCGGAAACGTGCTGCGCGACTACAACACCGACCTCTTCCCGATCCTCGAGCTCGGTACGAGCGCCAAGATGCTCTCGATCGTGCCGCTGATCAACGGCGGTGGACTGTTCGAGACCGGTGCCGGCGGTTCGGCCCCCAAGCACGTGCAGCAGCTCGTCAAGGAGAACTACCTGCGTTGGGACAGCCTGGGTGAGTTCCTGGCGTTGGCGTCGAGCTTCGAGCACATGGCCACGACGAATGGCAACGCCCGCGCGCAGATCCTCGCCGACACACTCGACCGGGCAACTGGCACGTTCCTCGACGAGAACAAGTCACCGGGCCGCAAGCTGGGCACGATCGACAACCGCGGCAGCCACTTCTACCTCGCGCTCTACTGGGCGCAGGAGCTGGCCAAGCAGACCGAGGACGCAGAGCTGGCCGCGGGCTTCGCCGAGATCGCCGAGGCGCTGGGGTCAAATGAGCAGAAGATCGTCGACGAGCTGCTCGCCGTGCAGGGATCGCCCGCCGACATTGGTGGCTACTTCCGCCCGGACGACGCCAAGGTCACTGCCGTAATGCGCCCGTCGTCGACGTTCACCGAGATCCTCAAGGACCTGGTCGACCGGCTCGGCTGATCTCCCGGCGTGTCACCTGACCGCTCGGCTGACGTCGCGAGAAGATCGTGCGATGTCGGCCGAACGGTTCATGCGCATCCACAGCCCTGAGTTCACGGCGATGCACGAGCGGGTGATGCACGTCACGGCCCTCACTTCACGCCTGAACGCCCTTCCCTTCGATGACGAGCAGGGCAAGGCTGAGTTACTCGAGCAGATCCTCGGGCGTCCGCTCCCCGCGAGGGTGACGATCTATCCGCCGTTCTTCACAGACGACGGGCTCCACCTTCAGCTGGCCGAGAACGTGTTCATCAACCAGAACTGCACGTTCCTGGACTACGCCGGAATTCGCATCGCCGAGGGCGTGATGATCGGGCCCAAAGTCACCTTCATCACCGGCGGCCACCCGGTCGATCCGGTAGAACGACGGTTGTGGCTGACCGGTGCACCCATCGACGTGGCAGAAAACGTCTGGATCGGAGCCGGAGCCACCATCCTGCCCGGCGTCAGCATCGGCCGCGACGCGGTGATTGCCGCCGGCGCGGTCGTGGCCGATGACGTACCGGGGCAGAGTCTGGTGACCGGGCCTAAGGCGTCGGTCAACCGTACGTGGAGCTAGCTGCGCAGCTGCTTCTCTGACAGGGTCCAGCCTCGTGCGCGCGCCTTGAGGCGCACGTCCCCTAGCAATGAGGTGAGTGAGGAAGCGACCAGGTCGATGGACTGGCTCGCTTCCTTGCCGACGTCGGCCAACAGGTTGACCACGACCTCGCCGGAGTCGAGCTGGGCCCAGCCGCCAACCACCTCACCGTTGGACCAGACGGTCGGACCGGCGTTGCCGTTGACGTCGAACAACAGCGAGCGGTGAGGCCCGAGGTAGAAGTCGCGGTGTTTCCAGCCCATGACCGACGGATCGAGCGCCGGGAGCAGCGCCACCCACGGCTCACCATCGGTGGTGGGCGCGTCATCGCCGGGGAGGACATAGCCAACCTGCCCGTCAAGGTCGACCTCGACCACCTCACACGCGGCGAGCGCTGCGCGCGTGCGCGCCTTGGTCCAACCCGCCCACCAGGCAAGGTCGTCCTCAGTCGCTGGCCCGTATGACGCGAGCCAACGTCGGGCGATCTCGGCAGCCGCGTCGTCGACCGAGAGCTTGGCGACGGCATCGGGTGCCCAGTTGGCCAGGCTGCTCCAGCGGAACTGGGTTGACGTCCAGGTGCCCCGGGGTCGCGCGCGGATGATCTCGCCCTTCGCCGACATCAGGGTCAGCAACCGGCTGGCGAGTCCCTGCGTGGTCTCGTACTTGGTACCAGGGGCGAGGACGAACCGAGTCATGAGTCGTTCATCGATCTTGCCGAGCTCGGCACTGGTGATCTCGCCTGCATCGTGGACGGCTTTGAGGGCGATTTCCTCGACCTCGCGGACCCAGGCGGCGGGATCATCGGTGATCTCGGCCTCGGTGAGCATTTTCTCGAGCAGTCGACGCTGTTCTCGGGCGACGGTGTCGGCTGCGCCAGCATGGCAGGCCGCGACCAGATCACGCGGAACGGCGAACACGGTGCGCCGCATGGCGAGCACTCGTACGAGCGACCGGTCGTCGTACAGCGCCTTCTCGATGTCGACGATCGATCCGTCGTCCATCCGAGCCAGCGCGGCGAGGAACGTCGTCGCGGGGTCAGTGCCGTGGAGGGCGACGACGCTGCGCGCTGCGCCGACGGGATCCTCTGCACGATGGGCAGGCGAGAGCGCGTGGCGTTGGCCAAGACGTATGCGTCGCTCAGCCGCGGTGAAAGTTCGCACGGCTCAGCCTCGCACGACGCTCGGACAGATCTGGGCGGGGAATAACGCGGCACATCATGAGGATTGAATGAATGTGTGAGCACTCCCGAGATCCCTGTCAGTACGCGGCATCTTTCACTGGCACTGCTGGCGTTGGCATTGGGCGGATTTGCGATCGGGACAACCGAGTTCGTGACCATGGGATTGCTCCCTGACATTGCCGAAGGCATCGACGAATCGATCCCCACGACGGGTCATCTGATCACCGCGTACGCGTTCGGTGTCGTCATCGGCGCACCCGTGATCGTGTCGCTCGGGGCACGGCTGCCGAAGAAGGAGTTGGCGATCGGGCTGATCCTGGCCCTTGGCCTCGGCAACGCTCTGACGGCGGTGTCGAGCGGCTACCTGCCCGTGATGGCTGCTCGCTTCGTCGCGGGTCTCCCACACGGCGCCTACTTCGGCGTCGCGTCGCTGCTGGCCGCATCCCTCGTACGTCCGGAGTATCGCGGCCGTGCCGTCAGCTCGGTCATGCTCGGCCTGTCGGTTGCCCTGGTCGCGGGCGTTCCGGTTTCGAACTTGCTCGGTCAGCAACTCGGCTGGCGGAGCGCCTACTGGGCTGTCCTCGGGATTGCAGCACTTGCCGCGGCGATGATCGTCGCCTTCGTTCCGCATTCGCCGGCCAATCTTGACGCGACACTCCGTGGAGAGCTCGCGGCACTCAAGCGCCCGCAGGTCTTGTTCGCGGTGTCAGCAGGGCTCGTCGGATTCGGCGGCCTGTTCGCGATGTACAGCTACATTGCGCCGATCGTCACTGATGTCACCGATCTGTCGCGCGGATGGATCAATGTCTTCCTGCTGGTCTTCGGCATCGGATCGGTGTTCGGCTCGTGGGCTGCTGGCTTACTGGCCGACTGGGACATCGAGCGATCCGTCCTTGGAGGGTTCGCCGCGACCGTCGTGGTGCTCGCCGCGTTCTATTTCGCCGCAGGAGTCGCGATCCCCGCGTTGGTGCTGGTGTTCTGCGTCGGCAGCCTTGGATCGGTCGTCGCGATCACTCTCCAGATGCGCCTGATGGACGCGGCCGGCGATGCGCAGATGCTGGGTGCGGCGCTCAATCATTCGGCGCTCAACATCGCCAACGGGCTTGGCGCCTGGCTCGGCGGTGTGGTCATCGCCGCAGGTCACGGATACCGAGCGACCAGCCTCGTTGGCATCGGACTTGCCGCGGCGGGACTCGTGATCTTTGCCATCGGCCTCGCAGTGGATCGACGTACGCGGGTGTCCGTCAGCCGATGATTTCGGCGGCAACACGCTCGCCCGAACTGATGGCGCCGTCGATGTAGCCGCACCACCGGACGGCAGTCTCGGTGCCTGCCCAGTGGATCGGTCCGATCGGTTCGCGCAACGAGGCCCCGACTTGGGTCCATGCTCCCGGCGGGAGATGGGCGCCGTAGCAACCTCGAGTCCACTCTTCCTTGGACCAGTCGCGCTCGATGTACGCGATCGGCGTACGCGCTTCTTCCCCGAAGTAGTGCGCGAGCACATCGGTCACGGCCTTCTGGCGGTCGGCCGGATCTGCATCGCTCATCGCGAGACCGTCGGCACCCTCGATGAATGCCAGGATGATTCCGGGCTGACCATCACCGGGCGGCGTCGCGTCGAACATGACCTTGACGGGCGACGTGTCGCCGGCCGCCTCGCCGCTGAGACCGCTTTCGCGCCAGAACGGGCGGTCGTAGACCGAGTGGGTCTTGATGACCGAGCCGTGAGGCATGCGCTGGGTCAGCGAGTCGCGGATCGCAGGCAACGGTGGGTCGTACGAGATACGCGCAGCGAGCGTCGGCGGGATCGCGACAACGACACGCGTCGCCTCGTGCTGGCTCTTGGTTGTCGTCACGACGATCCCGCGGTCGTTGTACGTGATCGCCGTGACGGGCTCGCTGAGACGTACGCGGTCACCGAGCCCAGCGGCGAGCCGTTCGGAGAGCTGCTGCATGCCACCCTCGACACGAGCGTGCTGGGCGCCGCCTTCGGTGCTGATGAGGTGTTCGAAGCTCACGCCAGACTTGGAGTAGAACATCGCGTGCAGCATGGAGATGTTGGCAGAGGTGGTGGCGAACACTGCCTCGCACGCGATCCGGAAGAAGTCTCGAGCCTTCTCAGTTCGGCAGGCGCGTCGAATCCACGACTCGAACGTCTGGCCGTCCCATGTGTCGGCCTTTGGCGTACGCCATGGCTGCTCGAGGTCGATCGTCTTCGCGAGGCGCTCGAACCGTACGAGTGCCTGTCCGACGTCGACGAGTGTTGCCGGTCCCAGTCGCGGTGTGCTGCCGGTGTAGCGCGCCTTCTTGCCACGCAGACTGACCACGGTCTTGCCATGGCCGCCCTGGTCAATCGTCGTGAGGCCGAATCGCTCGAGCTCGGCTGCCAGCAGCCGTTGGTCGGGGCCGATCCACTGACCGCCCGAATCGACGCGCAGGCCGTCTGAACCTGGAACGTCCTCAGTCAGAGTGCGTCCGCCGACCCGGTCGCGGGCTTCAAGTACGAGCACCTTCTGACCCGCGGCTGCGAGGCGATCCGCGGCGACGAGGCCCGCGACGCCTGCTCCGATGATGATGGTGTCGAGTTCCACCAGACGACCCTAAGCGACCTGAGATCGTGTTGGGGCCTGACGGCGCTAGCTGACGACTCGGTCAGCGCCGACCTGCACGCGCAGCCATACGCGATCGCCCTCGTGCAACCCGAGCGCGACTGCCTCGGCCCGGGTCACGACGACCTGGATCGGAGTCTTGTCGCCACCGTTCTCGGGGGTGACCTCCAGGCGGATCTCGAAACCGACGCGGGTCCACCGAGTGATCGTGCCGACGGCGGCGGCGGCCTGCTCGTAGCGAGAGATCTCGATGTCGTGCGGACGCACGAGCTTGTCACCCAGCATCGTGACCGGACCGAGGAATGACAGGACGAAGTCACTTGCTGGGCGGTCATACAAGTCGTCGGGGGAACCGATCTGCTCGATGCGTCCCTCGTTGATGATGACCAGGCTGTCGGCGACCTCGAGAGCTTCCTCCTGATCGTGGGTGACGAACACCGTCGTCACGTGCATCTCGTCGTGCAGGCGCCGGAGCCAGTCGCGCAGTTCCTTGCGGACCTTGGCGTCAAGGGCGCCGAACGGTTCATCAAGCAGGAGCACGGTCGGCTCGATCGCCAGAGCGCGGGCGAGCGCCATGCGTTGGCGCTGACCGCCCGAGAGCTGCGAGGGCAGGCGCTGCGACCACTGCTCAAGGTGCACAAGCTGGAGCAGCTCGTGGACCTTGGCCTCGATCTCGTCCTTGGGGCGTTTGCGGATCTCGAGGCCGAACGCGATGTTCTTCTCGACTGTCATGTGCTTGAACGCTGCGTAGTGCTGGAAGACG
>NZ_JAKFEL010000069.1:0-10886 GCF_036675695.1 Aeromicrobium sp.
GCCTCGCGGTCCTCGGCCTCCTTGCGTGCAAGATTCTCAGCGACCTCTGCCCGCCAGTTCTCGTTGGCCTTGGTCGTGTCGACCTCGAACTCGAAGCGCTCGACCATCTCAGGCACGACGTCAGCCTTGTCGACGTAGAACTGCTCGTACCAGCGACGCAGCTGGTAGACCGGGCCGTCCTCTTCACAGAGCAGCGGGTTCTGCACGGGGGCTTTGTTGAGCCAGATGGCGACATCCTGCTCGAAGCCGACCTTGAACGACTCGGAGTACTTGTCGCCGATGTACTTCGCGGTCGCCTCATCGACACCTTCAGGCTTCTCGACGCACAGTCCGTACTGCAGGATGAACGAGTTGGGACCTGTGGGGATGTGGCAGTTGATCAAGATGACCTTGGTCAAGAAGCCCTTGTAGTCGGTGTCGAGCCAGTTGATCATGTAGGACGGCCCGAAGTACGTGGCCACCGACTTGAGGACGAGGTCCTCGTCGCCGTAGCCCTCGGCCGTCATGTCAGGACGTCCGGTGGACTCCATGAACTGCGTGGCCTGGTCGCCTTCGAACACGTTGCGGAAGTTCGTCGGGAACGCAAAGTGGATGTAGAAGAAGTGCGCCATGTCGACGACGTTGTCGATGATCTCGCGGCAGTGCGCGTTCTCGACGGGGAGAATCTCCCAGGTCCAGTCGGTGTACTTGTCCGTGCCGACTCCGGGGAGCTCGGGCGGAAGCGCATCCATGTCCGCTTCGCTGCCTTCGGGGTCGTGCCAGATCATCAGCTGGCCGTTGCGCGTCACAGCTTCGTAGCGCTGCGTACGAGCGCGCAGCGGCACACGCTTGGCGTAAGGAATCGCCTTGCACTTGCCGTCGCCACCCCAGCGCCAGTCGTGGAACGGGCAGGCGATCTCGTCACCCTTGACGGTGCCCTGTGTCAGGTCGCCGCCCATGTGCCGGCAGTAGCCGTCGAGGACGTTGAGCTTGCCCTGGGAGTCGGCCCAGACGACAAGCTTGCCGCCAAAGGCCTGGACCTCATGGGGCTTGCCGTCGTTGAAGTCGCGCTCGAGGCCCAAGCAGTGCCAGCCGCGCGCGAAACGATCCGGGACAGAACCGGCGTCCAATGTGCGGGTCTCAGTCACGATTGCCTCCCCATTTCCCTATGTAAGGCAGAGTTCAAATCAAGGCGTGTGCGCTGGTCCATGTAGACCAAAACGAGAACACGTTATAGTTTTACCACATGTACGTCGCTCTCACACCTGACCAGCTTCGCCTCCGTGACGAGGTCCAAGGCTACTTTTCTGAACTTGTGACCCCGGAGATCCGGGCTGCACTCGCTGCGTCAACCGGAGAGTTCGGTGACGTCACCGTCTACAAGGACGTCATCCGCCAGCTCGGCGCCGACGGCTGGCTCGGCATGGGATGGCCCAAGGAGTACGGCGGCCAAGAACGCTCGATGGTCGACGAGCTCATCTTCAGCAATGCGGCCATGGTCGCCGGCGTCCCGATCCCGCACCTCACGCTCAACACCGTTGGCCCGACGATCATGCGCTACGGCACCGAGGAGCAGAAGGAGTATTTCCTTCCCAAGATCCAGCAGGGTGAGCTGCACTTCTCCATCGGCTACTCCGAGCCTGGCTCCGGTACCGACCTTGCATCGCTGCGTACCAAGGCCGAGCTCGACGAGTCGACCAACGAATGGGTCATCAACGGCCAGAAGATGTGGACCTCACTAATCCAGTACGCCGACTGGATCTGGATGGCCTGCCGCACCGATCCCGACCTCGCCCGGCACAAGGGTTTGTCGATGATCCTGGTGCCCGCACAGGCCGAAGGCGTGTCCTACACGCCGGTCCACACCATCGCCGGTGTTGGCACGAGTGCGACCTACTACGACAACGTTCGCGTCCCGGCAGACAACCTGATCGGCGGACGTGGCGGCGGGTGGGCGCTGATCACCAACCAGCTCAACCGTGAACGCGTTGCCCTCACCTCGTCGGCGCCGCTGGTCCACTCGATCGAACTCGTCACCAACTGGGCCCGCGAGACCAAGAACGCCAACGGCGTACGCGTCATCGACCAGGAATGGGTGCAGATCCTCCTCGGTCGCGCGCAGGCTCGTACCGAAGCGCTCACGCTCATGGGATGGAAGCTGGCAGCCGAGATCGACACGCTCTCCCCTGCTGATGCCTCTGCCATCAAGGTCTACGGCTCCGAGCTCGCAGTCGAGGTCTACCGCGCACTCAAGGAAATCGTCGGTCCTGCGGCCGCCATCGCCGCCGGCTCCTCTGGCGCCGTGATCGCCGGACGCCTCGAGCGCTACTTCCGCTCGTCGCTCGTCATGACGTTTGGTGGCGGCACCAACGAGATCCAGCGAGACATCATCGGCTACGTCGGCCTCGGCATGCCAGCCGCGAAGCGCTAAAGGACACAATATGGACTTCTCACTTCCTCCCGAGGCCGAAGAGGCAGCAGCA
This sequence comes from Aeromicrobium sp., assembly GCF_036675695.1. GTDB lineage: Bacteria > Actinomycetota > Actinomycetes > Propionibacteriales > Nocardioidaceae > Aeromicrobium. The sequence continues at coordinate 2,463 of NZ_JAKFEL010000069.1, forward strand.
CTCGCCGCGACGATCCTCAAGGACCACACCACGACCGAGCGGCTGACCGCGGTCGAGGCCGCTGGCAACCGATTCGATCCGGTGCTCTGGAAGGCACTCGGCGAAGCCGGGCTGCTCTCGCTGACGACGCCCGAGTCGCACGACGGCGCCGGTCTCGGCTTCCTCGAGCTGTGCCGCGTACTGGTGGAAGTCGGCCGTACGGTCGCCCCTGCCCCCCTTGCCGTCGATTCCGTGGCGCGCCTGTTCGTCTCCGAGCGCGGCACCGACCAGCAGCAACAGACTGCATACGCTGCGAGCGTCATCAGCGCAGCGATCGCCGAAGAACACGAGTACGCACCGTCCGTACCCACCACGACTGCAGCACCCGACGGCTCGGAGTACGTGCTCACCGGCACCAAGTACCTCGTCCATGCGGCCACCGTCGCCAACTCCTTCTTGGTCACGGCAACCACGCCCGGCGGCACCGGAGTGTTCCTGGTCGATGCTGACGCGTCCGGCCTGCAGATTCGCGAGCAGAAGCTCAGCGACGGTGACGCCGTTGGCCACGTCGAGCTCTCCGGCGTACGCGTGCCAGCTGATCGTCTGATCGGCAGCGGCGATGCAGCCCAGCGCCTGGTCGATCTGCTGACCGTCGCCAGCTGCGCCGTACAGCTCGGAGTCACCGAGGGTGCACTCACCCTCACGGCCGAGTACGCGAAGGTACGCGAGCAGTTCGAGCGGCCGATCGGCACATTCCAGGCCGTCTCGCAGCGCCTCGCCGACGGCTACATCGACACCCGATTCCTGGCACTGACGCTGTGGCAGGCCGCCTGGCGTCTGGCCGAGGGCTTGCCCGCGACGGAAGCCATCGCGACCGCAAAGCTCTGGGCATCCGACGCCGGTCACCACCTCGCGCACACAACCGTGCACATCCACGGCGGCGTGGGCGTCGACCTCGACGGTGAGGCGCATCGCTACTTCACCGCTGGAACGCGCTACGACTTCGAGTACGGCGGGGCGACCGAACAAGCCCTGCGCCTCGGCAAGCTACTCGCCGCCGAACCCGCGTGACGATCCGGGACCTGCTTCTCGCCAGAGCCGAGCAGGACACCCCGGCACTTCTGACCCACGATCGCTCGTGGACCTGGCGCGAGCTCGTCGCCGACGCGTCGGCGAGGTCAGCGGCCATCGCGGGACTGCTCGACCCCGCTCTCCCGCCGCACGTCGGCCTGCTGATGGACAACACCAGCGAGATGCTCCTCGGGCTGTCCGCCGCGGGGCTGGGCAACCACGTCGCGGCCGGAGTCAACAGCACCCGACGCGGTGAGGCGCTCACGGCCGACCTCCGGCGCGCTGACGTACAGATCCTGCTCACCGACGAGACCCAGAAGCATCTGGTCAATGGGCTCGACCTTGGTGACATACGGGTGATCGACACCGGCAGTGCCGAGTGGGACGACCTCCTCGTTCCGGCGGCCGCACCTGAGGCCACACCCACCAAAGACTCGCTGTTCATGCTGATCTTCACCTCCGGCACGAGCGGACGCCCGAAAGCCGTCCGGATCACGCACGAGAAGATCACCGTTCCTGGCTTCTATCTCTCCGACAAGCTCGGGCTCGGACCCGATGACGTGCACTACGTCGCGATGCCGCTGTTCCACTCCAATGCCGTCATGGCGGGCTGGGCGCCCGCTCTCTACAACGGTGCGACGGTTGCCCTGCGCGAGAAGTTCTCCGCCTCGGAGTTCCTGTCCGACGTTCGCCAGTTCGGGGCGACGTACGCGTCCTATGTCGGAAAGCCACTGACGTACGTCCTTGCCACACCGCCCAAGCCCGATGATGCGGACAACCCGCTCCGCTTCGTGTTCGGCAACGAAGCCGGCGACCGTGACATCAAGGCGTTCGGCGAGCGGTTCGGATGTTACGTAGTCGACGGGTTCGGCTCGACCGAGAACGCCGTCATTGTCAGCAAGATCGAAGGGACGCCGCCGGGTGCCCTCGGGTGGCCCGCCGATGGCGTTGCCATCTATGACCCCGAGACCGTGACCGAGTGCCCGCGCGCGGTCCTTGACGAGAACGGTCGCGTCACCAATCTCGACCAGTGCGTTGGCGAGCTGGTCAACACGACTGGTGCCGGACAGTTTGCTGGCTATTACAACGACCCGGAGGCCACCGCCGAGCGGATGCGCGGGGGTATGTACTGGTCAGGCGACTTGGCTTACCGAACCGACGACGGCTGGGTCTGGTTCGCCGGGCGCACCGCAGCCTGGCTCCGGGTCGACGGCGAGAACCTCGCCACCGCACCGATTGAGCAGATCCTGCTTCGCCATCCCGCAATCGATCAGGTCGCTGTGTACGCCGTGCCGGACGAGCGAGCCGGCGACCAGGTCGCTGCCGCTCTTGTGCTCCGGGATGAGCTCGCACCCGATGAGCTCGAGCAGTTCCTCGACCAGCAGCGCGATCTCTCACCCAAGGCGCGGCCGCGCTACATACGGGTGGTCAACGATCTTCCCCGCACGGCAACGCACAAGGTCCTCCATCGCGAGCTCACGGCCGCAGGCATCGCCGACGTCACCTGGACCCGCGAAGAACGCGGCACCCAGTACAGCTGAAAGCCGTGCCTTTCAGGTAGTCGCTTGCTTTCGGCAGAGACGGCACTGCGTGAGGTTGTTGGCGTCAGGACCTGCTGGACGCAGATCCTCGCGGCCGGAGATCAGGCTGCAGTCAGCGCGGTGCACGGTCGTACCTCGGCCGGCCATCACCAGGACAGCCCCCGGATCCTTGGGACGAACCACCGCACGTACTTGTCCACGCTTGGCACCTGAACCGTCGGTCTCGAGCGCGGCGCCCGCTGCCATGGCGGTGTTGCGCGCCACCGAGTTGGCCAGTCGGAGCACCGAGTCAGAGAGCTGGCGCTGAGACTCCTTCTGGTCGCCGGCAATGCGCGCCAGCCAGGAACCGAAGTAGAGGAAGCCGCCTACGAAGGTCATGCCGAGTCCGAACACGGCAGAGACCAAGTAGGCCATCTGGTCGTACGCGTACGGAGTGTGCGCAGCGCCGTACCAGCCGAGGCCGATCACGATCAGGCCCGCAGGCAACAGCACCGCACCAGCAATGAACAACACCAGGTGCAGCATCTGAACGGGGTTGTCACGCAGCGGCGCCGTGCCATCACGCGATCCCGCGCGCGGCATCACATGCGGCGCTCCCTTGGCGGGCTGGGCAGCAATCTGTTGCGTCGTCATGTCAGGCCTTTCGGAGATCCGGGATACCGGCCTGAAGGCCGAACGAACAGTCATTGGCTCCGCCGAACAGCAGAAGGCCTGCCTGGCGCAGGTACCACGCCACACCACTGGCGAGCAGGGCCCCGCCGATCAGCAGGATCATCGGCAAGCTGCGTAGCGGCGGCATGCCCTTGGCAACCGGGGCGGCCGTGGTGTTGTCGCCACCGAGGTCAGTCGTCGGCGGAACGTCATCGAGTGCGGGCGCAAGGCCTCCGCCGGTGCCAGCCGCTGGCACCGGACCGGTACCACCGAGATCTGCGAGCGTGATCGTGGAGGCCGAGGCTTCCGAGTAGCCCAGGCGCAGGACGATCTTGGGTGCAATGGTGTTGATGGACAGCAGGAGACCCTTGAGTATGTTGCCCTGCTGAAGATCGGGGAGACCGTTCACCAAGTCGTCCAGCGGTAGCTTCGGCAGATTCTTGCGCAGCGGCGCGGTGTCGATCGTGACTCGAGCCGCTTCAGCGACAACTTTGGCCGTGGAACCGCTCTTGGTGATCTCGGGCTTGGGTACCTCGATGGCAACACCGAGCGTCTTGAGCAGGTCTGCAGCGGAGGTCGGGATGCCGGGGATCGGAGTGACCTTGCCGACCGCGGTGAAGCCGTCGGGGCCATACGCGAACTTCTGACCGGCGACCGTCATGCCCCCGACGTCAACCGTCTGGGACGTGCTCGCGCCTCCGTCGAGGGTGCTGGTCACCTTGGTGACGACGTTGACGCCGGTGAGCTTGATGACGCCAGCGAGAAGTCGAAGCTCACCGATACGACTCGTCGCCGTGGCCACAGCCGTTGTGCCGTCATAGTCGGAGCTCGAGACGCTTGTCATCCCGTCGAAGTCGATCAGCAGACCCAGTGTGCCGAGCGGGTTCGTGGATGGTGCGGGCTTTGCGCCGAAGAGCTCCTTCAGGGCGGCGAGCGGGTCGGCTGAGGGCGCCTTGCTGTCGCCAGCATCGCCATCGTTGACGTCGGACGAGGTGTAGGCGACCTTGGCGACTGTCCTCTTGTCACCAGCGCTGACTCGACCGATCATCCCGGGGAAGAACTCTTGGTACTGCTCGGGCGTATCACCCGGGAAGCCGGCATTCGCCTGAACTGGGTAGCCGCCGTCGGTGAGCTGGGCAGGCAGGCCAAGCTGCTCGCCGAAGGTCTTGAGGCCTTCACCGATGGCTGCGCCGGGCCAAAAGGCCGAGGCGCGAGCCGTCGTGGCTGGGCCGGAGCCACCGAGCACCCGCGTGTAGGAGATGTCGAACTCGCCCTGAGGTTCCGTCGGGAGCGGAAGGACCGGCTCGAAGATCTCGAGCTTGATCGGGGTAGCCGTCGCCGCCGTGCTGAAGCCGCCATAGGCGACCGCATTCGCGGGTGCGATTCCGGAGGCCGTGCCGCCGAGGAGGAGACCGAAGGCGAGCAAGCTCGCAGCGGTGCGCTTCGCCCGTCGACTCATCGAGCGTGCGCGTCCGACGACCGTCTTGTCGTAGAGCGTCTTGTCCTTGCGTGCGCCACAGGTCATGCGGCACCTCCCAGAATCACGTCGGCCATGATGTCGTTGATCTCGTCCGGTTCACCGGTTGCCACGATGCGGCCACCAGTCATCACTGCCGCGTAGTCGGAGACCTTCAACGCAGTGCGTGCGAACTGCTCGACGACAAGGATCGATACACCGGACTGGGCAATCTGTCCGACCGTCTCGTAGAGCTCGTCGACGATCAGCGGAGCCAGGCCCATCGACAGCTCGTCCAGAAGAAGCAGCGCCGGGTCCGAGCTGAGGGCTCGTGCCATCGCGAGCATCTGCTGCTCGCCGCCGGACAGGGTCCCGGCGAGCTGGTAGCGGCGTTCGTGCAGTCGCGGGAAGTAGGAGTAGGCGGTGTCGAACACCTTGTACGCCTCGACGCCCGCGTACGACATCAGCAGCAGGTTCTCCTCGACCGTGAGGTTGGGGAAGACGCTGCGCCCTTCGGGAACAGTGGTCAGTCCCAATCGCGCGAGGTCATCAGCCTTGGCACCTCGTACGTGAACTCCGGCCAGATGGATGTCGCCCGAGGTCTGCTCCATCTGACCGGAGATGACCTTGAGCAGCGTGGACTTGCCGGCGCCGTTTGGGCCGAGCAGCGCCATCACGGCGCCACGCGGGACGGAAAGGTTGATCCCGCGCAGAACCTCGATGCGACCGTACGCCGCGTGCAGGTCGACAATCTCCAGGATTGGCACGGTCACAGTACGACCTCCTTCGTGGCGTCGACGTCGTCGGACTCGTCATCGCTGTAGCCGAGGTAGGCCTTCTGGACCGCCGGATCCTTGCGAATCTGCTCAGGCGTGCCCTGCGCGATGATCGATCCGAAGTCGAGGACGTGGATCTCGTGGCAAACGCGCATCACCAGATCCATGTCGTGCTCGACCATCAGAACGGTCCGACCCTCCGCCGCGAGGTCGAGAAGCAGGCCGCCAAAGGCTTCCGTCTCTGCCTCGTCCAGTCCCGAGGACGGCTCGTCGAGGAGCAGCAGACGCGGGTTGCGGGCGAGCGCTCGAGCCACCTCGAGAAGACGGGCGGTGCCGGTCGGGACCGAGTCAGCCCGCTCTTCGGCATAGTCGAGAATGCCGACCCGCTCAAGCAGTGCGTCGATCTCGGCGTCGGCCGAACCGTCAACAGCTCGCATGAACCCGCGGAATCCATCACGTATGTCGATCGCGACGCGGATGTTGTCCTCGACGCTCAGCGAGCCGAACGCCTCCAGGCGCTGGAACGTACGACCCATGCCGTGCCGCGCCCGCCGGGGCACAGGCATCCGGGTGATGTCCTTGCCATCCAGGATCACTCGACCCGCAGTCGGAGCCTGCAGTCCGGTGATCACGTTGAAGCAGGTGGTCTTTCCGGCACCATTCGGCCCGATGAGGCCCGTGACGGTGCCTGCCTCGACCTCGAAGTTCGCGTGGTTGACGGCAGTCACGCCGCCGAATCGGACGACAACGTCCTTAACGTGCAGCAACGGCATCCGAATCCACCTCCTTCTCGCTGTCGAAGGACTCATCATCGAAGTCGTCATCGTCGACATATCTCGACCTGGCGAGCGCTGGGAATCTCCTGACGAGAGCCGGGTAGATGTCGTCCCGGATCTTGCCTGGAATCTGGAACAGCTTGTTGGCCAATCCGTTCGGGTCACGAGCGAGGATGACGGCGCCAACGCCGAGGAGCAGGAACAGCAGGCCTGCGATCGACGGGCTGTCCGACTGGGCCACCGGGAGGTACATCAAGAAGATTCCGCCGAGTGCAGCACCGGTCACCGAGGTGACTCCCCACACCACAGCCATCAACAGCAGCAGCAGGCTGGCGAAGAACTGGAAGTCGAAGGCCACGATGGTGCCGCGGAGTCCCGCGAAGAGCGCGCCCGCGAAGCCAGCGATCCCCGCCGACGCGGCGAACAGGCCCACGCGGAGCCACCGCATGTCGACGCCTAGCGTTCCGGCACCTGCGGGACTGTCACGCACCGCAACCAGGATCCGACCCAGCCGTCCACGCCTTACGGCAAGGACAACCAGCGCGATGAGAACGAAGAAGACCGTCATCATGACGGCGTATCGGCCGGTGCCATCCAGATTCAGCCCAAAGATGGAGAGCCGCTCAGCCTCGAGCGGGTTGTTGAACTCGAACGCGATCGCGGACTGGAACAGGAGCTTGTCCATGAGCTGGGCGAACGCGAGTGTCGCCAACGCGAGGTAGAGGCCAGTGAGTCGCAGCACGGGGATCGCCACCAAGGCACCGACGGCAGCCGCAACGAGTACGGCGATGAAGAGCCCCAACAGGTTGGGCTGATCGATCTTCGCGTACGCGACGGCGCCGACTCCGGCGAAAGTGAACTGGGCGAGAGACACATACCCTCCGTAGCCGGTGAGCAGGACCAGGGAGAGCATGACGATCGCGTACGTCGCCGCAGTGCCGACCAGCAGGAGGTTGGAGCCGGACAGCACGACGGAGAGAACCATGACTCCGACAACGAGCGCCGCACCCCAACCCGCGGCTCGACCCAGTGTCGGAACCGGCGCCGAGACGATGCCCTTGACCTGTCCGATGCGAAGCGGCGCCTGGGGCAGCAACACCAGGATCGCAAACAGGAACAGCGTGGGAATGACAGCTGCCAGACCAGGAACCTCTTTGTGAAACGGGATCTTGTCGAGGTAGCCGACCACGTAGGACTGACCGATTCCGAGCGCCATCGCTCCGATGTAGGTCATGGGCAAATTGGTGAGCTTGCCGAGCATCGCCGCGGCGTACGCCGAGATCACCAACAGGGTGAGGTCGTAGTACTGCAGACCGATTTCCGGGGCAAGCAGGATGCCAGCAAGCGCGGCGAGCGAGCAGCCGATCGCCCAGGCTAGCGCCGCCACCACCTGCGGTCGGCCACCGTAGAGCTGGAGCAGCTCGGGGTTGTCGACCGAGGCACGCATGCCGGTGCCGATCCGTGTGCGCGCCAGCAGGACGTACAGGCTCATCGCCACGACGATGGAGATGACCACCGTGATCACCTGATGCCAGGTGATCGTGATGTCGCCGACCTCGATCAGGTGACCCTTGAAGAATTTGGGCAGAGTCCGCGACTCCGGCGGCCAGATCTGGGTGGCGACGCCAATCAGCGCAACCAGCAAGCCGACCGTCACGACCAAGGAGACACTGATCGGCGCCGAGCCCAGACCGCGCGCGAGCACCCTCTGGACGAAGACACCGAACAGTGGAGCGGCCACGAGGAGCACGAGGATCAGCGACAGCCAGACGGGAATGTCCTGGCGGACCGAGAAGTCCCAATAGACGAACGCGAACACCATGCCGACGGCACCATGGGCGATGTTGAAGACGCGCGTTGTGCTGTAGGTCAGCACCAGACCGCTCGCTGCGATGGCGTACGCCGCACCGGTGAAGATGCCGATGATCGTGTAGGAGACAAACTCGCTCATTCCGAAACCTCCGTTGGAAAGAGCACGGTACGGAGGCCCCGGAATGACTGCCCGCTCTTGGTTCGCTCGCTGCGCTCGCTCATTGGGTCACGCCTTGCCTGCGCCGTGGCAGACGTACGCGGTGCCCTTCAACGGCACCCACTTGCCGCCACGCAGCTGGAGGAACCTGACACAAGACGGTGAGTGCTTGCCGCCCACGTCCATCGGACCGTGTGCGCCGTCG
>NZ_JAKFEL010000063.1:0-10808 GCF_036675695.1 Aeromicrobium sp.
GGAATGGAACAGCGGCATGGCGCAGTAGCAGACGTCATCGGGCGTGAGCGCGTACTTCTCGGCCAGCACGCTTCCGGACATCACGACCATGAAGTTGCTGACCTGCACGGCCTTCGGCTCGCCACTGGTGCCCGAGGTGAAGATCAGCATGAACGTGTCCATCGCACCGACCTCGGCAAAGCCGTCGATGTCGCGGGGCGCCTCAGCGACCAGCTCGCTCCACTCGTCGCTGTCGGTGTCGATGATCCGCGCTCCACCGAGGTCAAGACCGTCGAGCAGTGGGAGGTGCTCGGTGTCTGTCAGCAGGACCTGGCAGTCGGCTCGACGAACATCGGCAGCGAGCGATTCACCTCGCCGGGTGGCGTTGATGCCCGCAGTCACGTGAGCCCCGATCGCGCCGGCCAGCAGGGTACGGATCATCTCGGGGGTGTTCTCCATGAGCACGCCGACGTGCAGCGGGCGATCCGGATCTGCCCAGCTGCGCAGCACCCGGGCACGCGCTGCGGCGTCGCCGACAGTCTCGGCCCAGGTCCACGAGTCGGAGCCGAACGCAAGGCCGGTGCTATCACTGTCGGCGAGCGCGCGTACGAGCTGCTGGACGGTCTCAGCCATGAGCCGCCTCACTTTCTACGAGCGGAGAAGGTTCGAGAACGGGTGACAGGTGTCGTACGAGGAAACTGACAGCGTGCTTGACGGCCGGCTCGTGGAACGGCTTGCCGGGGAACACGTCGAAGTGGTCTCCGGGGTAGTGCCGCACCTCTGCCCTCGCTGTGAACGCTGCCTTCGCGGCCGCGTGAGGCGGAGCGCTCCGGTCAAAGTCCGCGATCTGCACGAGCACGGGACAGGTCAGGGTCGCGGCCGCCTTGGCAGGCGCGCGGGTTCCAAGCTCAAGACTCACGTCAGCCGCAATCTCGTTGACCCAGGTCGGGCCCGCGATGCTCAGGTACTCCTCGAGTGCACCGGGCAGCGTGAACGTCCCGACCTCACCGGGTCGCGCCACAACCGGGATCATGCGTCCACCGCGCCCACGGGCCGTGGAGATCTTGCTTGCGACGCCAAGTCCGGTGGCCCGTAGCAGCTCACGCTTCTTGTGCGTCTTGGTCGCATGGACCCCAGCCGCAATCCCATCGACCATCGGGATCAACGCGACGACTGCGGCGATGTCGTGACGGCCAGCGGCGGCTGACAGCACGTGCCCACCGGCCAATGACACGCCCCACAGGACCAAACGGGAGGCATCAACGTCGGGAAGCTTGCCTGCGGCCGTCAGAGCGGCGCGATAGTCGTCGACCTGGCTCGCGAGCGAGACTGTCTGCCGCGGCGTCCCCTCGCTCGCGCCGAAGCCCCGGTAGTCGAACAGCACGACGTCGAGGCCCGCCTCGGCGAACGCCTCCGCGAATGGAGCCAGACCCGAGTCCTTGGTTCCGGCCAGGCCGTGCGCCATCACGAGTGCCGGACGTCCGGCGTCAGTCGCCAGCCCATCGTGAGTCGCGCGGTAGTGCCACGCGGCGCACTGGACGCCCTGCGATTGGAAGGTGAGGCTGTCGGGACTCATCGCTGCTTCTTCCTGGTCTCGGCTCCATAGATGCTGCGGAGCCAGATGAACGTCAGTGCTTGTATGTGCTCGTCGCGCGGTGGGCCAGAGCCGAGCGAGTGCCGCTCCAACGCGTGGTCATTGAGGTCAAGCAGAACGGAAGCGAGAGCTTCGGCGGCCGGCCCCTCAGATGCGCGACCTGCCGCAAGCTCGGTGGCGATCATGCCGGCGATGACGCCGGCGAAGTCGGCGCGTCCGGCGTCCCACATCTGGCGGACCGTCGGGCTGGCGGCGCGGGCTTCCAGCAACGCCCGATAGGTGTGCGGGCTGTTGTCGACCGAGTCGAACAGCATCGTGATCGCGGACCGGATCCGTTCGTCCGGCTCGCCCTCAGCCTTCACCAGCACTTCGTTGACCTCGGCAGCTGCGTCGTACAGGTCTTGCATCAACGCCATGACGGCCATGGCCTTGGACTCGAAGTAGAAGTAGAACGCCGAGCGGGTCACTCCCGCCCGCTTCGAGATCTCGGCAACGTTGATCTCTTCGAGGGACTGTTCACGCAGGAGTTGATCAAATGCATCGAGCAGTGCGTTCCGCCTGTCGTCACCCCTGTTCGGAGCGCGGCGGTCGACCAACCGGTTCCAGGCGTCCTCGGCCGGCCGTTCCAGTGCGCCCTCGGTCATACCCGCGCCTTTGCTCGGCGGCGGCCGGCAGGAATCTCGCGCGCACGGATGTCGTGCTCGTAGATGAAGTAGTCGACCTGCTGCGTATGCCGGGCGGTCTTGAGGACGTGGCCGATGTACTTGTCCTCGTCGGTCTTGATGGTCTGCTCCATCTCGCCAATGCTCGGCAACGCGTACTCGCCGACGAGATGGGCCGCGACGAGGCGGGCCTGTGACTCGACGAACGGGAACAGGGTCGGCGTGGACTGGGCGAATCCCACGAAGGAAAGATCGTCGATCCCCGGCTTGAAGATGCGCTTGTACAGCGGGAGGTGATTGTCGGGAGCACTGATGAAGTCAGGATCGAAGAACGGGAACGTGATGTTGTAGCCCGTTGCGTAGACGATGACGTCGAAGTCATCGCTCGTACCGTCTTCGAAGTGCACCGTGCTGCCGTCGAGGAACGCCACGTTCGGCTTCGGCACGACGTCACCCGATCCGAGTCGCAGCGGCAGCTCGACCGACTGGGTGGGGTGCGCCTCGAAGAACTTGTGGTTGGGCTGCGGGAGTCCGTAGAGAGAGCTGTCCGAGCCGTTCATGAACTGCATCTTCTGCATCACCTTGCGCTGCCAGGCGAGCGGCAGGTACGGCGTCGTGCGGTACATCGTGTCTGCCGGCTTGCCATACACGTACTTCGGCACGATCCAGGCGCCCGATCGCGTCGACAGCGTCACCGTGGTCTGCAGCGACTTCGACGACAGCTCGACGGCGATGTCGGCAGCGCTGTTGCCCAGGCCAACGACCAGGATGCGACGGCCGAAGAAGTCGATTGGCGACTTCGGGTCGATGTAGTGGTGCGAGTGCATCGACTCACCGGTGAACTCTCCCGGGAACTCCGCGAAGCGCGGATCCCAGTGGTGGCCGTTGCCGACCACCAGGTGCTCGAAGTGGCGAGTGTTGCCGGCCTGGTCGAGGATCTCCCACCCGCCGCCCTCCAGGCGCTTGGCGTGCGCAACGCCGTTCGTGAACTCGATGTTGTCCTTCAGGTCGAACGCCTCGGCGTACAGCTCGAGGTAGTCCTTGATCTGCGTGTGGTGCGGGAAGTCCGGATATTCCTTCGGCATCGGGAAGTCCCGGAACGACAGGCGCTCCTTGGACGTGTCGATGTGCAGCGAGCGGTAGGCGCTGCTGTGGCCGTTCGGGTTGCCGAAGGCCCAGTTGCCACCGATGCGATCCGACGACTCGAAGCATGTGTACGGGACGCCGTAGTCGCTGAGCATCTTGCCGACAGTGAGACCGCTGATCCCAGCGCCGATGACCGCTGTGGTGGGGCCGACCATGGAATCTCCTGAGCTTTGGGGGTTGCATTCGTGGGTGACGTAGGCCACATTAGGGACGAGTTTGACACGTGTCAATCCATGCAGACAAGCGTCAGGAGATCGGATGAGCGGGCCGGGCAAGACCACAGTCGTGATTGGCGGGGCATCCGGAATCGGACTCGCCACCGCGCGAGACCTGCTCGCCAACGGCCACGCGGTCGTGATCGCCGATCTGGATGGAGACGCCGCGACGGCCCGGGCCGTAGAGCTCGGCAGTGGGTGCGAAGCCGCTGCCGTCGACGTCAGTGACGAAGCATCGGTCACAGCGTTGTTCGATGGAGTCATCGAACAACACGGGTCATTCGACGGAGTCGTGAACTGTGCGGGAGTCAGCACGCTGAGCCTGGTGGTCGACCACGATGTCGCCGAGTTCCGACGGGTGCTCGACGTCTGCCTCACGGGCGCCTTCATCGTGCTCAAGCACGCCGGGTCGCGGATCGTCGACGGCGGCTCACTCGTGACGCTGTCGTCGTTGAATGGTCGGCAGCCGGGAGTCGGGCTGGTCGCGTACTGCTCAGCGAAGTCAGGACTGCAGATGCTCACCCAGGTCACGGCGCTCGAGCTGGCCAGCCGCCGGATCCGCGTCAACGCCGTCTCGCCTGGACTGGTGGTCACTCCGCTGACCGCGCCGGCGATGGACATCCCCGGCATAAAGGACGACTACCTCGACAACACGCCCCTGGGGCGTAGCGGCGAGCCCGAGGAGATTGCGGCGGCCATACGGTTCCTGCTCTCCGACGACTCGACCTGGATCACCGGCGAGAACCTCGACATCAACGGCGGATCACATATGCAGCGCTACCCAGACATCCACGGACACGTCATGAAGGCATTCGCATGAAACGGGACGCGTACATCGGCAAGATCGCGATCGTGACCGGCGGCGGGTCCGGCATCGGCGCCGCACTGGGTACGGCCCTCGTCGCAGCCGGCGCCCACGTGGTGCTGGCGGACCTGGACGGCTCAGCGGCGGAGAAGGTTGCCGCCGAGCTGAGCGGCCCCGGATCGGCTCGGGGTGTTGTCCTCGACGTCACCGACGCCGCCACGGTCCAGTCGCTCGTCGACTCGGTGGTTGCTGAGCACGGTCGCCTGGATCTGATGTTCAACAACGCCGGGATCAGCCTGCTCGGCGAGACCCAGGACCTGCCGATCGATCAGTGGAACGCGATCATCGACGTCAACATCCGTGGTGTGGTGCACGGCGTCGCCGCGGCGTACCCGCTGATGATCAAGCAGGGCAGCGGTTACATCGTGAACACGGCATCCATGGGTGGGCTGATGGCTGCGGGCCTGCTCACCTCGTACGTGATGACGAAGCATGCGGTCGTCGGCCTGTCGCTCGCCCTTCGCTCGGAAGCAGCCGCATACGGTGTCGGCGTCACCGCCATCTGCCCAGCCGCGGTCAACACCCCGATCCTCGACAAGGGTCAGTTCGGCGTCGTCAAGGGACGGGACTTCTTCCTCAAGGGTCAGGGCATCCGCAAGCCCGTCGATCCCGACGAGCTGGCGCAACAGGTACTGGGCGCGGTTGTGAAGAACGACGCCCTGGTGATCGCGCCGGTCCAGGCTCGCTTTGCTCACCGTCTGCAGCGTTTGGCCCCGAAGTTCACCCAGAAGCAGTCGATCAAGTTCATCGCCAAGCAGCGCAAGTGGGCTGACAAAGCCTGAGGTCAGCGGCGCTTGCGCCAGATCATGACCTGGTTGTCCGCGATCAGCGCGGGAAGGTTCTGCACTTGGTCGCGCGCGGCGAGCGCCACCTGCAGCTCGGCAACGCGCTGGCGCAGTGCATCGACCTGGTTCTCGAGCTCAATGACCCGGCGTACGCCTTCGAGGCCGAGGCCCTCGGCGGTCAGCCGAGCGACCTGGCGAAGCAGCTCGATGTCGCGCAGTGAGTAGCGGCGGCCGCCACCACCCGTACGTCCTGGCACGACCAGCTCAAGGCGGTCGTACGTACGCAATGTCTGCGGGTGAAGACCTGAGAGCTCAGCGGCAACGCTGATGACGAAGACCTTCGCCTCTGGTCCCGGCGGGACGAATGATGAGTCCATCACTTCGCCCCCTCGAACAATCCATCACGCGGCGAGGTCGACCCACGAGAGTCGCGGAGCGCCTCGACCGCGGCCTTGGCCTCGTCGCTCAGGGTTGCCGGGACCTGCACCTCGACGGTGACGAGCAGGTCACCCTTGCCGCCGGCGCGCTTGACGCCACCCTTGCCGGTCGCACGGAACGTACGCCCGTTGGGCGTGCCCGCAGGAATCTTGATGCGTACGGGCGGGCCATCGAGAGTCGGCACCTGGATCTCTGCGCCGAGCGCTGCCTCGTCGAACTCGACCGGAACCGAGATCGTCAGGTTGTCACCCTTGCGGCCGAACAACTTGTGCGGTTGAACGTGGACGAGCAGGAAGAGATCGCCAGCAGGTCCGCCTGCTTCACCCTTGCCACCCTTGCCCTTGATGCGAATCCGCTGACCGTCCTTGACGCCCGCAGGCACCTTGACCTGCAACGTGCGGCTAGACGGCGCGCGACCTGAACCGCGGCAGGTATCGCAGGCGTGCTCGACGACGAGACCGCGACCGCGACACTGATCGCACGGCTCGGTCATCGCGAAGAGTCCGCCAGCGGTACCGGTCTGCGAACCGCTGCCCTGACACTTCGAGCAGACCTTGGGGGTCGTGCCGGGCTTGGCGCCGGTGCCGTGACACGTCGGGCACGGCTCGTCGCTGGTCAGCCGAAGCGGAAGTGTCGCACCGTCAACCGCCTGCTGGAAGGTGATCGATGCCTCGGTCTCGAGATCATCACCCTTGCGAGCAGCCGACTGCCGACCGCGGCCACGACCACGACCGCCACCACCGAAGAGCCCGCCGAACAGGTCGCTGAAGTCGGGCTGACCGCCCGGCCCAGGCTGGCCGAAGCCGCCCGCACCGCCACGGAACTGCCCGAACATGCTGCGTTGCTCGTCGTACTCTTTGCGCTTGTCCTTGGACGAGAGCACGGCGTACGCCTCGGATACGCCCTTGAAGCGTTCCTCGGCTGCCTTGTTGCCGGGATTGGAGTCGGGGTGGTTGTCGCGCGCAAGCTTGCGATATGCCTTCTTGATCTCGTCTTGCGACGCATCCTTCTTGACGCCAAGGACCTTGTAGAAGTCCTTGGTCGCCCAATCACTCGCTGCCATCAGGAATCCACCCCTCCTCTCGTTACTCGTCTGGCGTTTCGTCAGTCAGCGGTGCCGCCGGATCTACTGCTGATTCTGGCTCTGCATCCTCCGATGCGGGCTCGACCACGCCGACAGTTGCCGGGCGAAGCACCCGGTCGCCGTGGCGGTAACCCGTGCGAAGCACGCTGTCGATCGTCGTGATGTCGACGTCGGCTGACTCGCCGGCATGGAACACCGCTTCGTGGTGGGCCGGATCAAACGCCTCTCCCTTGGCGCCGAACGGCTCAAGGCCATGCTTCGCGGCGAGCTGGTGGATCGCGTCGGCGACAGCCTTGAAGCCGCCTTCGAGCTCACCATGATCAGCGGCACGACCGATGTCGTCGAGCACTGTCAGGAGAGACTGCAGGACCGCTGCCTCTCCCTGAGCCCGTACGAGCTCACGATCGCGATCGACCCGGCGCTTGTAGTTGACGTATTCAGCCTGGAGTCGCTGCAGGTCAGCCGTACGTTCGGCGAGCTGCTGCTCCAAGGACGGCGGGGCCGGGGCCTCGGCCGGCGGAGTCTCCTCCGCCGGCGTCGGCTCCTGCTCAGAGGCCGGGCCGTTGTCCGGCTCGGTCACTTCTGCGTCTCGTCCTCGTCGACGATCTCTGCCTCGACGACGTCATCGTCATCGTTGCCGGCATCGTCACCGGTCGGCGCATTCTCCTGTGCCTCAGCGGCAGCGGCGGCGTACATCGCCTCGCCCATCTTGGAGCTGGACTCACCGAGCTTGGCCACGGCAGCCGCAACGGCGTCCGAGTCCTCGCCCTTGAGCGCCTCGTTGAGCGCGTCGAGGTCAGCCTGAACCTCGGCCTTGAGGTCGTCGCCGACCTTGTCACCGTTCTCCGCGAGGAACTTCTCGGTGGAGTGCGACAGAGACTCGGCCTGGTTGCGAGTCTCGACCGCCTCGCGGCGTGCCTTGTCCTCTTCGGCGTACTGCTCAGCGTCCTTGACCATCTTGTCGATGTCGTCCTTGCTGAGCGCGGAACCGCCGGTGATCGTCATCGACTGCTCCTTGCCGGTACCACGATCCTTGGCGGACACGTTGACGATGCCGTTGGCGTCGATGTCGAACGTGACCTCGATCTGCGGCACACCACGAGGCGCCGGGGGCAGACCGGTGAGCTCGAACGTGGCCAGCAGCTGGTTGCCAGCAGCCATCTCGCGCTCGCCCTGGTAGACCTGGATCGCCACGGACGGCTGGTTGTCATCGGCCGTCGTGAAGACCTCGGACCGCTTGGTCGGGATCGTCGTGTTGCGCTCGATGAGCTTGGTCATGACGCCGCCCTTGGTCTCAATGCCGAGGCTCAGCGGGGTGACGTCGAGGAGTAGAACGTCCTTGACCTCGCCCTTGAGGACACCGGCCTGGAGGCTGGCGCCGATGGCGACGACCTCGTCAGGGTTGACGCCCTTGTTGGGCTCCTTGCCACCGGTCAGCTCCTTGACGAGCGTCGCGACGGCCGGCATACGAGTCGAGCCACCCACGAGTACGACGTGGTCGATCGCGCTGAGCGCGACGCCGGCGTCCTTGATGACGCTGTTGAACGGCGCCTTGGTGCGGTCGAGCAGATCGTGCGTGATCTTCTCGAACTCCGAACGGGTCAGCGTCAGGTCGAGGAACACAGGGTTCTTCTCGGCGTCGACGGTGATGTACGGAAGGTTGATCGACGTCGACTGGCTCGACGACAGCTCGATCTTGGCGCGCTCGGCGGCCTCGCGGATGCGGGGCATCGCCATCTTGTCCTTGGTCAGGTCAAGACCGGTGTCGCTCTTGAACTTCGCGACGATCCAGTCGATGACCTTCTCGTCCCAGTCGTCACCACCGAGGTGGTTGTCACCACTGGTGGCCTTGACCTCGATGACACCGTCACCGATCTCGAGCAGCGACACGTCGAACGTGCCTCCACCGAGGTCGAACACGAGGATCGTCTGGTCGTCGGCCTTGTCGAGTCCGTACGCGAGTGCAGCCGCGGTGGGCTCGTTGATGATGCGGCTGACGTTGAGTCCGGCGATCTCGCCGGCTTCCTTGGTCGCCTGGCGCTGGTGGTCGTTGAAGTAGGCCGGCACGGTGATGACCGCATCGGTGACCGGCTCACCGAGGTAGGCCTCAGCGTCGCGCTTGAGCTTCTGCAGGATGAATGCCGAGATCTGCTGGGGGTTGAACGACTTGCCGTCGATGTCGACGTTCCAGTCGGTTCCCATGTGGCGCTTGACCGATCGGACCGTACGGTCGACGTTGGTCACGCCCTGACGCTTGGCGACTTCACCAGCGAGAACTTCGCCATCCTTGGCGAATGCGACGACCGAGGGGGTCGTGCGCGCGCCCTCGGCGTTGGCGATGACGGTGGGCTCGCCACCTTCGAGTACGGCGACGACCGAGTTGGTCGTACCGAGGTCAATTCCGACCGCTCTGGCCATGGTGTTTCCTCCTGTGGGTGGTGCATGTGATTGTTGCAAGACGTGGGTCAACAGACTTGAGTCTGATGTTATCAACCTTGCTGGAGCGGTCCGTATTCCGGGTACGGGCAAGAATTTCGCGTAGATTCCTCGACGTGACCCCTGCGACCAGCACCCCTGAGCAGGACGAGCTCGCGCATGCGATCCTCGGCCTGCTGACCGAGACCACCGACCGCCAAATCTCGCGGGAGATCGCGCACCTTGCCGACATCGCGGTCGACACCCATGACGACGGTTCGCACGTCGCACCGCCCGGGCTGGTGATGCCGTCGTCGGGCGCGATCACGACACTCGTCGTGGCCACGTCACGCGAGCACCAGGACGTCAGCGAACCAATCCGGGTCGCGGTCTGGCCGACAGCTGAAGGCGACGACCCGGCGTTCGTGGTGACCCTCTCCGACTCCCCCCGCACCCTCCCGATCGCACTGTCCGACGTCTCGCCGGAGCTCTCCTCCCATCTGCGCGGACAGGTCAATGACTTCGTGGCGACGACCGTCGCCGAGGTTGTCACCAAGCTCAACGTCGGAATGCAGCGGACCTACATCCACGAGTCGCACGGCGACACCGCGGAGTACACCGAGGACTGAGCTGCCTGCTCAGCCTGGCTGACGTGCACGGTTGAACGGAGCAAGTGCAAGGGCGCGGGATCGTGCTGTGGACACCCGCGACGGCGGTCTCAGATGTGGATAAGAATCTTCATTTTTCGCTGAATTCACAGGGTTTTCCACTGGTCATCGAACGTCTGTTCGGGTAGTGTTTTGGGTATGGATCCGGAGCTGACAATCGACGTCATGCGCATCGCCGCGCAGACACTGCGTTCCGGTGACACGAGGGCCAAACTCCATGCTTTGCAGGCCATGACTGACACCGCTGACGCCCACAAGGCTGTGCTGCTGGCCGAGCTCGACACCTCCAAGGATTTCGAGCTTGATGGCGCCTCCACTCTCAACACCTGGGTGCGCAATGAGTTGCGGATGAACTCCGGAACTGCCTCCACCCTGGTCAAGAACGTCGCCGCACTACGTGACCTGCCACTGCTCGCCGAAGCAGCATTTGCAGGGCAAGTCAGCTCAGCCCACGTACGCGTGTTCGCCTACGGGCTCACCCACGTCGGACTCGAACCGATGCGCCAGTTCGAGGAAGTGTTCGTCGAAGTTGCGCAAGAACATGCGCCCAGCGAACTGTTCGAAGCCGTCAAACACCTCAAAGACAAGATCCACCCCGAAGACCTCGACGCCGCATGGGAACGCGGCATGGACCGCGAAGACTTCGCTGTCGATGCCGTCCCCGACGGCTTCCACACCAACGGATTCCTCAACACCATCACCGGGACGAAACTCAAACTGGTCATGGACTCAATCTCGGCGCCGCGCGACAAGGACGACACCCGTTCTGGTGCCCAGCGACGTGTTCAGGGCTTGGATGACCTGCTCACCGCGATCCTGGCCAACGGTCTGCCATCAGACAAAGGCGTCCGACCCCACATGTCAGTATTCGTCGACGCCGACACCCTCCAAGCCGCAGCCGAGCACGTTCAGGCCACAACCGAACAGCCACTCCGGATCCCCGAGCCCATGCCTTCG
>NZ_JAKFEL010000162.1:0-10790 GCF_036675695.1 Aeromicrobium sp.
GTCAACGTCAACGGCTGCCCCAACTCCTGCGCACGCATCCAGACGGCCGACATCGGCCTCAAGGGCATGCTCGTCATGGACGAGCACGGCGAGCAGGTCGAGGGATTCCAGGTTCACCTCGGTGGCGCACTCGGACTCGAGGCCGGCTTCGGTCGCAAGCTCCGCGCACACAAGGTCACCGCCGACCACCTCCCCGAGTACGTCGAGAAGCTGTCGCGCACGTACCTCGAGCAGCGCGACGACTCCGAGTCGTTCGCTCGCTGGGTCGCCCGTGTTGACGAGGAGGTCCTCCGTTGACCGCCCGCGCCGTGCCATTTCACTGCCCGTACTGCGCCGACGAGGACCTACGTCCCCACGGCGAACAGCACGGCGAGTGGGAATGTCGCTCCTGTCTGAGGGCATTCAAGCTCAACTTCATCGGCCAGCTCGCAAATCCCACAACACCCGCAGGACCCACTACAACCATCGCATCACCCGGAAGGAGGCACACATCATGACCGCACCAGCACTTATTGCTCTTGCGCATGGCAGCCGTGACCCGCGTTCTGCCGCAACCATCAACGCCCTCACGGAGCTGGTCGCATGCATGCGTCCCGACCTCCGGGTGGAGCCTGCGTTCCTCGACCTCGCAGAGCCCAGCTTCGACGAGGCCGTTGACCGTCTGGTCGCCGAAGGGCACCAGGAGATCGTCGTCGTCCCGCTGCTGCTGAGCGAGGCCTACCACGCACGGGTCGACGTACCCGCTGTGATCGAGGCCGCGGTCAAGCGTCACGACGGAATCCAGGTCCACGCGACCCGGGTGCTCGGTATGGAATCCGCTTTCTTCAACGTTCTCGACAAGCGTCTGCGTGAGGCACTGTCCAAGAACCGGGTACGTGAGCTCGACGCTCTCGTCCTGGCCGGGGCCGGCTCGTCCGACCCGATCGCCAACGCGGCGATCTCGCGGGCTGCCCGTGCGTGGGGTGCTCACCACAAGCTGCCGACGATCGCGGCGTTCGCGTCGAGCGTTCCGCCGGCGGCCGGTGAAGCCGTACGCCAGCACCGTGCCGACGGTCGTCGTCACATCGCGGTGGGCACGCTCTTCCTCGCACCGGGCGTCCTGCCCGACCGCGTCGCCGAGCTTGCTCTCGAGGCGGGAGCCGTTGCAGTCGCCGAGCCGCTTGGTGCAGACGTCGAAGTAGCCCGGGTCATCCTGGCTCGCTACGCCGTCGGTGCCGTCGAGCTAGTACCGCTGGACGCACTGTTCGCCTGATTCACACGACGAGCACGGCCCCCTACGCGCTTCGCGTGGGGGGCCTTCTCGATGGACGCGCCCGTTGGGGGCTCTTCGCGTGGGGGGACCCCCAAGTTCCTACGTGTTCGTGAGGCGGGCCTTCTCGGTCTCCACGTCGAAGTCGGCGGGTGGCCACTCCAAGTTGAGTCCTCGCAGCTTCTCGGCGAGGAGAGCAGCGACGGCCCAGTTGCGGTACCACTTGCGTCCGCTCGGGATCAGGTGCCAGGGCGCCCATTCGGTAGAGCACCGCTCGATCGCGATCTCGTATGCGCGCTGGTAGTCGTCCCAGAGCATCCGCTCGTCGATGTCGCCCGGGTTGTACTTCCAGTGCTTCGTCGGATCGTCGAGCCGGGCCGCCAGGCGCTCCTTCTGGTCGTCGGTCGTGATGTGCAGGAAGCACTTGATGAGCACTCCCCCAGAGTCGGTGAACGCCTTCTCGAAGTCGTTGATCGCGTCGTAGCGGCGCTCGATCTCAGCGGGCTCGGCGAGTTGGCGCACTCGTCCGATCAGCACATCCTCGTACTGTGAACGGTCGAAGACACCGATCTTGCCGGCGGCTGGGAGGTGCTTGTCGATGCGCCAGAGGAAGTCGTGCTCGAGCTCTTCCGGGGTCGGCTTCTTGAACGAGTAGATCGACAGACCCTGTGGGTCGACGAGCCCGGCGGCGTAACGGATGATCCCGCCTTTGCCCGAGGTGTCCATGCCCTGCAGGAGCAGCAGCACCTTGGTGTCGCCGGTCTTCGCCTGTCCGTTGGCGAACAGGCGCTCTTGCTGGTCGCTGAGCTCCTCACCGAGCAGGGTCATCGACTTCGCAGAGTCATCCTTGGCGCCATCGAAACCTGTCGTTGCGCGGGAGTCGTAGTCGGCGAGCTTGATCTTGCCAGAGACGGCGAGTTGCTCGCCCAAGGTCGTGGCCATGCTCGGGAGTATGCCGGACCGGCACATACGATGCATGAATGATTCCGGAGCAGGCTGAGCTCGAGCGGCTGTACGCCTATCCCGAGGGTGGCAAGCCCTGGATACGTACCAACTTCGTCTCGACTCTGGACGGTGCGGCGTACGACGAGAGCGGCAAGTCCGGCTCACTCGGTGGCGAGGTGGATACGCGTGTCTTTTCGCTGCTGAGGTCGCTTGCCGACGTGATCATCGTCGGTGCCGGGACGGCACGTACCGAGGGCTACCGACCCGTCGGCACCGAGGAAGTCGACGCAGACCTCCGTGCACGTCTAGGGCTCGCCCCCGTGCCACCGATCGCCGTGGTCAGCCGACGGCTCGACATCCCTGATGAGCTCCGTGATCAATTGCTGATCACCACGACCGACGCTCCTGGTCTCGACGCACTTCGGGAGGACATGGACGTGTTGGCGTTCGGCGAGGGTGTCATCGACTGGTCCGCCGTCCTCGCCGAGCTCGCCTCGCGCGGGCTGACCCGTGTGCTGTGTGAAGGCGGGCCGACATTGCACGGAACTCTCGTCGCGCAGGACCTCGTCGACGACCTGTGCCTCACGATTGCACCTGTCCTTGCGGCTGGCTCTGCACCTCGCATCGCCCACGGGCCCGAGGCTGTCACACACCACATGCGGCGCTCGCACGTACTCGACGCCGACGGAGTACTCCTCACACGTTGGTTGCGGTCGTAGTCTGAGAGTACGGACATCCACCGAGAGGCCACGCATGTATGACGTCGCACTGCTGATCGAACGACAGCTCAACGAACTCGACGCGGATCAGATCATCGCCCTGCACGAAGGACTCGAAGACACTGTCCGCTATCACCTGCTGCTTCCTGTGCAGCCCTCCGCCGCTTTGCTGACGGCATCGATGGGCACGCTCGGGGGGCAGATCCCCCTGACCGAGCCTGACGTCCTCGAGGACGTGCAGAACGAGATTGTGAAGGCCGGCCAGTCAGAGCTCGACGCCAGCGCGGCGCTCATCACAGCTCGCGGTGCCGAGGTCACGTCCTTGCTGACCGAAGGGGACCCGATCGACGCCCTGATCGCGATGGTCAAGGACACCGGCTCCAACGAGGTCATCATCCTGACCGAGCCGCACATCGTGAAGGAGTTCCTCCAGATCGACTGGACCTCGCGCGCCCAGCGCAAGCTCGATGTACCCAGCATCCACCTGCTGGAGCACGTGCCATTTGATGCCCAGCGCTAGGGCGCGTGCGTACGCTTGAGACATGGCTTACGACGTTGAGAAGACCGAGGACGAGTGGAAGGCCGAGCTGAGTCCGGCCGAGTACGACGTGCTCCGCAAGGCCGGTACAGAGCGTCCGTTCAGCTCCTCGTACGAGACCGATCCCACGGTGGGCGTCTACGCGTGTCGCGCCTGTGGGGCTGAGCTGTTCCGCAGCGAGACGAAGTTTGATGCCCACTGCGGCTGGCCGGCGTTCTACGAGCCGCTTGCCGAAGACCGCGTCGAGTACATCGAAGACCGCTCGATGTTCGGTGGCGTCCGGACCGAGGTGCGTTGCGCCCGTTGCGGCTCGCACCTGGGCCATGTGTTCAAGGGTGAGGGCTTCGGCACCCCGACCGATGAGCGCTTCTGCATCAACGGCATCGCCCTGAGCCTGGAGCCCAAGAACGGCTAACGTCGTGCCATGACGCTCTCGTTGCACATGGTCACGGTCGACAGCACGGATCCGATGCCGCTTGCCCAGTGGTGGGCCGAACAGCTCGGCGGTGAGATTGAGGCTGAGATGGGTGGCTGGTACATCATCGTAGGCCTGCCCGGGATCCCCCAGAAGGTGTCATTCCAAAAGGTCGACGAGACCGCGTCGGGCAAGAATCGCCTGCATCTTGACCTCAGCACCGCCGACCTCGAGGGCGATACGAAGCGGCTGTTGGCCGCAGGAGCCGGACTCGTGCAGGAGCACGAGATGCAGGGGTTCCACTGGAACGTCTTCACCGACCCCGATGGCAACCAATTCTGCGTCGCCCAGGCCTGACCTAACCCGTTTCGACGTTTCGCTGCTCGAGCCATCCCAGTCCCCTAGCGTGTGCGAATGCGCTCACGCCTTCTGCTCGTCGCCATCGGTCTGATCGCTGGCATCGCCTTGACGTCGGCCGCCGTGTGGGCCAACGGCTTCCGGACGCACCTCGACACCCAGACAGGGACGAGCTCCACAAGGTTTCAGAAGGTCGTCTCAGGAGCGACGTACACCGCCGACGTCGGGTCCTTGTGCATAGAGGGCAACACAGACGCGACCATCACGGGCGTCCGTATCGGGCGAACATACGGAAGCATCCGGATCGTCGACTTCGACCTCGGCCCTGCGGACACATCGCCTCAAGAGCTCGCGAAAGGCACCCTGGACTCGTTCTTGGTCGACGAACACAAGATCAACTCGAATCTCGGTCGGAATCTCCGGACACGCTGCGCCCCATCGCAGTGGGACGTACGCTTCCTCGCCGTCGAGATGAGAGTCGACAAGAAGGCCAAACCCTCTGATTTCCCGATGGCGGCGGAGCACTTCATCGTCGACTACAAGATCCGCGGGATGTCCAAGAGCATCACGCTTCCGTCGTCGGTCATGTTCTGTCGCGGCGACGAGACCGCGCAAGAAGATGAAGAGACCTTCGGGAGCGAGCCCTCGTCACCCCTCGGTTGCGCCGGCTGGGACTAGGGCCAGAGGGTGGTGAGCTCGCTGACGGTGTGCGCCTGGCCGGTGTAGAACGGGATCTCTTCGCGTACGTGGCGTCGCGCTTCTGTGGCACGCAGCTCACGCATGAGGTCGACGATGCGGTGCAGCTCATCGGCCTCGAATGCCAGGATCCACTCGTAGTCGCCGAGCGCGAACGAGGCGACGGTGTTGGCGCGCACGTCGGGATAGTCCCGCGCGGCCATGCCGTGCTCCTTGAGGATGTCGCGACGTTCCTGGTCGGGAAGGAGATACCAGTCGTACGAGCGCACGAACGGGTAGACGCAGACGAACGGATGCGTCTCCTCTTCGGCCATGAACGCCGGGATGTGTGAGCGGTTGAACTCTGCGGGACGGTGCAATGCAAGCTGCGACCAGACCGGGGCCATACGAGAGCCGAGCGCGGTGCGACGGAACGAGTTGTATGCCGCCTGCAGCGCTTCGCTGGTCGGCGCATGCCACCAGATCATCAGGTCTGCGTCGGCGCGGAGACCACTGACGTCGTACGTTCCGCGGACCACGACATCGTCGGCTGCCAACTTGGCGATCAATGCCTCGACTTCGGCAGCCTCGGCCTGGCGGTTGGTTTCGCCGAGCACGTGCTCGAGCTTGAACACCGACCACATCGTGTAGCGGATCGTCTCGTTGATCTCCTTGGCCAGCTTGCCTTTGTTCGCGATCTCACTCATGTATCTATTGTCCCACCGAGCAGCCGGCGCGCGGCAGCCTGTCCTGACGCAATCACAGCAGGGATGCCGACACCGCGATAGGCAGCACCGCAGACCTCGACTCCGGGCACTGTCGCCATGTCGCGCTCGATCGTGTCAACCCGGTCGAGGTGGCCGACGGCATACTGCGGCAGGCCGCCACCCCAGCGCTGGACGTGTGAGTCGAGCGGGTCGGGCAAGCCGCCAAATGCTGTGCGAAGGTCTGCCAGCGCACGAGCGGTGAGGTCTGCGTCGTCGCTCTGCAACAGAGTCGCCTCGCCCGCACGGCCGACGGAGGCACGTATGACCGAACGGCCGGTGTCGGCAACCCATCCCCACTTGTTCGACGAGATGGTCGCGGCCTTGATGAACGTGCCGTCGACAGGCGGAACCAGGAAGCCAGAGCCCTCGAACGTGGGCCCGTCGTCGAAGACGTAGGTCACGAGCGCGACGCTGGCGTAGTCGATCGCGGCCAGCGCGAATGCGGCATCGGGAGCGACCTCGGCCAGCAAGCGCGCGGCCGCAGGTGCGGGGGCAGCGACCACGACCGCGTCGACATCGATCGCGTCGACGTCCGTGGTTGGTCCGACCGAGAGTCGCCAGCCGTCAGCCGTACGGGCGATCTCGCGGACGGTCGCGTCGAGGCGTACGTCGATACCCGCGGCGACTGCCTCGGGCAGCTGCCCGACTCCCCCAACGAGCCCGGCGAACACAGGACCTGAGGCGGTGGCTTCTGCCCTGGCTTTCGTTGCTCCAGCGAGGAGATCACTGCCGAGTGCCGCGATCTGCGGTGCCGTCGCCCGGAGCGAGAGCTGATCGGCGTGCCCGGCGTACACCCCGCCGAGGAGCGGTTCAACGAGCCTGTCGACGACATCGGCGCCCAGTCGCGCGCTGACGAACTCCGCGACCGACACATCGCCGTCCGGAACGTCGACGACATGGGGCGTGATTTCAGCGATGCCGTTGACCTCAGCCGAGATCGGGATGCCCATCACGGTTGGTGGCATCGCGCGCAGCGAGCCGTGGGTCCAGATCGCCGCATCGATCGTGCGCGGGTTGACCACGCGATCGTCGAGCCCGACGGCGTGCATCAGATCGAGCCCTTCGGGTCGCCGAGCCAGGATCGACTCGGCACCGAGGTCGAGCGTCAGGCCGCCGACATCGCCCAGCATGAGCTTGCCGCCCAAACGGCTGGAGCCTTCGAACAGGAGGACATCAGCGCCGTCGTCCGCAAGTTGGCGGGCAGCAGCAAGCCCCGCCATTCCACCGCCGACGACTGCGACGCGCATCGTCAGTTGGATTCGTAGCCGTGGACGAAGTCGACGAGCCGAGCCAGTGAGTCTGGATCGGTTGCCGGGAGAACGCCGTGGCCGAGGTTGAACACGTGGCCCTCGGCGGTCCGACCGGCGTCGATGATCTCGGCAGCCTTGGCATGCACCAGCTCGGTGGGCGCGAAAAGCAGCGTCGGGTCGAGGTTGCCCTGGACGGCCTTGCCCGGACCCACACGGCGTACGGCTTCGTCGAGCGGAACTCGCCAGTCGACGCCAACCACATCGGCACCTGCCTGGCCCATCGAGTGCAGCAGCTCGCCGGTGCCCACGCCGAAATGGATGCGGGGAACACCAAGATCAGCCACCGAGGCCAGCACAGCCTCGGAGTGCGGGCGTACGTACTGCTCATAGTCAGCGAGCGAGAGGTTGCCGGCCCAGGAGTCGAACAGCTGAATCGCCGAAGCACCCGCCTCGACCTGAAGGCGCAGGAACTGGCCGGCGATCACCGAGATGCGTGCCAGCAGCGCGTGCCACAAGTCGGGATCGGAGTACATCAGCTTCTTGGTCTTGCGGTGGTCCTTCGACGGACCGCCTTCGACCAGGTACGACGCGAGCGTGAACGGTGCACCGGCGAAGCCGATCAGCGGCGTCGAGCCGAGCTCACCGACCAGCGCCTTCACGGCATCGGTGATCGTGGTGACGTCGTCGGCTTCGAGATCGCGGAACTGGTCGAGCTGAGCGTGCGAACGAATCGGATCAGCGATGACTGGTCCAGTGCCCGGCACAATGTCGAGGTCGACACCGATCGCCTTGAGCGGCACCACGATGTCGGAGAAGAAGATCGCCGCGTCGACGCCATAGCGGCGTACGGGCTGCATCGTGATCTCGACGACCATGTCGGTCTGGAAGCACGAGTCGAGCATCGCGACGCCTTCACGCAGCTTGAGGTACTCCGGCAACGACCGGCCGGCCTGCCTCATGAACCACACGGGCGTGTGCGAGGGCTGCTCGCCACGGCACGCTTGGAGGAAGGCGCTGTCAGTCAAAGTTGCGGTCACCCGCTCATTGTCTCAGGGGGCAGTCTCAGCTGAGCGGAGTGTCGGGATCCCGCGCTGACCCGATCGCGCCTACGATCACAGTGTGGGAGCCCGAAGTGAAATAGACCGCACCCCCGCACAGTTCACGGCTGCGGTCGAGCAGGTACGGCACGCGTCGCTGCGACCTGAGGTCGTGGTCGACGAGATGCCCGCGCCCCAACGCATCGCCCCGCACTCGTTCGCCATCAGCGGCGACGTGCTCGTCGGCGAGGAAGAGCTGGCCACCGGACGCTTCATCCTGTTGCACGATCCGGCGGGCAATGACGCATGGGGCGGTACGTTCCGTTGCGTCACGTTTGCCCGTGCTGAGGTCGAGGCTGACATGGCTGCTGACCCGATGCTCGCGAGCGTCGGGTGGAGCTGGCTGACCGAGTCGCTCGAGGCGCAGGGCAGCCACCACACGGCCGCGAGCGGCAGCGTCACCGTCGTACGATCCGAAGGTTTCGGAGAGATGGATGCCGACGGCTCCAGCGCGCAGATCGAGGTACGCGCATCGTGGACGCCGATCATGGATGCCAAGTCCACGATGGCCACCCATGCGAGCGCCTGGACCGATCTGCTGTGCGCCATCGCCGGTCTGCCTCCGCTCGCACCAGGTGTGATCCGACTCCAGCGCAAGCGTGGCGTTCGTTGACGGTGGCAGAAGAACCCGAACATGGGGGTCCCCCCACGGCCACCGATGGCAACACCATCGACGCCGAAGCTGGCGGACGTCGGGGGAGAGAGCCCGCGGAGCTCGCCGAACCTGTGGAGCCCGAGGCTCCCCGTCTCCAGCTTCGCGAACCACTCACCCCCGTCGTCGACACGCCGCCGGCCCTGGCAGAGACCTGCGAACGCATTGCGGCCGGCACCGGACCGATCGCCCTCGACGCTGAGCGCGCCTCGGGATACCGCTACTCGCAACGCGCCTATCTCGTCCAGGTGAGGCGCGAAGGCTCGGGCACGCATCTGATCGATCCGATCGCGTTCGACAACCTCGTCACTCTCGACACCGCCTTCGACGGCAACGAATGGATCCTGCATGCCGCAACGCAGGACCTCATGTGCCTTGCCGAGGTCGGCCTCTACCCCGAGTCGCTGTTCGACACAGAGCTGGCCGGCCGCCTGCTCAACCTCCCTCGTGTAGGACTCGCGGCGCTCGTCGAGCACTATCTCGGCCTCAGCCTCGCCAAGGAGTTCTCGGCCGCTGACTGGTCGACCCGTCCCCTGCCGGACCCATGGCTCGTCTACGCCGCGCTCGATGTCGAAGTGCTTGTCGAGTTGCGCAACCTGATCGACGCCGACCTCGTCGCAGCGGGCAAGCGAGAGTGGGCTGCCGAAGAGTTCGATGCGCTCCTGAGGTTCCAAGGACCGCCGGAGCGCAAGGAGCCCTGGCGCCGTACGTCGAGCATCCACAAGGCACGAGGGCGTCGCGCGTTGGCCGTCGTACGCGAGATCTGGGAGACGCGGGACGCCATCGCGACCGACCGCGACATCACGCCCGGGCGCATCCTCCCCGACTCATCGATCATCGAGATCGCCGTCACCGCACCGCAGGACCTCAACTCGCTGAAGTCGATGAAGGTCATGAAGAACCGTGGACCACGTCGATTCGTCAGCGAGTGGTTCGACGCCGTCGAGCGCGGGCTCGCGCTCGACGAGAAGCTGCTTCCAACGACCGGCCAGAAGGTGGACGGTCCCCCACCGCCACGCGCCTGGGCCGACAAGAACCCCGTCGCGGCCCTACGCCTTGGCCGTACCCGCGAGGTCGTCACCTCAATTGCGGAGAAGCACAACCTGCCGCCTGAGAACCTGATCAGCCCTCAGCTCGTACGCAATCTCGCCTGGGAACCGCCGGCCGAGCTCACAGTTGCCACGGTCTCCGATTCCCTCGCCTCACAAGGCGCTCGACCGTGGCAGATTGGGCTGATCGCAGAGCTGTTGACCGAGGCACTCGACGCCCCGGACGAGGCACCCACAGACCTTCCGTCTTGAAGGTGGGGTTTGCCCGAAGCCGCGAGAGCCATGACCCCCTGAATTGGTGGTCGCCGGTTACGGTGGTCGCATGAAACGCGGGGGTCTGCATGACTGAGAGGTTCAAGAAGCCTGCGCTGCCCGGCGCCGAGCTGTTCGAGTCGCAGGCCGATGACGTCTCCGATCCGGCTGAGATGGCCGCCGCCGGCCACCGCATCGCCAACCTCCTCGTACGCGGTCCTCGCAACGACGAAGACCAAGGACTCGTTGATCGCGTCCTGCATCTGGCCGATGCTGAGGGACTTGGTGTCATCGCTGATCTCTGGTCACACGCTGCTGCCGACACCGTCGCCGGATCGCTGTGGCGCCTCTACCTGCTCCGTACGTGGGTCTACCGCTCGCCCGAGCAGGCCGCGCGCGAATACGCAGCCGGCAAGGCCTACGCGCCCGTACACGAAGTACTCGCCGGTGTCGTCGATCCTCCGGGCCCAGACGAAGTCATGGCCTTGGTCGACACGGTGATTCGCGGTGTCGTCGGCGAAGACTTCGATGTGACGCTCGATCGTGCCGCGGCGTTTGCGCACATCGTCGGTGTCGGACGAGGGCAGCTAGAGTCCGGCGATCCGCACAGCGCGGCCAAGTTGGTCGACACTGCCATGCACCTGAGGCGCTGCGCTGAGCTCGAACGCGCGGCACGCCTTCACTGATTGCAGTTGAGGTCGGGGGCTCGTCAGTTAGGCTTGTCTACGCGTCGGGCTGTGGTAGCCCCGGGACCTAAAATCAGCCGCTTCGAGCGGCCACGCGCCGTGAGGCGCTTCCCAGCCCGGCGCATCATCTTCAGGCATA